>NZ_CP147404.1:1800000-2123333 GCF_037201805.1 Bacillus sp. FJAT-52991 | reverse complement strand
GCCCAGAGCGAACTAATACTTGCAATAGACCAGCAAGTCCTCCAAGTGCAAGGGCCGCAAACGCGACATACATATGAGCCATCGCTAGCTTAGCATCTCGGCGATCGACTTTTGTTAACGGATTGTTCATTCTTTTTCCACCACCTTAAACATCGATTTCATTGTGTGGTGACCAGTACCACAGTATTCATTACAAACGACAAGATATTCGCCAGGCTCATCAAATGTGGTAACGATTTCATTCACGTGACCTGGAACAAGCATCATATTAATATTCGTGCCGGCCACTTCAAATCCATGAACGACATCTTTTGTTGTGGCAATGATTTTCACTTTTGAACCTACTGGAATTTCGACTTCACCAGGGTTATAGAAGAAGGCTGATGCAAGGACAACTAATTCATAATCCCAATCTTTTCCTTCGACCTTCTTTAAACCTGGTTTATCAAAAGGTGCAATTTGTTCTACTTTTTCATGATTGATGATGGCATTTGCACTAGGCGGCTGATGACCTTGATGGAAAGCACTAATTCCTAAAATAACAAGAAAGACGACTAAAGACGAAATTCCAAAGGTTAGCCACCATTTTTCATAACGGTGAAGATGCATGATTTATGACTCCTCTCTTAATTGCGTTCTAAGAAAATGGAAAAAACGATAAGCCAAGTGATGATTAAAAATATTCCTATTCCAAATACAGCATATAAAGTGCCTTTCAATGATGAAGAATCTTCTGGATTTACTTTTACTTCTGTCATTTCTTTCGTTTCAAGCTTTGCCATTGATCTCACTCCTTTTTCTCCTGTCGAATATCTTTCGTTATCATCATCATAAGGTTGAGAATAGAATCCATCTGTGAGAATTATCACAATCAATAACAGGATTTGTGAAGGAAATGTGAAGATTGTATGAGTAAGATTTGAAGAGGAAATATAGAAATACTGGGAAATTTGTTTAAATCAACGAATGTTTTTTCAAAAATAACGTTTATTGTTCGTGAATAAGCTTGTATTTCTTCATGTTGCTGGTATAATGTTAATACATTATTAATTAAAATTTAACATTCGCTCATATAATGGCAGGAATAGGGCCTGCAAGTTTCTACCAGATGACCGTAAATCGTCTGACTATGAGTGAGCAGTGGCTGCATTCATAGGAAAATATGAATGCAGCGAAAGAACCCAAAGGGCATTGCTTCACTCTTTTTTTGAGGAATGTAATGATCTTTGGGCTTTTTTATGCCCCAAAGATCAACTATTGTTGAGGGGGAAACAAACATGGAACGTTTACAGCAGAAAATTATTGAGGAAGGCAAAGTACTTTCAAATGAGGTATTAAAAGTAGATGCCTTTTTAAATCATCAAATTGACCCGGTATTAATGAAAGAGATGGGACAAGAATTTGCTCGTTTGTTTGCCGAAGATGGCATTACGAAAATTTTGACGATTGAATCTAGCGGGATTGCCCCGAGTGTGATGGCAGGATTAGAAATGGGTGTACCAGTTGTATTTGCGAGAAAGCGCCAATCACTTACGTTAACGGAAGGGTTATTAACAGCGGATGTGTATTCATTTACAAAACAACAATCCAATCGCATTGCTGTTTCTAATGCCTTTTTAAATAAAGAAGATCGCGTCCTGATTATTGATGACTTTCTAGCCAATGGCCAAGCGGCTTTAGGACTATTAAATATTGCCGAGCAAGCTGGTGTGCATGTAGCTGGAATCGGAATCGTGATCGAGAAGTCTTTCCAAGAGGGAAGAAAGCTGCTTGAAGAAAAGAATGTACGCGTTGAGTCACTTGCTCGCGTTCAATCGCTAGAGAATGGCCAAGTGACCTTTGTCGAGGAGGCACGTGCATGAAAACTTCTGTATTAAAAACGGCATCGCTTGGACTGCAGCATGTACTAGCGATGTATGCTGGAGCCGTTATTGTTCCATTAATTGTTGGTGGGGCGTTAGGGTTAACAGCGGAACAGTTAACTTATTTAGTATCGATTGATATTTTTATGTGCGGTATTGCGACCTTTTTGCAAGTTTGGAAGGGACGTTTCTTAGGAATTGGCTTGCCAGTTGTATTAGGATGTACGTTTACCGCAGTCGTTCCAATGATTAGCATTGGTGAATCGTCTGGCATTTCCGCCGTATATGGAGCGATTATTGCTTCGGGAGTTTTCGTCTTACTAGTATCATCTTTCTTTAGTAAACTTGTCCGCTTCTTTCCACCTGTCGTGACCGGCTCCGTGGTAACCATTATTGGAGTGACGTTAATTCCAGTAGCGATGAATAATATGGCTGGAGGCGTTGGCAGTAAAGATTTTGGTTCGTTATCCAACCTTGGTCTTGCAGGAGCGACATTACTATTAATCATTGTGTTGTATCGTTTTTTTAATGGCTTTGTTCGTTCGATTTCCGTGCTGATTAGTTTGCTTGTCGGAACGGTGATTGCTTTCTTTATGGGAAAGGTCGACTTTTCACCTGTGCAAGAGGCATCTTTCTTCCATATGGTGCAGCCGTTTTATTTCGGCACCCCTACATTTGAAGTAACAGCCATCTTAACGATGATTTTAGTGGCAATGGTTAGTCTTGTAGAATCAACAGGTGTCTACTTTGCCGTGAGTGATATATGCGACGAGCACATCACAGAGAAAGATATCGCGAAAGGGTATCGTGCAGAAGGGGTTGCGATTATACTTGGTGGTCTCTTTAATGCGTTTCCTTATACTGCTTTTTCGCAAAACGTCGGTTTAATGCAATTATCAGGTGTGAAATCAAAACAGGTGATTTACTACACTGCAGGATTTTTAGTGGTGCTAGGGTTAGTGCCGAAAATCGCGGCGTTTACGACAATCATTCCTCCGTCTGTTCTCGGGGGAGCGATGGTCGCCATGTTTGGGATGGTCATTGCTCAAGGAATTAAAATGTTGAGCCAAGTCAATATGGAGAAGCAAGAGAACTTATTAATTATTGCTTGCTCCGTGGGAATGGGACTTGGTGTGACTGTTGTTCCGGATTTATTTGCTAACTTGCCAAAAGGACTGCAAATTTTAACGGGGAACGGCATTGTGGCTGGCAGTATGACGGCGATCGTTTTGAATATCTTGTTTAATGAAATCGGCAGTAAACGTAAACAAGTGGTGGCGTTGAGTGGGTCGAAAGTGTCGTAAGTACAATTGCAATATACTAATATTAGTAGCACAAACGAAGATTATCATTTAAAAAGATTGTGACCTATAGATAAAAGGTCACAATCTTTTTTTGGGTATTATCATTTTATGGATTTTGTTCTTTGATCATGGTTAATAGCATTAGTTTGATCAAATTTTTATACTCAACAAGGGAAATTAATTCCAATATAAGTATTAATACCTATATTATTCCGTCTGATAAATTATTATACTATTGCTGTATTTGATCATGCAACTAATGAGACCCCATCACGTAAATTATAAGTCATTTAATGTCTAGTGAGAGATTGATAAGTTTATCGGTATAATTTTCTTAACTTTCAAATGATTAATCTGATTTTTTGCATCATTGCTCAAAACGTGCAGGAAAAGACAAGGAGCGAGTGCATTATCCTAATGTACCGAAAAAAGATCCGCGTAAACATGACCATTATTTCTATCCAAAGAATAGAGTATAGAATTATCTTTTAATTCCTAAAGGGGGCGTATTAAAATAAATGAATATATTTCAAGCTGCAGCACATGGAGAACTAGGTATTGTAAAAAAATTCATCAAGGATGGATTCGATATTAACAAAGGGGACAAAGATAAATATACAGCACTCCATTGGGCAGTTCAAGAAGATGAATATGAAGTTGTTAAATATTTGGCAGACATGAACGCTAACCTTAATTCCAAAGATATCGATGGCTCGACACCACTTGAAATTGCTAGTAGCAAAGGGTTTACTTCTATTGTTGAGCTGCTAATTGAGTACGGTTGTGATTTAGATGTACATCGTGACAGATATACTCCTTTACATGCTTCCTCAGCACACGGAAGAGTCGAAGTTTCCAAAATATTGATTCAGCAAGGGTTATCTGTGAACCAACAAGATCAAAATGGAGAAGGCTATTCTCCATTACACTGGGCAGTACAAGAAGGGCATTTAGATTGCGTGAAATTATTAATTCAGGCAGGGGCAGATGTTAATTTAAAGGATATAAACGGTTTTTCTCCTCTCTATATAGCAGCGAGCGAGGGACATGAGGATATAGTGAGTTATCTTATTCATTCTCATGCGAATGTGGATATTCGAAATGAATCCTCTGATAATGCTACACCTTTAATTATTGCTTGTGCATATAACCATCGAAAGGTTGTAGAAGTACTGATTAAAAATAAGTCGGATTTAGAAATAAAAGATTCAGAGGGAAAAACCGCCCTATTTGCCGCGGTTGAGCATGCTGATAAAGAAATTGTTCATTTATTATTAGAATATGGAGCTAAAAAAGATATTGTAGACAATAGCGGTAAAAGACTTTTAGCATTGCTAGATAAAAACTTGTAACATCAATTTTCCCAAAAACAAAAGGAGTCATCAGGGTACCAAATAAGCTGAGAATGGCATCTGATGATTCCTTTTTATAAAATACCATAAATTTTTTCAAATCAAGTATTATTCTTCATCATTTTCATCCACCTTTTTAGAGCTATGGGGTCTAACCCCATAGCTCTAAAAGGAGTATAAAATTCAGTGGGATGTTGGTAATAATCTTGTTTTAGTTACTAAGAAAAAACATAAAGGAAAAGGCGGAAGAGTATTTTCAATTGATAATGGTAAAGCAACCTACATTCATAAAAAAACAGGAAAGAAATTACAAGCAAGTGGGTATTGGCATTTTCACGTAGGTGATGCACATTACAATGTGCCAGAAGCAGGACCTAAAGGATACAAAATACAAAAATAAAGGAGAGATACTTCTGTATGAACTCAGTTCCTACTATATCTATCCAAACTGACAGTTCTTCATTAGATAGCTATGGTTTTACGATCAATGAAAAAGTTAAGGTATTTAATTTAATTATTGAACCTATCTCTTTATTAAAGCCATTTGTAGTGGATTTCCTTAACCAAAAGTCTATTGTTCCAATTATAGTATTTATAAGTGTATTAAGAGGTGATGAAGAACAATTTCAGGATGAATTGAAGAGTAAACAGATCAATTTTAATTTAAGTTATTTAAAATATAAAAATCCAATTTTCATTATAGAGCTCACAAATAAAACAGTTTTAAATTTTTTAATAGATAAAATGTTTGAAACTATAATGATTGGACTAGATAGTTATGTTTTAATTACTGATAAATTTGAGGCTTTTAGCTCTAAACCTTATTCAATAAACCGAGGTGTTTTATATTTTTCGCTACATTCTACTGCCTCACTACTCTGTATAACTGAGGTTGGAATTAGTTTATTTTTAAATGATGAAAATTATGGGAATTTAGAGGGTGTTATTACTAAGATTTCTGCTGGATATTTTATAAATAAAGAAAATAATTGAATCTGTGGATTTAAAATAAAGTCGCGACGTTTATAAAAAAGATTAACCGTTTTAGAAGAGAAAATATAAAGAAAACATTGATATATCAGTGTTCATAAAATGTTTCGATCGAATTTTTTTATAAAAAAATAAATATTATACTATTTTTGTATTTATTCATGCAAATAATGAGACTCTGATTGCGTTAATTATACATTATTCGATCTTCAATAGGAGATTGATAGATACTTTGCATAATGAGGAAAAGGCCAAGTTAATTTAGGGAAATTCAATCGAAAAATGAGAGGGGAAACTGCATATAGAGATCCCCAAACAGGTTGGAGCATTGATAAAGATACAGGTGGTCGTTGTAGCAGTAAATGGAAATTAAAAAAGGCGATAGAGTAGCCTCATTAGATGGTTTAGGTAAAGTCCTCGCAAAATAAGAGAGTGAAAGTAGTTCTTACTACTTAGGAGATGAATTAATGAAAGCATTAAAAATGAATGATTTATTAAAAAATTTAATAAATTACGATTTTTATGATTGGGAAGATGAAGATAACAACAAATACGTTTTAAAAATAGGAATGCCTAACAATCTGTTATCAAAAATAAATTTTCATGAACTATACGATTCATGGGGATTTGAAGCGATAGAGAATGAGTATGCTAGCCCTTCTTTTAGTCAAAAAGAGTGGTTGAAATTAGAAGAAGAGTTTTTTACTTGGCTAGAAAAGGCAGGCCCATATCTTTTTCCTAAGGGAAAGGTGCTCGTGACACCTAGTCTTGAAAGAAATTGGCTTTTATATGAAAACTCTTCCCCTATATGGGATGAAACTAATGAATGGATAAGACAAGATTATGAAAAGTATTATTCTAATTTATTAAAAGCGAAGATCTTTGAAGAACCTCCATCATCAAAAGATGATTATAGGGGAGCGATAATTGAAAGTTACTCCGAAATAAAAATTGTTGGGAAAATGGCTATCAAGGGGGTCCCATTGTTATTTTTCTCAAATGAAAATTTAGTTGTTCATATTACTGAGTATTTGTCGCTTTTAATATATTTTAAAAATCATAACTCGCTTGAGCAAGGTAAGACCAAATTAATGAATTTGTTAAATGCTCAAATTCTAGAAGACTAAAATTTATTTTTGCTTAAAAGCAACAATGAGTGCTAGGAATCATTCAGGTTTTTTGATACCTAGCACTCTTACATTTATTACTCTTTTTGGACTAAAGATACTATTGTTGAATTATTGAGAAACCTGCTTCTAGCTTATTAATACGAATGAAAATTAGTGATGATCTATTCAATTTTTATCGATTATACACTATTCTTTAGTAGCTTCACCGAATACCTCCCGTTGTTCGTTTTGCGAGTAGTTAGTATACAGAACTGTTGTCTCAATTGAATTATGCCCCAGTTGATCACGTAACCCTACTAACGAACGGTTTTTAAAGGGAAAAAAATCAAAACCTAAAATGTGGCATTATCATATTTCTAATCCGGCATACCACTATGTTTTTAAATTCAATAAAGCTTATAAAGACGGATGGAGATTTACTGATAAAAAGTATTATATATGGGCCTAAACAAGATTAAAATGAGATGTGCTATTTGAAAAGGGAGGATCGTAATATGTTGCCAGAAGTAGCTTACTATCCGCCAAAAGAGTTAGAAGAGTTGTTAAAGAACGGTATTTACGGATTTCATATAAAAGGACATCTTCCTTTCTCTTTTGACATTGAAACGGACGTTTTGAAACATGGAAATGGACAGTGGCTTTTAAAACTAATGGAATCACAAAACATGTCTCCTATCTATATTCTACTTAGAATATCGTTTGGGCAGAAAGAATTTTTAGATAAATGCCTTGAAGTTGCTGCACATTATGAAATAGTGAGGGTAAACAAAACAAATACCGTCATTACAATCACCGCGAAAAATATGGATACATTTGCTGCACTATTGCCAAACTTGATTACGTTTGGTTGCGCTCTAGATACAGTCTTGTGGTCTAATTACCCTTGGGTCTTTTCTGAAGTATCGATAGAGAATCAAGATAAAAATGTCCTTTTGGTAGAAGTTAAAGCCGAAGCAATTATATACTGGGTTGGATATGACGGTAATTGGATTGGAATACTTACTGGAAATTCCAATTATTCAAGTTATGAAAAAGTGATTTCAAGATTATCTCCAGCTATAAAAGTAGAGGTATTTGAAAGGGAAGATATAGACTTTGAATGATAACAAGTCTAGAATGACCATGGAAACATAACAGAGCTATGGGGTCTGACCCCATAGCTGACAGCAGAAATACATGAACAGTAACAGCACAAACGAAAGTCAGCGTTTGTGCTGTTATTTTTTATCATCTCAAATTGCTTATTCGTCTTCATCTTCTGTACAAAAGTCTAGCAGTACACCTACAATCTCATTTTTATCATCATATTGCACAAAGACAGGATAATATCCATCTCCAAAACCTGGCCTAGAAACTGTTCCACCAACTAATACTCCGCCCTCATCATCTGATGCCACTTTATCAGAACAGGCCACATAATATTTCGATCCTTCTTCATTCATCTCTATATCATGCAGATTTTCTACTTCATGTGTAATCATTTCATATTAGAAAGTAGGTTATTGCTTGAAAAAATTTATTCTCTTTATATCATCGAGAGATTGGAATTGAAATTAACAACCGCCCTCATGTGTAAAATGGAACCTAGAAATCACTTAAATTCACTTCTAAGTAAATAGACAACTTCATAGTCTTTTAGCTCATCCATATGTTTATCCGCATCACGATAAAAATCACTGGAAAGAGTGCTGACTTCATCTTCGCTACTTGAATAACAAATACTAGCTAAGATCATTTGATCGGTAATTGAAGCGTTGTCTAGCGGGTTACTCCCCGACACAATACTAAGATAATCCTTTGGAACCGTTTCCTGATTTGATCCTGCAGCTGTACTTCCATCATTATGAACACTAATCGTAAAAAGAGCTTGATTACTTTCTTCAATCGTGTTCGATGTTGTGAAGATAATAGTTCCTTTATTTTTAATCTCAGTAGAAATATCGTTTACTTTTCCGACTAACTTGCCTGATTCATATTTTTCAACCCATAAGTCTACATTTTTATATTTATCATCTACATTGAAGTCAAATATAAAAGATTGATTCGCAGTAGTTGTAAGTATAGCTTGCTCTCTTTCTGTTAACTTAGTTTCAGAAATGGTGTTGGCTTTCAAGTTCGTATTACCGTTATCGCAAGCAATCAAAGAAAACACAAGCAATGTTAATATTGTGAAAAATAGTATTTTCCTCATCATTTCCCTCCTAACTATTGAGTTGTTTTGTGTAAAATTATACCTTATGTATGGATGGATTTGTTATTTTATTGTAAAATTTGAAAATTAAGTCCGGTAATTCAGAAATAAGAGTAAACGAATGACTATAGTCTACAGACAAATAGGCTCTACTAAATGATGGGCTTGCCAATTCGTAAGCTGAAAATCACATCATTTTGCTTTATATCTGACAAAAAAGA
This sequence comes from Bacillus sp. FJAT-52991, assembly GCF_037201805.1. Lineage (GTDB taxonomy): Bacteria > Bacillota > Bacilli > Bacillales > Domibacillaceae > Bacillus_CE > Bacillus_CE kandeliae. The sequence continues at coordinate 2,114,283 of NZ_CP147404.1, read as the reverse complement.
ATCATAATTCCAGCGTTTCGAAATTAAATAAATCTGTTAAAATTGGAAATAAAGTGTTTCTTTCATACATAAATCAAGGTTGTTTGGAGGTTATTGAATGGGAAGATATGCAGATATTCTTAAAAAAATAAATGAAGCACCTAGCGACTATAACTTTCAGAAGATGTCAAAATCAAAAGCGGAGAAAGAATTAGCATCTATCGATATTCCGCAAGATTATATAGATTTCTTAACGGAAGTAGGATTTGGATCTGTTTTTGATGGATACTTTATGTTTTATGGAGGACTAATTGAAGCTGATGAAATTTATGATGACGTTGATTACCCAGAAATAAAGAATGTTTTGTTATTTGGAGACAACTTTTCTGGCGATGCTATGGGATTTTTACCTGCTGAGAATTGGTCAATTGTTGAAATTTGGCATGAGGACTTGTCCATTGTCCCAAGAGAAGAAAAAACGTTTATGGAGTTTGTAAGTAAGGTGTTTTCAAAAAAGCTATAGATTTTTCTTATGTCACTGACGAGAGGTGCAAAAATCAGGGGAAGCGGTGCATCTGCATATAAAGAAGCTCTGTCCAATTTGAGTTGCTCTTATTAAAGTTAAATGAGCTACTCCATTAGAATAGGAGCTTCTTTTTCCTATTTTTTAACGTGCATTTCCCAAATAATATCTTCTTTTAAATGCAAAGTATAATCCATGATAAACTCTAAATCGATTTGTTTCTTTTGGTAGGCCAACTCTAAATGTTTATAATGCTGAGTCACTAAGTAATTAAATAATTCATTTCTGTTGATTCCTTGCATTTGAGCGATTTCTACCATGCTTTTTTTATCACGTAATTGGTGGAATTCTTTTACGTTCAGTTTGAAAAATTTAGCCATGGAAACAAAATCGGTTTTAAATTCAAACACAACTTTTCCTTGATCCGCTTCTTCTTTCATTTGCAAAGGACCTCTATTGGATTCCATCTTTAGCGATTCAGCGACTGCTGTATGGCTCATCAGAAATAAACAGATAAATGCTGTTAATGAATATGATAGTAGATTTTTCATGTGATATCTCCTCATATCATTTCTGTTTATTTTGCCTTTTCACTTTATTTTTATGTCTGTTGTTTGTATGAATAAGTTCTGGACAATAAGGAAAAATAAGCCTATCAATTGAAGTGGAGAGTTGACTATGGCAAAAATTATTGCGGTTCAAACGGCCTTACCCCGTCATATTGTTCATCAGCAAGAGGCGAAGGAGATGATTTATGATGTATTTCAGCATACATATCCGAAAATCGAGCGGTTGTTATCGGTGTTTGATAACGGTGGAATAGACACGAGGTATTTAGCGAAACCGCTGGAATGGTATAAAGAGAAGCATAGTTTTGAAGAGAAAAATCAGTTATTTCTAGAGGAGGCAATCAAGCTTGGAGAAGAGGCAATCAAAGGCTGCTTAGATCAAGCCGGAGCACGATATGAAGATGTTGATGCGATCATCACTGTTTGTACGACTGGTCTTGCCGCCCCTAGCTTAGAAGCACGGTGGATCAATCGTCTTCCTTTTTCGAAAAAAGTGATGAGGCTGCCCATTTGGGGACTTGGCTGCGGGGGAGGAGCGTCGGGGCTGGCACGAGCGCATGAGTATTGCCTCGCTTATCCTAAAGCGAATGTGTTAGTCGTGGCGGTGGAGTTATGCAGTCTCACTTTTCAAGTGGAAGACTTATCAAAAAGTAATTTAATCGGCACTTCTTTATTTGCCGATGGAGCGGCTTGTGTGCTAGTTGCTGGAGAGGAAAGTCAGTTGTTTCAACGTGCATCAAGACCTCTCCCTGTCATTCAACAAACAGCAACCGTTCTAATGGAGGATTCAGAAGAGGTGATGGGATGGGACATAAAGAATAATGGTTTTTATGTGATTTTTTCAAAAGATATTCCGTCCATTGTTCACCAATGGCTGGAGCCGCAAGTGAAGGGGTTTTTAGCAAGTCAACAAACAAAAATAGAGGAGATCCGCCATATCGTGGCTCATCCAGGTGGTAAAAAAGTGTTGGAAGCGTATGAAGAGAGCTTGCAGCTAGCACCGGATCAGTTGAATGTATCAAGAACGGTGTTAAGTCAATACGGCAATATGTCGTCCGCTACGGTGCTGTTTGTGTTGGAACAATATGTACAAAAAGAGGTACATCCGTATGATTTAGGGCTGATGCTTGCACTTGGCCCTGGGTTTAGTTCAGAAATGCTGTTAATGAGGTGGGAATAATGTTTTTTTATTTATTTATCCTATTGTTGGCAGCACAACGACTAGTGGAGCTTGTCTATGCGAAGCGGAATGAAAAGTGGATGAAGGCAAAAGGAGCGGAGGAGTTTGGACAAAGACATTATCCGTTTATGGTGCTGATGCATGCGACATTTTTTGTGGCGCTAGTGGTTGAAGTGAGTATGAAGCAATCAGTCCTTTATCCATTATGGCCTTTTCTATTGGCTCTCTTCCTCGGCTTGCAGTTGATGCGGCTATGGACCATTCGCACACTTGGCCGATATTGGAATACAAAAATTATTGTGTTAAAGGGTGAGAAAGTTGTCGTCAAAGGACCATTTCGCTTTTTAAAACATCCTAATTATTTTGTTGTGACAGCCGAACTGATCGTTATTCCATTCATATTTCAAGCATACTGGACCTTGATTGTTTATTTTCTTTTGAATCAAATCATTTTAATGATCCGTTTAAACGAAGAAGAGAAAGCGCTAGAACAATTGACAAACTATCAAGAGGCGTTTGCCAAAAGGTAAGTTTCAAAAATGAATTGACAGAAAATTTAAGAAGGATTATAATAATCAATATCAATACTGAAACGTGCGGAGATGCAAAGTCACTTCCTTAAAGACTCCCTCTTTTTGACCAAGTGAATATTCATTCCGCTAGATGATACATTCGAAACTGTCAAATCTGCTAAACTCTCTAGAAAAAGAGACCTGTGCGCAGATCAAGCCAGTGATACCTTCCCTATTTGGAACGGTCATCGCTGGCTTTTTTCGTTTCCTAGCCCATCATAAAAAATTGGAGGAATGAAAGATGTGCAAAAAAACAGGTTGCGGAAAATGCCCAAATTGTCCACTTGCAAATACAGAAAAGAAAAGCAAATAAGGAAAATTATGAATGCTATTGAAAATCATTATCGCTCGTGATAAAGTATAAGTGAAGATGAAAATTATTATCAATGAAACGATATAGACTGAGTAAAAAAGGACGGTGGGGAGATCATGGTATGGGTATTTGTTGCGACGACAGTAGTTGTATACGGCGGCGTTATGAAGTATGTGATCGATCACGTAAATAGAGCTGAAGCATAATTTGGAAAGAAGGCTGATATAAAGCCTTCTTTTTTCTTTTTTACGATGGGAAATACAGCAGAAATCATATACAATAGAAAAAAAGAATCCGCTTCCTAACGTAAGGACAGTGTATAAGGAGTAATGTGAAGATGTCATTAGAAACACAGCAACAAACATTATCAGAAACCATTGCTAGAACAGCTTGGCTTCATGATTTATTTGAGCAATATGGGGATGAAGAGCGCGCGAGAAAGGCGAAATTGTTTTTAAAGAAGTTGCATGATGAAGAATTTATTGTTGCGTTTTGCGGACATTTTTCGGCGGGTAAATCGACGATGATCAATGAGTTAACCGGTGAAAAGCTATTGCCGTCGAGTCCGATTCCAACAAGTGCAAACTTAGTAAAGATTCATAAAGCCCCTGAGGATTTTGCGAAAGTGTATTATAAAGATCGCCAGCCGCTACTTTTTCAGGCGCCATACCGTTTTGAAAAAGTGAAAGAATATTGTAAAAATGGTGAAGAAGTGGAAGCGATTGAAATTGGTCATAGCGAATCCAGCTTGCCGTCAGAAGTGACAGTGATGGATACACCGGGAGTCGATTCCACGGATGATGCCCATCGAATTTCAACCGAATCAGCGCTTCATTTAGCTGATATGGTGTTTTACGTAATGGATTACAACCATGTGCAATCGGAATTAAATTTCATTTATACGAAAGATTTGCTTTCTCACGGTGTGAAATTGAATCTGATTATTAATCAAATTGATAAGCATCGCGACGAAGAGCTCTCATTCGATGCCTTTAAGCAATCGGTTTATGACTCGTTTGCCTCTTGGAATGTTCATCCGGAAAAATTTTATTTCACGAGCCTAAGAGAGCCGAACCTTCCTTATAATGATTTTGCCGAAGTGAAAGAGCTGATCCATCAAAGTATGGCCAATCGAGAGCAATTAACACTCCGTTCAGCTGAAACGATGATGAGTCTACTGGTCAGTGAGCATCTACAGTGGCTGCAAGAAGGGCAAGAAGAAGCGAGAGAACAGCTGCAAGCGATCCTTGGTGAAAACTGGAATGTGGAAGAAATTACTGCAAACGAGCAGAAAACAAAGGCAGAGCTTGATAAGCGCGACGCTAACGCTTTAGTGAAATCAGTAGAAGAAGGCCGGGAAAAGGTGCTGCAAAACGCTTATTTAATGCCAGCTACTACTCGTCAATTAGCGAAGGACTTTTTAGAAGCGATGCAGCCGGAATTTAAAGTCGGTCTGTTCTTTAGCAAGAGGAAAACGGAAGAAGAAAGACAGCGCCGACTTGATGTATTGATGGCGGATTTACAGGAGAAAACGGAAGCCCAGCTTGAGTGGCATCTTCGCCAGTTGGTCGCCTCCTGGTTAAAATCAAGCGGGCTAATGAGTGACTCCTTGCAGCTAGAAGCGGAGGAACTATCCATTCCGTTCGATGAATCGTTATTAAAGGATACAATCAAAACTGGGGCAAAAGTGACAGGCGATTATGTCCTGAACTATTGTGATGAGGTAGCAAATCAACTGAAGAGAAAAGCTCGGATGATGACAGATGAGTTAAAAGCTCGTGCATCACAAGAAATGGCTGTCCAGTTTGCTTCTGAACAAGAAGGGCTGAAAGAAAAGTGGCAAGTTTGGCATCGAAAAGTAACGGCGATTCAACAGTTAACGGGCATGGAGGCGACGATGGAGGAGCATCGAAATACCTTACATGAGCTCATGATTCGTTCGTTTTCGAATTTACCTGAGCGATTCGATCAATTTGTACAGGAATGGGAAAAAGAACGGGAACAAGTGGACATTTTTAGCGGAGAGTGGGAAGAAGAAACAGCGGCAACGATACAAAAAGTGGAACAAGAAACAGAGGTCGTTGTATCGAATGAAGCGACAGCAGCGGTCAGCGACACGGTGTCTAAGCTGAGAACAATGAACCGCCAGCTTGATGGCATTCCAGGATTCCAGCGTTTTATCGATGGACTTCGTCAAAAAGCCGATCGCTTAGAGCAGCGCAAATACACGATTGCTTTATTCGGAGCCTTTAGTGCAGGGAAATCGTCATTCGCTAATGCGATGCTTGGTGAAAAGGTTCTTCCGGTTTCGCCTAACCCAACAACGGCGGCGGTTAACCGCATTCATCCGCCTGATGAACAGCATCCGCATCGGACAGCGGCGGTTCATTTAAAAACAGAACAAGATTTATTATTGGATCTTCAGCATTCCTTGCAATTGTTCCAGCGATCGGTTACTTCTCTTGCTGAAGCAGATCAAGTGATTCCAGAATTGTTAACAGCCAATGAAGGAGAAGGGCGCGAAAAAATTCATTTGTCCTTTTTGAAAGCTTTTCATGAAGGCTATAGTGAATTTAAGGGGCAGCTTGGTACGACGTTATTAGTCGATCTGCAAGCGTTCCAAGGGTTTGTGGCGAATGAAAAACAAAGCTGTTTCGTTGAATCGATCGACTTGTATTATGATTGTGATTTTACAAGACAAGGGGTTACGCTTGTTGATACACCGGGGGCAGACTCCATTAATGCGCGTCATACGGGCGTGGCGTTTGAATACATTAAAAATTCCGATGCGATTCTGTTTGTGACGTACTATAATCATGCGTTCTCGAAAGCCGATCGTGAATTTTTAATTCAGCTAGGCCGGGTAAAGGATGCTTTTGAGATGGATAAAATGTTTTTTATCGTCAATGCCATTGATTTGGCGAAAGATGAAGAAGAAGTGCAAGAAGTGAAAAACTATGTGACCGAACAGTTATTGCAATACGGCATTCGCTTCCCGAGATTATTTGGCGTATCTAGTTTGCAGGCCATCCAAGAGATTGAGCGGGGGGAGACGGATCATCCAAACTCCAAAATTTTGCCGTTTAAACAAGCGTTTCACCAGTTCCTTGATGGCGATTTAGCTCAAATGGCCGTGCAATCAGCGGAGGCTGAGTGGGAACGCGGGGTAGAAAGACTGAGTCAGTTGATTGCGACAGCGAAGGAAAATCGCAATAACCGTGAACAGAAGCAGCAGGAGCTGACCGAACAGCAACAACAAGTAGCGACTCATTTAACAAATGAAACGTCCCAACTGCTAGAAAAGAGATTGTCGCAGGAAATCAATGAGCTTATGTACTATTTAAAGCAGCGCGTATTTTACCGTTTTTCAGATTTCTTTAAAGAATCGTTTAACCCAGCGACACTCAGCAATAATCAAGTAAAAGCCGCTTTAAATCAAGCGCTAAAAGAACTGCTTGAAGCGGTTGGTTATGACCTAGCTCAAGAGATGCGGGCCACAAGCTTGCGAACAGAAAATCATGTGCACGAGCTATTGACGGAAAAATATACGAACCTTCAGCTGCATTATCAAACGATTCAGTCGCAGCTATCGTTTACGCCATTAGAGTGGTCATCACAAGAAACGCCAGAGTTCCCAACTGCCTTTACGAATGAGCCGTTGTCGACTTTTAGCCAAGCACTAGCCGTGTTTAAAAACGCGAAATCATTCTTTGAAAAAAATGAAAAACAAGTAATGCAAGCACAATTAGAAGAGCAACTATCAACGCTTGCAGATACGTATTTAGAAACGGAAAAAGAAAAATTATGGACATGGGCTTATAACGAGCTCGATGCCGGTATGACGTTAATCAAAACAACGATTGAGTCGGATGCAAAAGAACAATTTGCTGCTTGGCTTGATGTCCTTAACCATGCAGAGAACATTGATGAATGGGAGCGCATATTAGTTGAGCTTCAACGAGCGTAAACAGGAGATCATTCGTCGTTTTCATACGTGCGCCACTTGTCGTCATTTTCGGGCGAGCAAAGGCGAGTCAGGGATGAATTACATGTGTAGCCGGCTGGGGTTTGCCACAAAGCCTAGCTACACATTTGATTGTTGGGACCCTAAGGAACAAGTGAAGCAACTGATGGAAAAAAGGTTGAAGGAAGCGGAAGATAAGGGGGAGAAGGCATGAATTTTATCAAATCAATGGACTGGCTCGCCAATCATTTAGACGATCCGAATGTTTGTATCATCGATTGCCGTTTTAGTTTAGCGGACGCTCAGGCAGGAGAGAAAGCATACATGGAAGGCCATATTCCAGGTGCTTTTTACGCTCATTTAGATCGGCATTTATCTGGAGAGAAGCAACAGCATGGAGGCAGGCATCCGCTGCCGAATGTAGAAGATGTTCAAGCTGTGTTTCAATCTTTCGGGATCACAGAGCAGACGATCGTTGTTGTGTATGATCAAGGAGAAGCGATGTTTGCCGGCAGATGTTGGTGGTTATTGTCTTACCTCGGTCATTCGCATGTGTATATTCTTGATGGAGGCTTCCAAGAATGGGCGAACCGCGAACTTCCAGTAACAAAAGAGATTCCAACAGCTAAGCCAAGTTATTTCCCGGTAAATATTCAAACAGATTGGCTCGTTTCCATCGAAGAAGTCAAGGAAGCGGTGGCGAGCGGAACATCGGTGCTGATCGATTCACGTGCGCCGGAACGCTACAATGGTGAAGTAGAACCACTGGATCGCGTGCCTGGCCATATTCCAACGGCGGTCAATTATTTCTTCCAAGAAGGGCTGCAAGGGACAAGCTGGAAAGATCAACAACAGCAAATCGATCGCTTTCGTGAGTTAGACAATGATCAGCCTGTTATTGTTTACTGTGGGTCTGGCGTGTCAGCTACACCGAATATTATCGCCTTAAAAGAAGCCGGATTTCGTAATGTAAAGCTATATGCAGGGAGCTATAGCGATTGGTCTTCCTACGAGGATTTACCTATTGAGAAAAAGAGCGAACGTTAATATAATAGTAAAACGCTTTGGAAAATAATTTTTCTAAAGCGTTTTTTTCGAATATGATAGAATAACAGTTGAGGTGACAACATGAATAAACAAGAGCATATTTTGCTTGTAGATGGAATGGCTTTATTGTTTCGGGCTTTTTATGCGACAGCGGTTAGCGGTCAATTTATGTACAATTCAAAGGGATTGCCGACAAATGGCGTCCAAGGATTTATGAAGCATTTACTATTGGCAGTCGATCATCAAGATCCAACTCATGTGGCGGTGTGCTGGGATATGGGCAGCCAAACATTCAGAAATGAGCTATTTTCAGGATATAAGGCGAATCGATCCGCACCGCCTGAGGAATTAATTCCGCAATTTGATTTGGCAAAAGAAGTCGCCAGTTCTTTTTTGCTTCCAAACATCGGCGTTGTTGGCTATGAAGCGGACGATTGCATTGGAACAATTGCGAAACAAGAAGATCGAAAAGTGACGATTTTAAGCGGAGATAAGGATTTGCTTCAGTTGTTGGATGACCAAATCGATGTGATGCTGTTGCAAAAAGGGTACGGCAATTACTTAACGCATACGGTCGCTAGTTTTTCTGAATTATATGGCGTTACACCACAACAATTTATCGATGTCAAAGCATTAATGGGTGATACGAGCGATGGCTATCCTGGGGTGAAAGGCATTGGTGAAAAAACAGCCTTTAAGCTGGTGAAAGAATTTGGTTCGATTGAAGAGATCATGAATAATATTGATAAGCTGACGCCTTCGCAACGGAAGAAGCTGACCGATGATGTCGATATGCTCTATCTTTCTCACAAGCTAGCTCAAATTAATTGCGAAGTGCCGCTTGAGTGGAACGTTCAAGAAGCAAGCTGGTCAGGTATCTCGACAGAAGCTGAACAATTAGTAGAACAGCTGGAATTAAAAGTCCTTCGCCGTCATTTAGCGGAAGTCATCTCTAACAACCCGTGGGCGTAAAGGTGACAACGACGATGGAAAACCATTCATCTGTGGCGAATTACTTATTGCAACTAGATGACAAGGGCTTTAAATTTTCAGATGACATGATCGCCTTTATTTATTTTGGACAGAGGTCTACAGATGCCTCTGATCATTTAGTAATGGCGGCTATTGAAATTACATTGAAGGCACAAAAGGAATTTGATGGAAGCTTTTATCTTTCCTTGCTGGAGCGGTTAAAAGAGAAGAAAATTACTTCTAGAAAAGTGGCGCTGCAGTTTGCGAAAGAAGTAAACGTATTAGATATATAACAAGACCTCAATTTTAGTCGAGGTCTTGTTATATATATGTCTACATTATTCGCAAGATGTGATGTAGGAAATGAAAAAATTATTGCACTAGTGGAAAACAAGATTCCTCATTTTTTGGGCGAATACAAATTTAATTTCAGGCAGAATACGTCCCTCAATTCATTGCGTCCACTTAAAGAGCAGGAGGATGAATGACCTGCGTTCCGGATGAAATGTCCCGGACCAAGCTTAGAGGATGAAAAAACGCCAAGCCCAGCAGGATTGAGGGCTTGGCGTATATTTTCGTTAAAATATTGGCGGGACCCCTTATTCAAGTGTGACTATGGAATTGAGTTAGAAGCAATCGTCGGACTTGACCACTTGCCTGCAAGGTTGTAATGGATTTGAATAACTAAATGCTAACTGCGATGAAAGTCTAATGTATTATTCATCCCTTTTGGGGGATTTGTACGATTATAAAATATTATTTTTGTGGAGAGTGAACTGATGAAAGTAGAAAAAATCTTAATTGTAGAAGATGAGCCAACGATTTCGGATTTAATACAACTTAATTTGAGAATGGTTAACTATGAGACTAGTCAGGTTTACAATGGAAGACAAGCTTTAGAATTAATAGAAAAGGAACAATTTGATTTAATACTTTTAGACGTTATGCTTCCAGAAATAGACGGGTTTAGCATAATAGATAAAATAAAGCATAGGGGCATACCTGTCATTTTTTTATCAGCTAAATCATCCATTACAGATAAAGTTAAGGGCCTTAAAATGGGAGCAGATGATTATATAGTAAAACCTTTTGAGTCTATAGAACTTTTAGCAAGAGTTGAAACAGTTCTAAGACGTTACAGTAAAAAGAATAATGTTATAAGTTTTGAAAATTTAGAAATATATATAGAAGAAATGATTGTGAAAAAAGATGGTAATATTATAGATTTAACTCTAAAAGAATTTGAGCTTTTATGTTTATTAATACAAAATAAAGGCATTGCATTATCTAGGGAGAGAATTTTAGAGAAAATTTGGGGATATGATTACCTAGGAGAAACTAGAACTGTTGATATGCATATTCAAAGGATTAGAAAAAAACTTGATTTAGATGAGAAAATTAGAACGGTTCATAAAGTCGGTTACAGATGGGAGGCTTAAATGAAATTTTGGCATAAAATATCCATATATTCGCTATTATTATTTTTGATCATATTTAACCTTAGTGCTGTTTTTTTAATACAAAATAGTCATAACTTAAACTTAAAAAGAGAGATTGATAGGTCATTAGATGAACATAGCAATATTTCGGCAGGGATTAGTTATTATAATATGCTTTCAAATAACTTATATGTTAAGTCTGGAAATAAAGTTAAAGCTGATTATAAAGATGTCATTAAAAAATATTTAGAAAACTTGAATTCAAATGATAGTTATTTAGAGATATTAGATAAAAATAATAATGTAGTTTTTAGTAACATGGAATTTAAGATTTTAGGAGATAGAGAAGAGTTAAAAAATGTATCTCACTCTCAAAGGAAATATATTATAAGAGATGTAGACAATAAAACATTATTATTTGTAACTAGTTTAATAAATATAAATGGAGAAGATTTGAAGTTTTCGTATGCTCGTGATGTAACATATATTTATGAAGATAAAAAAGAACAATATAATTTTTATATTCGATTATCAATAATTGTAACAATAATTTTAGCTATTGGTATGTATATCTTAAGCAAGTATATTACAAGGCCTATAGATAAGTTAATAAATATAACACGAATAGTATCAAAGGGAAATTATTCAGAAAGAGTAGCCATTGATTCTAAAGATGAAATAGGTATTTTAGCAGAAAATTTTAATGAAATGGCAGCTGCTGTTGAACTAAAAATCAGTGAACTAGAACTTAAAGCTGAAGAAAAACAAAGATTCATAGATAATTTAACTCATGAATTAAAAACACCCTTAACTTCTATAATAGGATATGCAGATTTTCTTCGCTCAACAGCATATAATGAACAGATATTTATAGAAGGGTTAAACCATATATTTAAAGAAGGAAAAAGATTAGAGGAATTATCATGGAAAATGATGGACTTAATATCACTTAAAAGTGAAAATTTTAAAATAAAAAAAGAAAATATAGGAGATATATTATTTGATATAAAAGATACATTAAAGCCTAAACTACAGAGTAAAAGTATTAACTTAATAATTAGTAGTAAAGATTATGAAGTAGTTGTAGAAAGAGATTTAATTAGAAATTTAATTTGTAATTTTATTGATAATTCTATTAAGGCGTCAAAAAAAGATAGCAATATATACTTAACTGTATATAAAAATAAAGAAAATAAAACTGTACTTGAAATAAAAGATGAAGGTATAGGAATTTCAGAAGAAGATCTACCTAAAGTTTTTGAAGCCTTTTATATGGTTGATAAATCAAGAACTAGAGCTAATAATGGAGTCGGATTAGGACTTACTATATGTGCTGAAATAGCAAAAATCCATGAAGTCGAAATTAAAATGGAAAGCCAACTAAATAAAGGGACCACTATAAGACTAATATTTAACCTGAATTTATGATGAATGTTCCGATTCTGTATGGAGTTATTTATGTTATATAACTTGGATAATCAACAGGCTTGATTTTACAACTATTTTACAACTAGTAGATCGTTTATATACGAGTATGATTTATAGTTTTAGTTGTATCAAACAGATTAAAGGAGGAAAAATTTTATGAAGACAAAAGGAATCATTGCATTAGGGTTAATTGGAGCAATAAGTATTGGTGGTGGTGTAGCTTATGCACAAGTGTCAAAAAATACAGTACCAAAGAATGTAGTAATGACTGAGACAAGTGTTGCACAAGTAAGTAATAAAGAAGCTGAGTCCTATAAAAAAATAGCGCTAGATGCATTTGAGAAGTATTTTAATGAAGATGTAAATAGTAAAGGTTTATATGAAAGATTAAATAAGCTTTATGAGCAAGGAGGACAAAAATCCTATATTATATCGTGGTGCGATCAAAAAGGTGAAACAATAAATGGTAATACAGCGATTCAATATACGGCTGTAATTGATACTAAAACTAATAAGATACTACAGTTAGAATATCATCCAGGGGTGCCTAAAAATAAAGATTATCAAGAATTTTCTTATGATACAGCGAAAGATTTAGCAGATAAATTTGTGAAAGAAAATAATTTATTCAATGGTGTAAATTATGAGTTTTTAGATAAGCAAAGTAAAGAGGTGAATTCAAGTAATGATAAAGCATCTTGGGACTATTATTTCTATTATAAATATAATGGAAAAACATGTTTAGTTACAGTGAATAAAGATCTTAAAAAAGTGTCTCAATTTTTGTTCGTTGACGAAATAAGTTCATTGGGCTAAAAGTAGATTTCAATCATGTTATAAAATGGAATAGGGTCGAGCAATTTGCTCGACCCTATTATGGCTTTGAAAAAAGTCGCGACGTTTATAAAAATGTTACGATGCTTTCTCCCTTAGATAATTTTTGTCTAAGGGTATTTTTTCTTTTTTAACGAACGAAGCAGGTTAGGAAAAGAACTTTTACCGAAATTTCCAAGGGGCAAGTATACTGTTCTTCTAAATACTGAACATAAATATTAATGTATCTACTGTATCAAGAAGGAATGAAAAACCTGTTTAGCTAAGTATTACCTATTTGAATATAGTACTAGAATTCCTTTATTTCATTACTATTTGAAAAAATAGAACTATTCAAATAATTTACAATCAAATTAAAGGTGCCAGACCTTGTCCACTGGGGAAAATGGGCAGTGTTTTTTATACTGAAATAGACTTTAGGAGATGTAATACTTCGATAAAAATCAAAAACTATTTCAGAGGAAGCATGATAATCATACTCACCTTCGATAAAAGCTATTGGAACCTTAAAATTTTTATAAGCAGAAAAATCAATTTCTGATACTTCGTGCCATAGCTTAACTATGGACTGCTCAGAACCTTTTAGTCGTTTTATACAATCCATTAATGAATAGTTTTTGGAAAAAATAAAATAGCGATATAGTGATAAATACGTACTTTTTCCATAAAGAGAAACACCTTGCTTGATTAGTTGACTCATAAAAAACATTAAATCAGAATACCAATTAACTTGATTAAACTTTGTGTTTAGAGAAGAAATTCTGTTTTTAAGACGATGATTATCAATACGACTTACAATGTATTCTTTACTTTTTTTAAACATTTTTTGCGAACAAATAACTTGTCCAACTCCAATATAAAAATGTATCAATTCTGGATACGAAATAATGAATTTCATTCCAATAATGCTTCCCCATGAATGTCCCATTAAGCATACTTTCTCTTTTTTGAATTCAACAAGAAGTTTTTCAATTAAGACCTTCAAGTCAAGAACGAAATCATTAATAGTAATATGTTCATCTTCTCTAAACCTATAGTATGATTTTCCAGCCCCCCTTTGCTCCCAAATGATTAAAGTATAGTTTTTGGATAAATCTGAATTAAAATACTCAACAAGAGGTAGTGCCGCATCACCAGGTCCGCCATGTAAATATATTAAAATAGAATTATCCAAATTAGTACTTACTACTTGAACATATTGGTTAATACCATTTATGAGATACCATTTGCTGTAATTATACATTTTATCTCCCTACTTTCGTTGACACAGATGTGTCATATAAGTATAGTCTATATATGAAATAATTGATTTGCAATCAATGGAAACACATTGGTAGAAAGTGTGTCAGGAGAAAAAATGGGAAAAAAAGAAGATATAATTAATGGTCTATTTTCCGTGATGGAAAAATATGAATTTTCGCTAATCACTGTTACCCAAATAACGCAGGAAGCTAGCGTAGGAAGAAAAACCTTCTATAGATATTTTAAAAATAAAGAAGAAGTGCTTGAAGAATCTATAAATTTGTTATTCTTAGAGTATTCCTCCTTTCAAGAAAATTATTTTTCTTCTAAATATGAAGTGCTAATTCATAATCATTTTTTATTTTGGAGTAATCATTTAACATTTCTTAAACTTATGTATAACAACGAACTAATGTTATATATTTTTAAGCAATATCAAAGGTATGTTCCTAAGCTTAATAAAAATTATTTAACTGACAAAGAATTTAATCATATCACTGCAATTTATGCAAATGCGTTTGTTGTTGGAATATTTTGGTCAACACTTTACACATGGATAGAGAATGGAGCAAAAGAATCTCCCGCTGAATTAGCAAGTATATGTATACAGTTTTTACAAAATAGAGTATAAGAAAACTAAAAGTATCATTCAACGAAATATTTAGCAATCTATCGAGAGATAGTCTTGAAACATCTAAAATCATTGCCATTTGTTATTTGGCTGCGGCTTACCTTCTTATCATTAGGAATAGGCATTTTATTATCAGCAGTTCAATTATGGCGAAGGTTTAAGTAGGGGTTTGAAAGAGATAAATGTTAGGATGGGTCGAGTGGTGTGCTCGATCTTTTTGTTAAATAAACGTTTCTAAATATTTGTTAAATATAGAGGTGATGGAAAGGGTGAATTTGTTGAATGGAGGATAGCAAATGACGATAAAACATTTAAATTTATATGCCGCACTTGGAGCTACAATAGTATTTGCCTTAATTTATTCATCATTTTTTTTGTTAGGAAGTTTTCGGCCGTATTCTAGCACAAGTATTGTTGCTTATTCATTAAATACACTCTTCATCATTTTTTTAGTCACTTTTTTATGCCTAACAGCCCATTTTTTTGAAATTTTTTTATTAAAAAACAAAAAACAATTAAGAGCTATTTTTTACTTTTTGATGGGGGTGCTTAGTGGTGGAATGTTTTCTTTAGTTTATCTCAACTATGAATTTGTTTATTTTTTTATAATTCTCACCACTTTAACTACGGTTGGTTCAATGATGTTTTATCTTATCAAAACATCATTGAATTCTGTGACTCTACAAAAAATATTAGCCACTTCTTCCTTAGTAGTGATCCCTTTGGTGTATTTGTTAAGTAAATATTTGTATGCTGTAAGTTAAAATAATGCTCCATGTGAAATTATAAAACCGAACGAAGATCATTACTTTTACGAAAGGAGAAAATAAAGAAGTACGAATCAATTTCGACTGATGAAATGCAAACACATGTTCAAAAGATTTTTAGAAAGAATCATCTTAGTTGTGGAGTAACAATAAAGTTGTTTAAAAAGATGGTGTGAAACTGGATTTTCAAACCATTTTTTTGATTTCTCTTTATAATAAAAGAAAGAATATTTCGATATTCATTAAGTGTAAAATGGGCAGTTTTGCATGAGAGGTGTGTTAATATGAATCGAAAAGAAACATCTGAAGAAACAAGAGAACAATTAAGACAAAGTGAATTAAAAAATAATCCCACTGGTTCTCTACACGATGGATTAAATAGAGAAAGTAATGGGAATTTAAATGATTTATCAGGTGGTATGGGTTGGAAAGGTACAGGGATATTAATTTTAGTATTATTTTTCGGTTACATTCTATACAACCTTATATTTTAAGGTTGGCTAAGGAGCATGTTGTTTTTTGTCATTATGTGCTAGAAGCTTATCCAACACTTGGACATTATGCAGATTATTTAATGAAGCATGATGTTTGGTATTTTTGGTGGGATTGATGGAT
Source organism: Bacillus sp. FJAT-52991 (assembly GCF_037201805.1). Lineage (GTDB taxonomy): Bacteria > Bacillota > Bacilli > Bacillales > Domibacillaceae > Bacillus_CE > Bacillus_CE kandeliae. The sequence goes on along the minus strand of NZ_CP147404.1, from coordinate 2,098,208 downwards.
TTTAAAAATTACGATTGGAAGAGAAATGGCTTATTGAAGTGAATGTTATTACGTACTTGATGAGAGACGGGGGAGGATTAGCATGCAATTACAAGAAAAGAATCGAATCAAGCTGGAGCGGCAATTGAAGGATAATGGTTTTGAACATGCGATAAACTATTTGATGGAGACGACGCGGCAAGGGGTGCGTTGTGCAAAAGCGGGCGAGACCGATTACATAAAGCCGGGGCGTTCGCGCGTTGGTGGCGATCCAGATCTGCCTCCACAATTTGCATGGCCGCTCACATCAGATGGGACACCAATGACTTTTTTAGCTCAATTGAATATGTGTGATGTGGCGAAGCACGATGTGAATGAGTTATTGCCGAAGACAGGGATGCTGTCATTTTTTCTCGGAATTGATGAGCCAGCCTACAATATTGAGCATCGAGTCATATGGTTCGATGAAACAGAGGTGCTAACGGCTGTCCGTCGTGAACCATCAGGTGAGACTGCGTTGGAAGATACTTACGTTGGCTATGACTTAGAAGCGCGTCCATCACTGGAACCGCCAGGATATGCTTATGTTGATATGGAACAAGTAGAGAATGATGAAGTTACCTTTGGTGAGTATGATGATTTATTTTATGAGATTCGAGACCAAAAAGATGGTGATATCATTCAACTGTTCGGTTATCCAACAGAACAACATGATGATTCAGAATATGAAGCAGCCCTGATGATACTGACTGGTAAAGAATATGAGTATAGCATGGATAAAGCATTGGACGAGATCACAGCACATTTTGGCGGTGATAAGACGAAGGCGAAACAGGAAGTCACGGATATGCAGATGTTGCTGGAGCTGGAAACGGATGATGACGTTGGCTTCTGCTGGTGGGACGCAGGGGTACTGCACTTCTTTATTCGTAAGGAGGATTTGATTGCTGGGCGGTTTGATCGTACCTATTGCTCGCTTTATTCTAGCTAACTCTCTGATTACTTATTAATTGAGATTTATAACTGTTATGCCTTTAAAAGAGATGCAAGGGTAAAATTAAGTGATTTTGGTGTAAGTTCTAATTTAATGAAAAGGTAGAGGGTTATGTTTTTAGGAGTTTCGTATTCTGATTTTATTATCATTATTACAGTTATTTTAGTTCTGTGGAGATTAAAGGTATGGTCTAATAAAAAATACAATGTTCCGAAAGTCTTCCAATGGTTTCCTAGAAGATGGGGAAAAAGGAAAGTTTCAGAACAGTTTTTTCAATCAAAACTTGATGTTGAAGGTAAGGGAATTTGGGTTACTTATTATGCTATAGATTTATATGTTATAACTATTCCATTACAAGTAAAAAAATATAATACACTTTAAAAGGTTAGTAATTTTAGTGTACTGCCCCTTATAAGAGTCGTCTAACTTAGTGTAGCTTATCCAGCGGCCGACAATTATATATAAGAAGAGGGCTATCTCAAAAGCGGTTGTCATTCGCTCTTGAGATAGCCCCTGTATAACTATCAAATTACTGATTAGGATGCGTTCGCCGCTGAAGCAATTTCTGTCTGCCACTTTTCTTCAGGATCTTCATCCAATACAATGTTGTAAATCTTCCATTTGCCGTCTTCACCTTTTTTCAAATACGCATTTCCTGAAGCGTTAATGTTCATTGTGAAGGACATATCTGGTGATGTAAATGAGACTTTATACTTTAGATTATCAATTCTTACTTCCGCCAAGCGCTTTTTAACAGTTACGACATCAAGAGAGTGAACGCCAATTGGTTCCATTGAAAAGGTAACGCTTCCTCCTTCAACATCATCTAACAGTGTCATACTATCTAATGAATAAGACAAATGATAGCCCGTTGTTGTTTCACGATAAAGAGCTTCAAGTGCCGGTAGGTTTTGTTCTTTCGTCAATTGGTACTCTTCTTTAATGTTGCGATCGACAACTGCTTTGATAGCTGATGCAGCCGCTGGATCAGCACTTTCCTTATGCAATGCCCGGTCAAGGATGGCAATCGCCTGACCACGGGTAGCCTGACTATGTGGCTTAAATGTATCGCCGTATCCTTGAACAATCCCATTGGCAGCTAACTTTCCAACCGCTTCATAAGCAAAGCTAGTGGATGGGACATCTTTAAATGTCTTTGATGTTGCTGGGAATGTTACTGTATTACGGAACGCGCGGTAAATCATGGCAGCCATCTGGTCGCGTGTAATGTTTTCATCAGGATAAAATTTTCCATCAGAGCGCCCTGAAATAATGCCTTGGCTGCTCGCGATGCGAACGTAGTCATAATACCATTTAGATGTTTTGACATCCGGAAATGTTTTTGTCTGTGCGCCCGCTTTTAGAGACAGGGCATTCACTAAAATTTTTGTAAATTGTGCTCGTGTAATTTTTTCATCTGGACGAACCGCCACATATGAATACTCATATATTTCGCCATCTTCTTCATATAAATCAGATTCCAAATACCCATCAATGATATCCATATACACAAAACGTTCAATGGCTTCATAAAAGCGATACTCGGGATCGATATCCCCAATATCATAATGGTCAATGGACTTTACAGCAGCTGAAGCCGGTGTAGCAGAAAACAAACCGAATAATAACAATAAAGACATGAAAATCTGAAATGCTTTCAAATTGTTTACCTCGCTTTCATTAGGTTAATATAAATCAGGCTTTAGTATAGCTTGTGAATAAGCGATAAAACAGGTGACTTATACCTATTTATAATAGTAAGTATCGGGTAAATATATCTAATTTTACCTTCGAATAGAAATCGATATAAATAGTGAGCGGATTTGTGATTTTTGGAATGGATAATAAAGTGAAACTTCAATCAGTGGGGGTTTTCTTCATCCCCAACTGATAAAAGAAGAACAAAGGCTAAGAGCGCAACATCCTGTTGCAACGCCTTTGTAACCTGCATCGTGCAGGCCCGAACGGATCGGGCGTTTACGGGCTGTTGATCCCCCACCTACATGCCTGCGCTTCTTCTGCCATGTTGAGGTGGGAGTCTTACAGCCCGTTAATGCGGGATAAAATGAAAGAACAGGTTTAGAGGAAGTTTCTAGTCTCTAAAAGACAACAACCGGTAAGAGAAAACGACTCGTTTTTCTTACCGGTTGTTGTATGTTTTTGTTTTTTACTATTAGAGGAAGCTTTGTAAATAACACCTCTAACAAAATCATTTCTCTTTCTGTACCACATGACCCGGTAAAAATTTATGAATAGGGATTTCCGCTAAAATCATTCCGAAGAAAATGAGCAGACAGCCAGTTAAACCAGCTGCAGCTAGGCGTTCATCGATCCAGAAGAAAGCGGTGATAGCTGCAAAAACGGGTTCCATCGCTAATAGTAAAGCGACTCGCGTTGGTGTGGTGAACTTTTGGGCATGCGTTTGAAGAAAAAATGCCAGTGCTGTCGCCGCAAAGGCTGTAATCAGCAAAGCGCCCCACACATGAGTTTGCAGCAAATTATCCGCTGTTAACGTCGTTTGCCAATCTTCCATGATGAATCCGCCTAGACTGCAAAGAACGGAAACGGTTAAAATTTGTACGCTCGTTAAGGCCACAGCGGAGGATTGCTGGGTAAAAGCATCGGTGAAAATAATGTGAAAGGCAAAGCCGAACGCGCCAATCAGCACAAAGAAATCCCCGATATTCCAGCCGCCTTCACCGCCTGCTGTCAGTAAATAAAGGCCAGTGGCTGCAATGAACGACCCAATAATCGCCAGAGGAGTAGGTCGCTTTTTTAGGATAAATAGTGATAAAATCGGCACAAGCACGACGCTTAAGCCGGTAATAAAGCCTGCTTTGGATACGGTTGTATATAATAAGCCGATCGTTTGAAAGGCATAGCCAATCGCTAAACAAAGGCCAAGAATGAGACCGTTTCTCCACGTGATGGCGTTCAATTCCCGGATTTTTTTACGGAATAGAAGAACCGTGAATAAAATCAAAAAGGCGAGAAAAAAGCGAATGCCGTTAAATAAAAGGGGAGGCAAAAATTCAATGGCATTTTGCACAATGACAAACGTTACTCCCCAAATGAGCGCAACCAATAATAAAGAGAAATCAGCGAACCACTTCATTATTTTTCACCTCGATCATTCATTCGAATGGCTTCACGGGCTAACCCATCCGCCCGATTCTCTTTTCGAGGAATCCATTTTACAAAAAACAGCGGATAGTCCTTGGCCAGTTCTAAAATTTGCTGTAATAACAGCTTATATTTTTCTTTATGTATATATTCTTTCTCGATCGCGTGAACAACCGTTTGCGAGTCACTTCGAAGCGAGATCAGTTCCGATTGATGCGCTTGAACAAGCTCAAGGGCCTTTAACACGGCCAAAAATTCCGCTTCGTGCGTGTCGCACAAGCCAAGTGGAATCTTATGTCTTTCTACTTTTCCATCTCGTTTGATAAAAATGCCAGCACCAGCCCATCCCGGGTCTCCCGTACTGGCTCCATCTGTATATAACTCTACCAAACCAATTCCTCCTTTCTCTCATAAAATTAAATTTTACTGAAAAATAAAATAATTATCAATACTAAAAGCGAAACCGACTGCCCAGACACGACAAGCAAAAACGGCCTGCCCCAACATATGCCAGGACAGGCCGCTTCCTTTCATTATTTCGGAAATCGTTTCGCAATATAGCCAAATGGCGTATCCATCACAGCGATGATCCATTTAAGGGCATACGTCGAGATGAAAATTTGCCACCAGACATCCATTGGAAATTCGCCAAGAAAAGCAATGCTGGTAAAGACGAGGGTATCGAGCAGTTGGCTGATCATCGTACTTCCATTATTTCGAATCCAAAATTGTGAGTCTTTCGGGAATTTTTTTTGTAAAAGGGAGAAGATATACACATCAGCAAATTGACTCACCATGTAAGCGACTAAGCTTCCGATCGCGATTCGAGGCAATAAACCGAACAACTCTTCCATCGGTTGCTGAGCGAAATCCGTGGGCCCAGGTTCAAACAGCAGTACCAGCTGCATCAGCACAGTCATTAATAATAAAGTGAAAAAACCGAGCCAGACGGCTTTTTTCGCTTCTTGCTTCCCGTATCGTTCATTTAACAGATCCGTTGCTAAAAAAGCGGTTCCGTACATCGTGTTGCCCAATGTCGCGGTTAGTCCGAATATTTCAATCGTCTTCACGACTTGCAAGTTCGCTAAAATAGTGGAAATCCCGACCCACACAAATAGTCCTGTGCGTCCAAATAGTCGATACATGGCTAAAAATATAGTAAAGTTAATGAGAACAAATAAAAAGCCAAACCATTCGTTAAACATAAAAAAGATCCTCCTAAATGATCAGACAAGTCATTAGATGATTTTGCCCAACGTACATTATACAAAAACCACTCAATTGGTCAAGAGAAAGAAGGGATTTAAATGAAAATGAAGATTAGATGGCAATATGAATATAAGGGGAGAAAAGCGGAGTTTGAATCTGATTGGCTTACAAAAGAGCATGTGCTGCCGATTATTGAAGACTTTCAAAAAGGAGGTCGAATGAAGTCTGTTGCCATTGTGGATGAATTATTGAATGAATGGACAGTGAAAGAATTTAAGAAGCTGGATCAACAATTAGATGAGGAGCCAGGCGAAGTCGAAGTGTATTTCGATGGAGGATATGACCGGCATACCCGAATGGCTAGTATTGGTGTCGTGGTTTATTATAAGAAAAATGGACAACATTGGCGGTTGAGAAGAAATGATCGTCTTATGCAGCTTGAATCGAATAATGAAGCGGAATATGCTGCTTTATTTCGAGCGATTGAAGCCCTTGAGGAACTGGGCGTGCATCATGTGCCCGTTGTTTTTCATGGGGATTCTCAAGTCGTTTTAAAGCAGCTGTCAGGAGAGTGGCCATGCTTTGAGGAGAGTTTCAGCCAGTGGCTCGATCGAATCGAACAGAAGATCAATGATTTAGGCATCGAACCTCTTTACCAACCGATTGATCGCAGGAAAAATAAAGAAGCCGATAAACTAGCCGATCAAGCGTTGCAGGAAGTATTTGTGAATAGCCATTCAGTGATAGAGGAATAAGTGTACAAAAGTGGTGGGAAGAAGGGTGTGACGGATTTGGATCGAAAACAGCTATTTACAGAGGTAGAAGAAGTATTGCAAACTTACTGTGAAGGTTGCTTAATCAAGGCCACCTTTAGAAAAGAGTATGGTAAAGCGTACGCCCATAAATTCTGCATTACTAAATGCACGGTAGGGGAAAGATTGAAGAAGTACGGTGAACAGTTATCAAACGCATAAAAAGCCGGCAAAAATGCCGGCTTTGTTACATATCGATGGAATTATAGCTTGTTAACGTTAGAAGCTTGAGGTCCACGGTTTCCTTCAACGATTTCGAATGAAACTTCTTGACCTTCTTCTAAAGATTTGTAACCGTCACCTTCGATTGCTGTGAAGTGTACGAATACATCGTCTCCACCTTCAACTTCGATGAATCCAAAGCCTTTTTCGTTATTGAACCATTTTACTTTACCGTTTTGCATATTAATGAATCCTCCTAAACTTCGAAGCACATTATATCTTTACATGTGCCCAAATCAAATTATTCATTACGCTCAGAAATCACTGTTCGTAATGTCTCTAATATACAAGAACTCCATATATTAGTCAAGGTTAGAAAGGATCGAAAAGTCAAAATTGTTTCGTCAAATAAACCTATATTTCTACATATTTGAGACCTCTCCTTTACCTTGTACTTCGTTAACAATTATAGTAAACTTTAGAGAATGAGCAAAAATCAGGAGGTCAATTATGCCTACACCTAGTATGGAAGATTACATAGAACAAATATTTTTATTAATAGATAAAAAGGGTTATGCTCGTGTATCTGATATTGCAGAGGCGCTTTCGGTTCATCCTTCATCTGTGACGAAAATGGTGCAAAAATTAGATCGGGATGAATATTTAATATATGAGAGATATAGAGGGTTGATTTTGACAGATAAAGGAGAGAAGATGGGCAAGCGGCTTGTTGAACGTCATGATTTGTTAGAAGAGTTTCTACAAATTATCGGGGTAAAGGAAGAATTTATTTACGAAGACGTGGAAGGTATTGAACATCATCTAAGCTGGAATTCGATCGATCGAATTGCTGATTTAATCGAGTACTTTAACGAAAGTCCGAAACGCCGAGCAGACTTGCAAGCTGTTCAGAAAAAAGAAGAATAAGGCTGCTCTTCAACAAGAAACCGTTCTGTGTGAGGGGCGGCTTTTTTTATTGCTCCAAATAGTGTAGTCCCTTACAATGGATAGAAAAGAGGGATGGGGTGGAGAAGATGAATTGGGGGACTCGAGCAAAGGATCAATGGAATGAGAAAGCGGATGATTGGCATGCTAAAAGTAAGGAAATGTGGGAGACGGGCAGTCGAAAGGATCTCGTTTCTTTTTTGGGGGCGCATGTTCAGCAACCTGCAATTGTCGCTGATTTAGGCTGCGGGGACGGATACGGAAGCTTAAAGCTGTATGAGAAGGGGTATGAAATCGTCGGTGTAGATTTATCTGATAAAATGGTGGAACTGGCGAAAACGTATAAGCAAGAGGGGTTAGCCTTTTATCAAGCGGATCTGACACAGCTTCCATTTGAAGATGAATCGATCCAAGCGGTGATGGCGATTAATTCTCTTGAATGGACAGAGTCCCCAAGAGATGTGCTGACGGAAGTGAAACGAGTGTTGGCACCTAATGGGAAAATTTGTGCGGCGATTTTAGGGCCGACTGCTGGCCCAAGAGCCAATAGCTACCCGCGCTTAACAGAAGAAAAAGTAGTGATGAACACGATGATGCCATGGGAGTTTGCTAAACTTGCCTTTGAGCAAGGGTTTAACATCATCGATGAGTATCATGTATATAAAGACGGGGTGACAGCTGAACACGTTGTTGCACTACCGAATGAACTAAAGCAAGCACTAACTTTTATGACGGTCTTTATGCTAGAGAAACAATAATTTTTTATGTTGAAAAGAGCGGAGGAACGAACATGAATATACATACAACAGTGAAGAGTGACATTGAAATTGCTCAAGAATCGGTCGTTAAGCCCATTGTAGAGATTGCCGCCAAAGTTGGTTTAACAGAAGAAGATCTTGAGCTTTATGGCAAAAATAAAGCGAAACTAACATATGAAACGATGGAAACATTAGCAACAAAGCCAGATGGAAAGGTGGTTCTTGTCACCGCTATCAATCCGACGCCTGCAGGGGAAGGGAAGTCGACGGTGGCCGTTGGGCTGGCAGACGCATTCAATCAAATCGGTGTGAAAGCAATGGCTGCTTTACGTGAGCCATCACTCGGGCCAACGATGGGAATTAAGGGCGGCGCAACAGGAGGCGGTTATGCACAAGTTCTCCCGATGGAGGAAATCAACCTTCATTTCACTGGAGATATCCATGCCATTACAACGGCGAATAATGCACTAGCCGCTTTTTTAGATAATCATCTTCATCAAGGCAATGAGCTAAACATTGATCCGCGTCGAATTGTCTGGAAACGGGCGCTCGATTTAAACGATCGGGCTCTTCGCCAAGTGATTGTTGGACTAGGGGGACCGATGCAAGGGGTGCCCCGTGAGGACGGTTTTGATATTACCGTTGCCTCTGAAATTATGGCCGTGCTTTGTTTAGCGGATAGCTTAGCGGATTTAAAAAGCCGGCTAGCTCGAATGATTGTCGCTTACAATTATGACAAACAGCCCGTTACTTGCGGCGATCTTGGCGTAGAGGGCGCGCTTACATTGCTATTAAAGGATGCTTTAAAGCCAAATCTTGTACAAACGATTGAGCATACACCAGTGCTTGTTCACGGTGGTCCATTTGCGAATATCGCTCACGGCTGCAACAGTATGGTCGCAACGAAAACTGCTAGAAAGCTAGCCGATTATGTGGTGACAGAAGCGGGCTTCGGTGCGGACCTTGGTGCAGAGAAGTTCCTTAATATTAAAGCGAGAATGGCTCAGATCGACCCGGATGCGGTCGTTATTGTCGCTACAATTCGCGCGTTAAAAATGCACGGCGGCCAATCTAAAGCGGACTTAAAGCAGGAAAATGTCGAGGCATTGCGAAAAGGATTGAAAAATTTAAAGAAACATATAGAAACGGTCCAAGCTTTCGGTCTGCCAGCTGTGGTAGGCATTAATCGTTTTGTGACGGATACAAAAGCAGAGATTGAATTGCTTGAACAATGGTGTCAACAAGAAGGGGTAGAGGTCTCCCTAACGGAAGTATGGGAAAAAGGAGGAAAAGGCGGCGTTGATTTAGCCCAAAAAGTCGTCCAAACGATTAACCAATCTCCATCTCGTTTTAAGTCGTTATATGAGCTTAGTCAATCATTAGAAGAAAAAATGAACGTGATTGTGCAACAAGTCTATGGAGGCAAGGGCGTAGAATTTTCTGCGAAGGCGCTGAAGCAGCTAAAAGAATTCGACCAGCATGGGTGGAGCGATTTGCCTGTTTGTATGGCGAAAACGCAATACTCTTTAAGTGATGACCAGGCAAAAATCGGAAGACCGCAAGACTTTACGATCCATATTCGTGAGCTGATCCCGAAAATTGGAGCTGGCTTTATTGTCGCTTTGACAGGAGATGTGATGACGATGCCGGGACTGCCGAAAAAACCAGCCGCCTGTGCCATGGATGTCGATGATCAAGGAAGAGCGAAAGGGTTATTTTAAGGGGGAGTTTGATTGTTTGATCCAACGGCTTTTGACAACATTAAATTTATCGTCCAAGCCGAAGTGTATGATCGCGATTTAGCTGGTTTATTGCATATCCATGACCGTAAAGATCTCGTGGATTTAGCGAGCATGGAGCGAGAGTCTTCTATTGTTTTTTCACTTGCGGAGCAAAAAGAACGAACGGCTGCGGTGATCATTCGGTCGACAATTCAGCAATTAGCCGGTGAGCTGATGCAGCTGCCTGCCGCTGAACCAGGGGTGCTGCTTGAAGTCATTTATTCAGGTGAGGCGATGCATTTTACAGAGGACATGATGGATCGGCTAGAGCAGCTTTGGGGCGAAGGGCGTCTGATCGAACGAAGAACAATTGAATCGAACCAGCAAGGGCTGATGCGTGAATGGCGTCTCGATTTTCAGCGGACGATCACAGAAGAGATGATCGAAGAAATGACTGATCTTGTGGGCTTTATAGTCGATACCCTGCAAGCGATGGAGCAATAGATGTGCGAGATATAGAGGAATGCGGGAGTGGTAACAAATGAGAGTATTAACAGTGAATGAAATGACAAAAACGTACGGAGAAAAAGTGCTGTTCGAAAATCTCACATTCGCCATTAGTGAGAAAGAGCGAATCGGTTTAATTGGCGTGAATGGAACGGGAAAATCAAGCCTGCTAAAGATTGTCGCCGGAAAAGATTTGCCGGACAGCGGAGAGATGGTTGCTCCGAATGATTATTCGATCGCTTATTTAGCGCAAGAGCCGGAGATGGACCCGGAGCTTTCTGTCATGGATCAGCTATTTTTAAGCGAAGCACCGGTAATTCAATTATTAAAAAAATATGAGCAAACGTTAAGACAGTTAGAGAAAGAGCCGAATAATCAAGCGGTGACGGAAGAGCTGTTTGAACTGCAAAAGAGAATGGATGCTCTTGATGCGTGGGAAGCGAATACGAATGCGGAAGCCATTTTAACGAAGTTAGGCATTCATGATTTTAGCCGCAAAATCGGAGAGCTTTCCGGTGGACAGAAAAAGCGTGTCGCTTTGGCGCAAGTGTTAATTGAAACACCGGATTTGCTCATTTTAGACGAACCGACGAACCATTTGGATTATGAAACGATTGGCTGGCTAGAGGATTATTTAAGCAAATATACAGGTGCTGTGCTGCTTGTCACTCATGATCGTTATTTTCTCGATCGCGTGACGAATCGGATGTTTGAGCTTGAAGGCGGCCGTATTTATACGTATAAAGGCAACTATCAAAGCTATATTGAACAGAAAGCGGAGCGTGAAGAGCAGCAAGCTGCCTCCGAAGATAAGCGCAGGAACTTATATCGCCGTGAGCTGGCGTGGATGAGAAGAGGAGCGAAAGCGCGGACGACGAAGCAAAAGGCGAGAATTGATCGCTTTGAACAATTAGAAGGCACTCTTGGACAAGGGCCGAAAAAAGAGCAGGTCGACTTAGCTGTGAAAGGTAGTCGGCTTGGCAAGCAAGTATTTGAACTAAGAGATGTTTCGAAATCATTTGATGGGAAAGTAATTTTACAAGATTTCAACTTACTCGTGAAGCCAGGGGATCGATTTGGGATTGTCGGTAAAAACGGCAGTGGGAAATCGACGTTTATGAATTTATTAGCCGGAAAGCTGCCGTTTGATCAAGGCGAAATGATCACAGGACAAACCGTGAAAATCGCTTACTATACGCAAGAGCGAACGGACATGGATGAAAAGATGCGCATGATCGCCTATATTCGTGAATCAGCGGAAGTGGTCACAACAAAGGATGGCGAGCAATTATCTGCGGCGCAAATGCTTGAGCGATTTTTATTTCCGATGCATGCTCATGGCACACCAATTTATAAGCTGTCTGGTGGAGAGAAACGCCGCCTATATTTATTAAAATTATTGATGTCTCAGCCGAATGTTTTGTTACTCGATGAGCCGACGAATGATTTAGATACGGCGACGTTAACCGTTCTTGAAGATTATTTAGAGGATTTTCCAGGCGTCGTCATCACCGTTTCGCATGATCGATATTTCCTTGATAAAACAGCGACTCAGTTGCTGGAGTTCCAAGGAAATGGCGTGATCGATTCATATTACGGTTCGTATAGTGACTATCTTGATCAGCAAGCGGCGCGTGAGAAGCTAGAAGCCGCTCCCGTGAAAAAAGTTGTCCAAGAAAAACCACAAGAAAAGCCGAAAAAGAAAAAATTAAGCTATAATGAACAACGGGAATGGGCTGGCCTTGAAGCGAAAATGGCTGAGGTGGAAGATCGGATCGCCAAAGCGCAGCAAGAGCTCGATCAAGTAGGAAGCGATTTTGAAAAAGCACAAAGCTTAAGCGAAGAGCTAGAAGCATTGAATGAAGAGTTGGAGCATTTAATTGAACGCTGGAGTTATTTATCTGAATTTGTTTAATGAGCATAATCTCAGATGTAATAGTTTCTTCTATGTTAAAATGGCAGCAACGATGAGGCAGAAAGGAGAGACTGCGATTGAAAATTATTAAAATCGAGCCGACGCCAAGCCCGAATACGATGAAAGTATTGTTAGATCAGGAGCTTCCGGCTGGAAAAAGCAATAATTATAAAGCGTCGCAAGCGGAAGAGGTAGCAGATCCGCTGCGATCACTGTTGAAGATAGAAGGCGTGAAAGGGATTTATCATGTCGCCGATTTTCTCGCGGTGGAACGAAATGGGAAATATGATTGGCAGCAAATTTTACCGCAAGTTCGCCAAGTATTTGGTGAAGGGGCAGGGACAGAAGCCACCAATGCTTCGATGGAAGAGGCTTTTGGCGAAGTGCAAGCGGCGATTCAAGTGTTTAAAGGCATTCCGATTCAGTTGAAATTAACGTCAGCGACTGAAGAAAAGCGTTTTGCGTTGCCGGATGAGTTTTTACAAGCGTTTCAACAAGCGCAGTCCGGGGATGATAATTACGTGCTGCAAAGAAAGTGGCAGGACTTTGGCGTTCGCTACGGAGACTTAGAGGAAATTGGCAAAGAAACAGTAGAAGAACTGATCGCTGCCTATCCGAAAGAAAGACTGGCGGCTTTAGCTGAAAGTGGAGCGAGCGGTCAATTGGCTGAAAAACGTCCACAAGTGAAGCTAACCGAAGCGATGTGGCGCACAGAAGACGATTGGCGGAAGCGCTATGAGTGGATGGAAGGATTAGCGGACCCAACGCTTGATGATCTGTCTGTGTTAACACTGGCCTTATCAGATAGCAAACCAGCGATTCGTCGATTGGCAGTTGTCTATATCGGCATGATTGAGGATGTTCAAGTGTTGCCGTTATTGACTCAAGCCTTAAAGGATCCAACGGTGACGGTTCGTCGGACAGCTGGCGATTGTTTGTCTGACCTTGGTTTTCAAGAAGCGACTCCTGCGATGTGTGAAGCACTAACGGATAAAAGTAAAATTGTTCGCTGGCGAGCGGCGATGTTTTTATACGAGGTGGGCGATGAAACGGCGCTGCCTGCTTTACAGGCGGCCGTTGATGATCCAGAATTTGAAGTGCAAATGCAAGTGAAAATGGCCATCGAACGAATTGAAGGTGGCGAAGAAGCAAAAGGCTCGGTGTGGAAACAAATGACCGAAGCAAGGGCCAAGAAAGAGGGAGAATAATAATGACAAATGCTTATGAAGAATATATGCGCCAAATGGTGTTACCGATGCGTGCTGAATTAACAAATGCTGGTTTTACGGAACTGAAAACAGCGGAGGAAGTCACAGCTTTTATGGAAAAAGTAGAAGGAATGACATTAGTAGTGGTAAATTCCGTATGCGGCTGTGCGGCTGGTCTAGCTCGACCAGCAGCGACTCAAGCGGCAATGCATGATGCAGCACCTGAGCATTTCGTCACGGTGTTTGCTGGACAAGACAAGGAAGCAACAGCACAAATGCGCACGTATTTCGAGGGATACGAGCCATCTTCTCCTTCTATGGCGCTATTAAAAGGAAAAGAAGTGGTACACTTCGTTCCGCGTGAGCAAATTGAAGGACAAGATATCGGTTCAATCATTACGAATTTGACGACGGCTTTTGAACAATACTGTAAATAAGAAAGAAGGATGTCGCTAGCGGCATCCTTTTTATCCCGCGTTAACGGGCTGTAAGACCCCCACCTCAACATGGCAGAAGCAGCGAGACGTGTGGGTAGGAGATCAACAGCCCGTAAACGCCCGATCTGTTTAACTAACAATCAGTGGGGGTGAAGAAAACCCCCACTGATTGAAGTTTCACTTTACAGGTACTTATTTGTTAGTGAGGAAAAAAGATGATTATTTCAACCGCAAGTAGAGTGAATACGCCATTAGAGCAAAAGGCTAAGCAAGCAGCGGAAGAATTAGGATTTCCGTATATTCCTAGACGAAAACGTTCCGTTGCCGAGCTGCAAACACAATATGAATCCGACTGTTTGATCGTCGCGAAGGAGCGGATTGAGCTATACCCTTTGCATGAACGGGAGCCTTTTTTCTTTCACCCCAATTCGGCTTCTTTCCGGGTGAAACGATTGATGCGTAAAGAAGAAGATCCCTTCGTGTCTGCCGCTAAACTCACGTCGGGAATGTCCGTGTTGGATTGTACGCTTGGATTGGCGTCTGATAGTATTGTAGCCAGCTTCGTCACCGGTCCAACAGGCCATGTGACAGGCATTGAAGGCAATCTGGTACTCGGCTATATTGTGAAGCAAGGGTTAAAGGAATGGCCAACGCCACTACCAGAGTTAAAGGTAGCGATGGAGAAGATTGAAGTAAAGATGGGACGTTATCAACAAGTGTTATCGACGTTTGCCGATCGCTCCTTTGATGTCGTTTATTTTGACCCGATGTTCACCGAAACCGTCGAAGCGTCAGAAGGCATTGCGGGACTGCGGCATTTTGCGATTTATGATGAGCTGGAGAAAGAGACGCTTGAACAAGCACTAAGGGTGGCGAAACAACGTGTTGTGTTAAAAGATCACTTCCGCTCGACAAGATTTGAGCGCCTCGGCTTTAAACAGCAGATTCGGAAAACATCGGCGTTTCATTTTGGGACGATTGAAGTCGGCTCATGATGTTTGGTAAGATAGGTAAGTTATGAAAGAAGGAGTGGGGCAACATGAGTCAAAGTGAACAACAATATTTAAACCTTTGCCGCCGTATTTTACAGGAAGGCGTGAGAAAAGAAGATCGCACAGGAACGGGAACCATCTCCGTATTTGGACATCAAATGCGCTTTAATCTGCAAGAAGGGTTTCCGCTGCTTACAACGAAACGCATTCCTTTTCGCTTAATTGTCAGTGAGCTTTTATGGTTTATGAAAGGCGATACGAACATTCGTTATTTATTGCAGCATAATAATAATATTTGGAATGAATGGGCGTTTAAAAATTGGGTCGAAAGTGAAGACTATCACGGGCCTGATATGAAGAATTTTGGCCTTCGGGCGTTGGAAGATCCAGACTTTAAGGAACAATACGAAGAGCAAATGAAGCGATTTAAAGAACAAGTGTTAATGGACGATGAGTTTGCTTCAAAATACGGAAAACTCGGTGATGTGTATGGTAGCCAATGGCGTGCGTGGAAAACGACGCAAGGAGAAACGATTGATCAGCTGCAAGAGGTGATTGATACAATTAAGAAAAATCCCGATTCTCGCCGTTTGCTTGTCTCTGCTTGGAATCCCGAGGATATTCCATCAATGGCTTTACCGCCATGCCATACGATGTTTCAGTTTTACGTCGCGGAAGGCAAATTATCTTGTCAATTGTATCAGCGCTCTGGAGATGTCTTTTTAGGAGTGCCATTTAATATTGCAAGCTATGCCTTACTTACTTGCTTAATTGCTCATGAATGTGGACTGGAGCCAGGTGAATTCGTTCATACCATTGGCGATGCTCATATTTATTTAAATCATATGGAACAAGTAGAGAAACAGCTACAGCGTGAGCCTAAGTCACTTCCGACATTAGTGCTAAACGAAGAGAAAACAAATATCTTTGAGTTTGATATGGAAGATATCGCGGTAGAGGGGTATGATCCGCATCCAGCGATTAAAGCACCAGTAGCAGTGTAAATAGTGGAAAGAAGGGATTTTGATGATTTCATTTATTTGGGCGATGGATCAAAATGGTGTCATCGGCAAGAATAATCAATTGCCTTGGCGACTACCGGAAGATTTGAAGTTTTTTAAAGAAACGACGATGGGCCATCCAATTGTGATGGGGAGAAAAACATTTGAATCCATCGGCAAGCCATTACCTGGGCGGGAAAATGTGATTTTGACTCGTGATCGCAGTTATGAGGCGGAAGGCTGTACGGTGGTTTATTCTGTGGAAGAACTAGTACAGAAAGCGGAAAAAGAAGAGCAATTATTTATTACCGGTGGAGCGGAAATTTTTCGCTTAATGCTGCCTTTTGCGGATCGATTGTATGTCACAGTGATTGAAGAATCCTTTGATGGAGAAACATATTTCCCGAAAGAACTTAACTGGGATGAATGGGCGCTCGTTTCCGCTACTCCAGGCCTTAAAAATGAGAAAAACCCGTATGACTATGAGTTTCGCATATATGAAAAGAAGAAATAGCAGATCGGCTCTGCTATTTTCTTTCTGTCTGTAGGAGGATATAGATGTTTCGTTTACTGTATTTTGTTTTATTTTTAATTGTGACGTTAGCAGGAAGTTTACCTGCATTACGCAAAAGTAAAAAAGTGAATAAGGAGCTGACGGTGGCAGAGCGCGATCAACAAGTGCATCAGCTGCCGAAACGATGGGCGAGAGCAGTCATGAAATCCACAGGCTCAAGCGTTCATATTCAAGGGCAGGAACATATTCCGAATGGTCCGGTGCTCTTCATTTGTAATCATGAAGGAGATTTTGATATTCCTGCTTTATTAGGACATGTTGATAAGCCGTTTGGATTTATTTCAAAGGTGGAAGTAAAAAAAGTGCCGGTTGTGCGCGATTGGATGGATATAATCGGGTGTATTTATATTAATCGCAATAATCGTCGTGATGCTGTCAAAATGCTTCGGGATGGTGCTGAAAAACTAAAAGCTGGCCATTCGCTATTAATTTTTCCTGAAGGGACAAGAAGCTTAGGTGGAGAGATGAAGCCATTTAAATCAGGCGGCTTTCGAATCGCTAAGGATGCCAACGTACCGATCGTTCCAGTAGCGATCAAAGGGACATCCGACATGTTTGAGAAGAACAATCGCAAAAAGGTGACGTCGGGTCATCTGCAAATAGAGATTCTACCAGCGATTCCTTTTACTATTTTTGAAGAATACGAGTTAAAAGATGTAGCGGATCTGACGCAGCAAAAAATTCAAAAAGCGCTCGATCAAATGAATAAATAAATAAACGGGGCCATCTGTATGTGGCTCCGTTTATTTGTTTATCTTAAAAACGTAATTTTCTGAAAATGCTTGCTTTTCTGTAATTGGTATCGCATAATAATATTATTATTTTAATGGAGCAAAGCAGTAAATCATGTGAGTGAAATGTTAGGGGGAGTCATTGTGAAGAAGTGGGTAAAAGGAATGGCGGCTATTGGAATGACGAGTATGTTAATGTTAGCTGGTTGTGGCAATAGCGGAGAAGGCGAAAAGAAAGAAGAAGCCGGATCAGAAAAGGAAGATACGGTGAAAATTGGGGTGACTCAATTTGTTGAGCATCCGTCATTAGACAACGCGCAAAAAGGATTTAAACAAGCGTTAGAAGACGCAGGCATTGAGGCAGAATATACTGTGCAAAATGCTCAAGGTGACCAAAATAATAATCAAACGATCGCAACTAACCTTGTTAGTGATGAGGTGGATTTAATTTTTGCTAACTCGACACCGAGTGCGACAAGTGCATTAAATGAGACGAAGGACATTCCAATTGTCTTTACTTCTGTGACAGATCCAGTCGCAGGCGGTTTAGTGAAAGATCCGAAAAAACCTGGCGGAAATATTACTGGAACGACGGACCTTCATCCAGATGCCATTTCCAAAACAATAGAATTTATGGCCAAGGAATTTAAAGGAAAGAACGTTGGCATTATTTATAATGCCGGTGAGCAAAATTCTGTGGCACAAGTCGAGGCTGTTGAAAAAGTGTTGAAGAAAAATGGACTGAAGCTCGTGCCAGCGACAGTATCCACTTCTTCTGAGGTGAAGCAAGCGGCAGAATCGCTTGTTGGGAAGGCTGATATGATTTATATCGTTACAGATAACACAGTCGTATCCGCTTTAGAATCTGTCATTCAAGTGGCAAATAAAGAGGATATTCCGATGTTTGTGGGCGAGCTTGATTCCGTAAAACGAGGCGGATTTGCGGCGTTTGGCTTTGAATATTACGACATCGGCTACGAGGCAGGGCAAATGGCGGTACAAATTTTGAAAGAGGGCAAAAAGCCAGGTGATATACCAGTCCAGCAGCCGCAAAAGTTAAAATTATTAATTAATGAAAAAGCCGCAAAAGAAATGAATATTGAAATGAAAGAAGAATGGAAAGATCAAGCAGAATTTGTTAAGTGATGTGAATGGGAGCTTTTCAGTGAGAAGCTCCTTTTTGTCACACAGGAGGAGATTAAGATGTTTACAGCTTTGTTTGGGTCAATCGAAGTAGGAATGATTTATGCGATTATGGCATTAGGTGTGTATTTATCCTTCCGAATTCTCGATTTTCCTGATTTAACAGTAGATGGCAGTTTTGTGACAGGAGGAGCGACCGCATCTGTTTTAATTATTTCAGGAGTGAATCCTTTTTTAGCTACAGGAGCTGGGTTTTTAGCTGGATTTATCGCTGGATGCTTAACTGGGATTCTTCATACGAAAGGGAAAATTAATCCGTTGCTTTCCGGTATTTTAATGATGATTGCTCTGTATTCCATTAATTTGCGGATTATGGGAAAACCAAATGTACCTTTATTGGCAGAAGAAACGGTGCTAACGAAGATTTCAGCTTGGTGGCAGGGGCTAGGAGTAAGCAGTATGTTCGAAGGAGCGACTTGGGAAATATTATTTTCAATGTTTCTGCTTGCGTTTGTCATTAAGATCATACTTGATCTGTTTTTAAAGACAGAAATTGGTCTAGGTTTACGGGCGGTTGGTGATAATGACGGCATGGTCCGCAGCTTTTCCGCTAATACGGATTGGTTAAAGGTGCTTGGATTAGGACTATCGAATGGCTTAGTCGCGTTTTCCGGTGCGTTAATCGCACAGTATAACGGCTCTAGCGATGTGGGCATGGGAATTGGGATGATTATTATCGGTTTGGCGTCTGTCATTATCGGCGAAGCGGTCGTCGGCAATTCTTCCATTGGTCGAGCGACACTGGCGGTTTTAATAGGTGCGATTTTATATCGGATCATCATCACGTTAGCGTTAAGAATCGAGTTTTTGGAAACTGGAGATATGAAATTAATTACCGCTGTCATTGTGATTATCGCGCTTGTTGTTCCGAAGCTAGTCGATAAGCAAAAAGCGGCGATACGCAAAAAGAGAAGAGCGGCTCAACTAGAAGCTACTGCTGAGAAAAGAGGTGATCACCTTGCTTCGGTTAAATCAAATATATAAAGTGTTCTATGAGGGAACTCCCGATGAAAAAATTGCCCTTAACCAAGTGAATTTGCAGCTGAATCCAGGTGACTTTGTGACGGTGATCGGCAGTAATGGGGCGGGAAAATCAACGTTAATGAACATTGTATCGGGTAAACTATTTCCCGATATAGGTACGGTCACGATTGATGGGATGAATATGTCGACGTTACCAGAACATAAACGGGCAAGAAAAATTGGCCGCGTGTTTCAAGATCCACTGGCTGGTACGGCACCTACCATGACGATCGAAGAAAATTTGGCACTTGCTTATAATCGCACAAAAACAAGAACGTTAGCCTTTGGCGTGACCAAAAGTAAGCGGGATTTTTTCCGCGAGCAGTTGGAAATGCTTCATCTCGGCTTGGAAAATCGTCTATCGGCAAAAGTCGGTTTATTATCAGGAGGGGAACGCCAAGCCTTGTCACTTTTGATGGCTACCTTTACAAAGCCGAATATTTTATTGCTTGATGAACATACAGCCGCACTTGATCCGGCACGAGCGGAATTGATCACGAATTTAACGAAAGAGATCGTTGCCAAATTCGAGCTAACAACGCTGATGGTGACACATAATATGCAGCAAGCATTAGACCTTGGTAACCGTCTCATTATGATGGATAAAGGACAAATTATTTTTGAAGCGAATGAACAGGAAAAGCCAGATTTAACGGTAGAGAAATTACTAGCAGAATTTCAACGGATTCGCGGCGAAGCGATGTTAAGCGACCGCTCGCTGCTGGCATAAAAAAGAGAAGGAGCTGTCTTATAAGTCGATTGTTCGGCTTATAGACAGTTCCTTTTTTTCTATTAGATGAGGGGATTAGTCGGTAAAGTGCTCTTTTTAGTCGCAATGGTGAGAAAATCAGTCGCCAATCACTCCGAATTGGGCGGAGATCCTGAAAAATCGGTCGCGAATCGCCTCGAATCAGTCGCCCGCTGATTGAAGCGTCCCTTTTTTTCAAGCTTGTCATATGGATCTTAGGAAAACTCATCAAAATAAGTAAATATATTTAACTTCCTTTCATTTTAACGGTATAATATGAGGAGATTGACTGTATAGTTAGGATGTGTAAGCATGAGAAAAATAAAAATAGTGACCGATTCGTCCGCAGATATAAGACAAAGTGATTTAGAGGCATACGGAATTACTAACGTGCCATTGACGATTTTAATAGACGGTGAATCTTATTTAGATGGGGTTGAAATTTCACCCGATGAATTCCTAGTGAAAATGCAGCAAGCGAAAGAGCTACCGAAAAGTTCGCAGCCCCCTGTCGGCCGTTTTTTAGAAGTGTATGATGAGCTTGGTAAGGATGGCAGTGAAATTTTATCGATTCATATGACAGGCAAAATGAGCGGAACGGTTCGCTCTGCCCAGCAAGCCGCTGAAATGAGCCAATCGAATGTGACGGTTGTGGATTCTGAGTATATTTCTAAAGCCTTATCTTTCCAAGTAATAGAAGCGGCAAAAATGGCTGAAGAAGGGCGAACAATGGATGAGATCGTTGCTAAATTAGCTGAAATTCGTTCGCAAACGAAGCTCTATATTGTTGTCGATACGTTAGAAAACTTAATTAAAGGCGGCCGCATTGGAAAAGCGACAGGATTTATCGGTTCTTTATTAAATATTAAACCGATTTGTAATCTGGATACTGCTGAAGTAACCCCTGTGACAAAAGTCCGCAGCCATGCACAAGTGATTAAATTTTTATCGAAGCAGCTAGCGGAAGAGTTAAACGGTAAAGAATTGATGAGAGTAGGTTTAGCTCATGCAGATGGATACGAATTAACTCGCAAGTTGAGGGACAAAGTGATTGAATTGACCGGTTTTGAAGATATCGACATAGATACGACTACGCCAATTATCTCCACCCATACTGGCCTTGGCGCCATGGCGATTATGTATTGGGCGAAATAACAAAAGATGAAATGAATGACCCGAGTATTAGATTCGCTTCTAATGCTTGGGTTTTTAATTTGTAATGGGATTAAAATAAAATATAGCGATAGGTCCTGATGGTTAAATATCGTTGAGTATTAACAAAAATTTTCTTTAAGAAATGAAACTTCATATGTGTTATTTAATGGTAAAATAAAGTGGCTATATTTGTTGAAAGAAGGAGGAATTAATTTGATAAGCGCTAAGGACGATCATTTTGGTCAAGTAGTTTCGATTTCTGGAATGAATCTAATTATTGAGTTAAATAAGGATTTGTTACAAAGAAATTTAGAACAGCAAATTATAATTGATGGAAAAGTAGTAAAAATGCATGTTGGAATTGTAGGAGATATATTTTTAATCGGTGATTTGGATTCAAATAATATTCACTTTGGCATTTTTGAAGAAGTTAAGTTGGTTACATCGTATGAAGATGTTGCGAATAATCAAAATCAATTTACAAATCAATCAGTTTCAAATGATAAAAATAAAGCAGTGGCCATTGCAAAAATAATTGGGTATCAAGATAAATCTATTGAAGACCGCTTAAAATTCCAACGAGGTATAGGGCATTATCCAAGATTTAACTCAAAATGTTACCTCCTAACTTCGGATGAAAAAAAATCCTTGTTTTCACTTTCTAACGGAGAAGGGATTAAAGTAGGAAATGTTGCTGGAATAGAAAGTGAAGAAGTAGCAATACATATTGATAAGTTTTTAGGTAAACATTCGGTAATTTTAGGTTCTACTGGATCAGGTAAATCTAGCACAGTAGCAAGTATATTACAAAAAATATTAAAAGAATATCAATACAGTCATATATTATTTTTTGATTTACATGACGAATACTCAGCTGCATTTAATTCTGAAGAATTTTCAAAAAGGGTAAATAAAATCAATTCAAATGGTTTTAAGCTACCTTATTGGTTGTTAAATTTTGAAGAATTTCAATCTATATTTTTAGGTGATATGGATAGTACTAAGAATGGCGACGGTATAAGGATATTAAAAGAGCAAATATTGAAATTAAAAGAAAAAGAACATGATAAGATTAAAACTCAAGTTGGAGATATAGAAAAGATAAGTATAAACTCACCTATATATTTTGATATTGATATGTTATTGGATGATATTACTAAGTTGAATAGAAGAACAATTTGGAGGTCCGATAATGCGTTAGCTCTAAATGAAGATGGCACTGATTTCTTAGTAAGTCAGGGAAATACGAATGTTGATAGGCCAGGAAAAGGACAAGATAAAGTTAATCAAGATCTTAATTATTTTGGTAAACTAAATCAAGTAATCGAAAAAATTTCAAGTATAAGAAACGATAGAAGGTTTACATTTTTATTTCAGGATGATGTAGAGGATTCTTTATTTATCAAAAGCTATCTAGAGAATTTATTGTGTATTCCTAAGGACGAAGATAAAGCCCAACTTACAATTCTTGATCTTTCAAAAATTCCATCAGAAGTAACACCGGTAATAATTGGAATTGTTAGTAGAATATGTTTTGAGTTTAAGTTATGGGAAGAAAATTCAAATACGTTACCTTTTTATTTAGTATTTGAAGAAGCACATAATTATATTCCAAAAGAAACTACATCAAATACAAGATTAACCAAAAAATATATTGAAAGAATAGCAAAAGAAGGAAGGAAATATGGTATAACACAGCTGATAATTAGCCAACGGCCTTCAGATTTATCTTCAACAATAATTTCTCAGTGTTCTAACTTTTTTGTTTTAAGGGTTACTAATCCAGAAGATCAAGCATTTATTAGACACGTTTTACCTGATCATTTAAGTGCATTGACTAATATGATTCCTCTTTTTCAGAATGGTGAGACACTAATAGTGGGGGAATGTGTTCCATTACCTATAAAAGGAATTATTGATAAGCCTAACCCTGCTCCTAATTCTAATGATGTTTCATTTAAAGAAGCTTGGTCAAAACCGCTAGATTCATATGATATTAGTAAAACAATATTTAGATGGTGGGATGTTAAAGAAAATGAGTAGATTTATAAATAGTGTAAGTTTAAAAAACTATAGAGGTTTTGAAGATGAAGCAGTTATAGAGTTTGCGAATATTAATAATATAACATTTCTTGTTGGTCCAAATAATTCAGGGAAATCGTTGATTACAAGAGCATTTTCAATTTTAAAATACAATGTGAGTGGAACGTTCTCAAATAAATTTTCATTAGAGGATTTTCAGGACAGTGATTTTAATAATTTAAATATAGAATCCCCTATAACGTTAGAATTTGATATTAATACTAGTGTGTTTAATGGAAGTCAAATTGTTGAGTTAGTAAAAATATTACCGTGGTCGACTATCAAACTATGTATTGAAGTAAGGAAAATAAATGGGAATTTTGTTTGTTGTTTAAAGCTTGGCAAAGAAAATTCATATTCTCACGAATTTGATAAAAGTAAAAATGATTTTATTTACAATTCTTCCAATCCTTTGTCGAGTTCTTTAGGAATGAGTAAAGATGAAATAGAAATGTTATGTAAGACTATGTATATAGAAGTAAGTTCTAGAGTTATGGTCTTTGATGCAATTCGATCGTTTGATAGAAGAGAATCGGATTTTTATAAAAATGGTTCAGAAATACTTAAATGGCTTCATGAAAATCGTTCACAAGCAGAAATAGGTAGATGTAAAAAACAAGTAAGAGAATGGTTGAAAAATGTATTCAATTTAGATGATCCAAGCGAAGTAGTAGCTGACATTGAAAAGAAACAATTAAAGTTCACTTTTGATTATTTTCAATTTTCTTCGGAGGAAATTGGAACAGGGTATACCATGTTATATATTCTACTTATGGAAATAGTAAGAAATAAAAAAGAAATAATATTAATTGATGAGATAGAAAGTCACTTACAACCGGGGTTAGTAAGACAACTTATTCAACTTATTAGAACGCATGGAAATTCTCAATATGTATTAGCGACTCATTCTCCTACTGTATTGGAGTGTGCCGATAAAGAAGATATATTATATAGATTTAATAAAAATGACGGGAAATGTAACTTTGAAAACTTTTTTAGAAATAATGAAGGCATAAATAAATTTAGAGAAGTTTGTAATGAATTAGGTGTAATTCCTGGTGATGCATTATTATCTAATACGGTTATTTGGGTTGAAGGTCCTTCAGAGATGTTTTGGTTAAGAGCATGGTTAAAAGCTTATTATCCAATTTTTAAAGAAAATAATGATATAGAAAATAACTTAATCGAAGGATTACATTATTCAATTTTACTAACAGGAGGAAGCAATATTGGACATTATGGATTTGCAGAACAGGAAACTCCAATTGAGATTTTAGAAGAGGAATTAGTACTCAAAGTCTTAAAAGTAAATCCTAATCCATTTGTAGTAGTGGATTCAGACAATGCTGCGATAGGTTCTGCTAAGCATGAGAGAATGATAAGAATTGGAGAAGAACTAAATCAAATAAATTCTTTAAATCCAATTCTTAGAGAGAATTGTTTAGCAGATATAAATAGCGATAACGTTAAAGAGGTAATAAATTTATGGATTCTAGAGGGAAAAGAATTAGAAAATTATGTGCATCCACAACTATTGAAAAATTTCTACACTGAAAGATCGTCACAGCGTGCTTCAAAAATTACGGGAATAAATAGTGAGATAGATTGGGATGTATATTCTCAAACTCAAGGTGTAGGAGAAATTTTAGAGAGTAGAGGAATTAGTGGTGTGAAAAAAGATAGTGGAACAATAATCCATAAAAATGATTTAGCAAGATATATTTTTAGAAACTTAGGTTCTATATATTTCCAAGAAAGTCCTAGTGAGATAGAAAAACCTAATGGAGAAATGTTAGCAGATTTGAAAAGAAATTTGGATAAACTTATATCATATATTCTTACTATAAATAATATTAAGGTCAAATCCCTAGTTTTTAAATGATTATAGGTGAGTCAACTTCATCTTAAATAATTTGTCACTTTTAGTACTCACCACATGTTGAGTGTTGAACCAAAAGAAACAGGTTAAACTTTTCACCTGGAAATACCAGTTGTTATGCTTTTTTGGTCGGATGAGGCATATGCTCGTCAATGTGCGATAGAGGAATGGTCGGATTATAAGCCGTCAGCGATACCTTTAGAAGAGTTTATGAATAGTTGGCTAAATGGAATGGATGAAGATGGTTTGTTAGTTGGTGTTAATTGGAATGCAAAACTAATTGGATTAGAAGTCGAACCAAATGTTTTGTATAAAGAGTTAAAAGAAACAATTAACAAATAACTTCTTATAGAACTAAAAGGTGCGTTCCTGTTCTGTAATAAGCAGGATAATGGAGGATGCTATATAAAAAAGATGGTGATTTTTATGGATTGGAAAGAAGTCAAAGATAGTAAAGATATTGAAAACCTCTTAAAGTTATTTGGAGGATTTCATGATAGTTGTTTAAAGGAATTATATATGTGGACTGAAAGTTATGTTGATGAAGATTTATCGATGGGTATGTCAACAGAACTTGATACTAATGTAAGAATCCTCTTCCAAAGACAGTTTTGTAACCCTTCTGCGATAGAAATACTTTTTGAAGGTGTAACCCAATTTCACATTGTTCCAAGTCCGATAAATTATGATTCAATCATTTATGAAGCAAAAATAATATTGCACAATGGTCTATTTTATTGGGTTGATGACTATGAATGGGAACCTGATGGTGTTACTCATGGTGCTGAAAATTGGATTTCTTCGAAGAGTCTTAAGTGGCGTGATGTTAGTTCATGGATGGGAAAGCAAAATAGATATGGTGTTTTAATTCAAGACTAAAAGGTGCTTAATTGAAATGAGACAACCTTTTTCGTATCTTATCGTTTTGAAGCGCACGGGACACAGGTAAGATCTTTCTTGTTCGGAAGAAAGGTTTCTCCGATTGAATAAATTCCTTTATTTTTAGCCTATATTGTGAATGATTTGTATCCATTGAATACACCTAATAAATAAAGTCCCAGTCCGACTCCATGTTATGTGGTCGGACTGGGACTTGTTTGTGGTATTTAAACAGTCGGCTCCGCTTTTCGTGTTGTCCAGCTACAGGCGCTATTGGCTCGAGGTCAAAAGCCAAGCTGTCCAAAAGGTTAAAGAGCAACCTTTCAACCAGCTCGTCTTTTGCTTGTCGCCGATGAACAAGCGCCTTCCGCTTTTCCTTAAGCAGCAGGCATTGGCGTTGGGGTTGGTTCGGCATAGCCGTCGTTGTATTTGTTGTCAATGTAGTCGCGGATTTCTTTTAAGGATTTGCCTTCTTGGTGCATGAGGACAGATTCGGCTGCGATTTCAAGGCAGACGCCGCATCTTGTGCCGTGGTCGTCCCATACGACTTTTTCTTCATTGATCTCAGCTACGAAGCAGTTTAAGTTGCTTTTGTGATCAGCTGATTCGCCGCAGCCGCAATAGCATGGCATGGATTCTAGTACTTCTGGGTTTTTGGCTGCTGCTAGATAAATGGTTTGCATTTGATCATCTTTATCTTGTAAGAATTTTGGCATTTCATCAACGGAAGTGGTTTCTTCTTGGAGGTCGCCGTTTGGCTGGGTATGCATATGATCCGAATGGGATTCAGACTCAGTGGCTCTTTGGCCTTCACTTTCTTCATTACTAGCAGAAGAGCAGCCGGCGATTAGCAAAAGCAAACTACTGAGAACGACAAAGTAAGTGAATACTCGCATTGTAAAACTCCTTTTCTGTATAATGGTTTATTATACATGAACCATATGAGTGAAACCAATGGTAGTTTTAGAGCATGTGATTCTTTTTACAAAATAAGAATATGCTATAATGTGAGTACTTTTATACAGCGGGGTGAGGAAGTTGAAGAAAGCATGGCTTCTTGTCGTTGCTTTCGTATGTAGTTTATCTGCCTGTTCTGGACAAGAGAAAGAGGTAGAGGTAGTTCCGAAAGATTTACGCGTAGTGTCTGTAGGAGATTCCTTAACCGAGGGAATAGGAGATAGTACGAAAACAGGGGGCTATATCCCTTATTTACAAGATAATTTAGTTCAGTTGGAAGAAGTAAAGAGTGCGACATTTACGAATTATGGAGTCAAGGGGAATCGTACGGATCAGCTTCTTGAACGGTTAGATGAGCAGAAAGTGAAAGAGTCGATTAAGAAGGCAGATTTTGTGATTATTACTATTGGCGGAAATGATATTATGAAAGTATTTAAAGAAAATTTCGGCGAGTTGAAGGTGAAACAATTTGAACAAGAGAGAAAGGATTATGAAAAGCGATTAAATGACATTATTGTAAAGGTGCGGCAAAGTAATCAAGAGGCGGGCATTGTATTAGTTGGTCTATATAATCCGTTTATGGAAATGCTTGATGATGTAGAAGAAGTGGAAGAGATTTTGCAGGATTGGAATGAAACTAGTAAACAAACGATAGAAAAGTATGATCGAACGACCTTTGTTCCTGTTGAAGATCTGTTTACCAATTCGAAAGAGGATTTGTTTTATGACGATCAATTTCACCCGAATGATCGGGGGTATGAGTTGATTGGAGAGCGGATTTTTGACACAATTAAAGGGGAAGAGTTAGAAGAATTAACGAATCAGAAAATTATGTATGTAAAAGAGGAAAAAAGATGAGAAATGTTTGGAAATATGCGTTTATCGGAGTGTTAGCGGTGAACTTATTGGTGTTGATCGCTATTGGTGTGATATTGTTCTCTCCTATGAAAGACGATGCGATACCGACATCCACTCCACTAGAAGGTGCGGTTGAGTTTCAAATGACGTCGAATAAAGAAGATTTAAATAGGCTGATACAATCCTATATTGAGGAAGAAGCAAAAAATAGTCCAATAGAATTGAATATGTACTTGAAAGATGAAGTCATTATGTATGGAAAAATACCTGTGTTTTCAAGTGACGTGGATTATAAGCTCACGTTTGAACCGAAAGCATTAGAAAACGGGGACATTATGTTAAAGCAAAAAGAACTGAAGGTTGGGCAAGTGAATCTTCCTGTTTCTTATGTGATGAATGCGGCTAAAAATGCCTACCCATTCCCAGACTGGGTGAAATTTATGCCAAACGATCAAATGATCTACCTTTCGTTGAATGATTTAGAATTAGAAAACGGTATGAAAGTGCGTGCTGATCAATTTAATTTGAAAAAAGATGATATTCAATTTACATTCATGCTTCTAGGAGAAGAACCACAAACTAACGCCGCTCAAAAGTAATCGAATGGATGTTTTCATCTTTACATCTGCTATTATTTTGATGATAAAAGGAGGAGAATAAGTGCGAAAATCGTTTTTTCATTATTTAATGAAGTATCGGGAGGAACCTCCACGCGATGATATAGCTGATTTTGCCAATCATGCGTTTAAGGATCACAGCTTTCCAAAGGGGGAAGCAAACTATGATGAATTAAGTCGATATTTAGAGCTTAATGGGTTGTATTTACGGAGCATGTCCATCTTTGATGAAGCGTGGGAAAGATACATCGAGGAAGAAAAAGATTAAAAAATGAAACCTTTTGCTTTTTGTGTACGTATGATTAGGTAGCGAAAAAATTATTAGGGGGAATTTTCGATGTCATTTTTTAATAAAGTACTAGCAAGTTTTGGTGTAGGCGGAGCGAGAGTTGATACGAAGTTGGAGCGATCAGAATATACGGCTGGAGAGATGATGCGCGGGAAGGTTGAAATTTATGGCGGTAACGTTCCTCAAGAAATCGATTCGATTTACTTAAAGGTAAATACAACGTACACGCGTGAAACGGATGATCGTAAGTATACAGATTATGCTTCAGTAACAAAGCAGAAGCTGAATGAGCCTTTTACGATCGGAGCAGGGGAAATGAAAGTGATTCCATTTGAACTGGAATTGCCTATGGATACGCCGATCACTTATGGTACGACTCGCGTATGGGTCGAGACGGGGTTAGATATTAAAAATGCGGTCGACCCAGAAGATAAAGACTACATAGAAGTTCGCCCAACTTTGCTTGCGACTAAGATCTTAGAACAAATTGAGTCGCTTGGTTTCCGTTTGCGTAAAGTTGAGTGTGAACAAGCTTCTCTAAAAATTTCTAGTCACTATCCGTTCGTACAAGAATTTGAATTTGCACCAACAGCAGGGGCATTCCGTGGTCGACTTGATGAGCTTGAACTGATGTTTATTTCGCAAACAGAGCAATCTGCTCGTCTATTAATTGAAGTCGATCGCAAAGCGAGAGGGCTAGGTGGTTTTCTTGCGGAGGCGCTTGAAATGGATGAAAGCCATATCAATGTTCACATTACGGCTCAAGATGTACCGCGACTAAAAGAGAAGTTAACAGAAATCATTTCTGCTCACATGTAACGATTGCAACTGCTATATAAAAAGATTACAATGAATGATGCAATAGCTATCCTACTGGAGGTTTGATTATGAGCATTCACATTGGAGCAAAGGAAAACGAAATTGCTGAAACAGTCCTTTTACCAGGAGACCCTTTACGAGCAAAGTATATTGCTGAAACATTTTTAGACAATCCTGTTTGTTATAACGAGGTACGTAATATGTTCGGCTATACAGGTACTTATAAAGGAAAAAGAGTATCTGTCCAAGGTACTGGAATGGGTGTTCCATCCATCTCTATTTACATCAATGAATTAATGCAAAGCTACAATGTCCAGAACTTAATTCGAGTAGGCACGTGCGGAGCGATTCAAAAAGATGTGAACGTGCGTGACGTCATTTTAGCGATGAGCGCGTCGACGGATTCGCAAATGAACCGATTCACATTTAATGGCATCGATTATGCGCCGACAGCAAACTGGGATTTATTGAAGAAGGCCTATGATGCTGGTACAGAAAAAGGCCTTCATTTAAAAGTAGGTAACGTATTTACCGCAGATATGTTTTATAATGACAATGCTGAGCATCAAAAGTGGGCCGATTACGGCATTTTAGCGATTGAAATGGAAACGTCCGCTCTTTACACGCTTGCAGCGAAATTTGGCCGCAAAGCGCTTTCCGTACTAACTGTCAGTGATCATATTATTACGGGAGAAGAGACGACAGCGGAAGAACGGCAAACGACGTTTAATGAGATGATTGAAGTAGCTTTAGAAGCTGCTATTCAAGAATGATCATAGGGAGGCCAGCCAAGCATAGAAAAGGCTGGCTTTCCTGTGTCAAATGAGATAATGGGGAAATAAGGTGAACTACATGAAGAAAACAGGATTATTATTGTCTGCTGTATTATTACTTGGCGGATGTCAGTCAGCAGACGAAGAGAAGAAAGCAGAGAAAGAAAAAACTGAAGCGGTCAAAGAAGAGAAAGCAGAGAAAAAAGTCAATCAACCATCAGGGCCACAGCTGGAAGCGGCTTTTTTCAATGAAGTGAAGCAAGTGGATGGAAAAGCAGTGATTGCGAATCCAGAGAATGTGATGGCTTTAGTGAATAAGGAATTCGCTTTACCAGGAGACTATAAACCGGCCGATTTAGTTCGTCCAAATGTTCCTTTTTCTTTTGGGAATCAAGATATTGAAAAAAGCTATATGAGAAAAGAAGCAGCTGAAGCGATGGAAGAGATGTTCCAAGCAGCCGAGGCAGACGGCATTCATTTATTTGCTGTTTCCGGGTATCGTTCCTATGAGCGACAGCAACAAATTTTGGCGAATCAAATCGCCAAAGTGGGGGAAGAGAAAGCATTAGAAGCAGTGGCTCCACCGGGTTCTAGTGAGCATCAAACAGGTTTAACGATGGACATTTCAGCAGAAAGTGTTCAATTCGACCTTGTTCAATCGTTTGAAACGACACCGGAAGGCCAATGGTTAGAAAAAAATGCTCATCAATTTGGCTTCATTTTACGTTATCCGAAAAACAAAGAAGATATTACACATTATATGTATGAGCCATGGCATTTT
The DNA here is from genome assembly GCF_037201805.1 of Bacillus sp. FJAT-52991. GTDB lineage: Bacteria > Bacillota > Bacilli > Bacillales > Domibacillaceae > Bacillus_CE > Bacillus_CE kandeliae. The sequence goes on along the minus strand of NZ_CP147404.1, from coordinate 2,067,077 downwards.
CGTTATGTCGGAAAAGATGCGGCGAAAGACATCTTTGAAAATGACTGGACACTAGAAGAATATTTCAACAACGTAGAGAAAATTTAATATATCCATCATGCTTAGCTACGATCGATGACAAAGGAGTGGCTAAGCATTTTTTTCTTGACTAATATACCATACATGGGTATAGTATAAAACAAGAGGTGAAAATTATGGAAAACGAACCGCATCGCACAGTGTCTCATCGAAGTGAGCAACAGAAGAAGCAGCTATTAAATCGGTTAAATCGAATTGAAGGCCAAGTTCGTGGAATTCAAAAAATGATTGATGAAGATCGTTATTGTGTAGATATTCTTGTACAAATTACCGCCATTCAGTCGGCGTTAAAAAATGTTGGGATGCAAGTGTTGGAAAATCATACCCACCATTGCGTAGCAAATGCCATTCAATCGGGTGAAGGGAAGGAGGCCATCGACGAATTGATGAAGGTATTTAACCAATTTAGTCGAACATAATCAACAGGTTGACGAAAGAAGGGAATAGGAATGAGTCAACAACACATCAATTTGAAAATATCCGGCATGACATGTGCCGCTTGCTCCACCAGAATTGAAAAAGTATTGAACAAAATGGATGGAGTAGAGGCAAATGTGAATTTAACGATGGAAACCGCGTCTATTACGATCGATAATGAGCAAGTGTCACCGAAGGACCTTGCGGAAAAGATTGAAAAGATGGGCTATGGTGTACGCACAGAAAAAATAGAGCTAGATGTGTTTGGGATGACGTGTGCCGCTTGTTCCACTAGAATTGAAAAAGTGCTCAATAAAATGGATGGAGTCAAAACGGCGGTCGTGAATTTAACCGCGGAAACGGCTTCTGTCGAATTTGAGTCAGGTGTCACTTCTGTAGAGGGGATTGTCGAGAGGATTGAAAAGCTCGGCTATGAAGCGAAAGAAAAGCAAGGGCAACAAGAAAAAGTAGCATATAAAGAAGAGGAATATGAAGCGAAAAAACGAAAGCTTCTCGTTTCTGCTTTGTTATCATTGCCGCTTCTTTATACGATGTTTGCCCATTTGCCATTCGATCTGAATGTGCCTGTGCCTCATGTTCTCATGAATCCATGGGTGCAGCTCCTATTAGCGACGCCGGTTCAGTTTATCATCGGCTGGTCATTTTATGAAGGGGCTTATAAAGCTCTTCGCAATCGAAGTGCTAATATGGATGTGTTAGTAGCACTTGGGACATCAGCTGCTTATTTTTACAGTCTCTTTGAAGCCATTCGCACGATCGGAACAAGTGAACAACCGCATTTATATTTTGAAACGAGTGCGGTATTAATTACACTCATTTTATTCGGCAAGCTGCTTGAAGCAAGAGCGAAGGGGCGGACGACCGAAGCGATCTCTTCTCTTTTGAATTTACAAGCGAAATATGCAACAGTAGTAAAAAATGGGCAAGAAGTGAAGCTGCCAGTTGATCAAGTGGTGCCCGGTGATATATTAGTCGTGAAACCAGGAGAGAAAATTCCGGTTGACGGTGTGATTCAATCTGGAACGACCAGTGTCGATGAATCCATGATTACCGGAGAATCCATTCCTGTTGAAAAAGCCATCGGTGATGCAGTCATTGGTGCAACGATCAATAAAAATGGTTCGTTAACAGTGAAAGCTGTCAAAGTAGGAGAAGAGACCGCCCTATCTGGTATTATTCGTGCGGTGGAACAAGCGCAAGGAAGCAAAGCGCCGATCCAACGTGTAGCCGATCAAGTATCTGGAATATTTGTTCCGATTGTTGTTGTGATTGCTCTTTTCACTTTTCTTGTGTGGATCACATTCGTCGATCGCGGCAATACGGCGGCGGCCCTTGAGGCGGCGATTGCTGTATTAGTTATTGCTTGTCCTTGTGCATTGGGTCTTGCCACGCCCACATCGATTATGGTTGGTTCAGGAAAAGGAGCCGAAAATGGGATTTTATTTAAAGGCGGAGAGCATTTAGAAAACGCCCAGCGCTTAAACGCCATCATCCTCGATAAAACAGGTACGATCACTAAAGGGAAGCCTGAAGTGACCGATTTTGAAGCGATCGATGATGAAGTTCTATCGCTGTTAGCGTCAGCGGAAAAAAATTCGGAACATCCTTTAGCGGAAGCGATTGTTCGTTATGCCGAGGAAAAAGGAATTCAATGGACGGCTCCCACCGCGTTCGAAGCGATTCCTGGTCATGGGATTCAAGCAGAAATCGCTGGAAAAAAAGTGCTCGTCGGCTCGCGAAAATGGATGAAGGAAAACGGTGTGGATTTCAGTCCATATAAAGAGAAAGTGCTCCAGCTAGAGGAGCAAGGGAAAACGGCGATGTTAATCTCTGTCGATCAACGCTTAAGTGGTCTTATTGCCGTAGCAGATACGATTAAAGAAACAGCGAAACAAGCGATCGATCACTTAGTAAGCCAAGGCATCACTGTTTATATGCTGACAGGAGACAACAGTCGAACAGCGAAAGCGATTGGCCGAGAAGTGGGGATTCAAGAGGAGCATATTTTCGCTGAAGTTTTGCCGCAAGATAAGGCAAATAAGGTGGAAGAGCTACAAGCGAAAGGGTTCGTTGTTGGCATGGTGGGCGATGGGATTAATGATGCTCCGGCATTAGCTTTGGCCGATGTGGGGATGGCGATTGGCACAGGAACAGATGTGGCGATTGAGGCAGCGGACATTACATTGCTTGGCGGCGATTTATTGCTCATTCCAAAAGCAATCAAGCTCAGCAAAGAAACCATCAAAAACATTCGCCAAAATTTATTTTGGGCATTGATTTACAATGGAGTCGGTGTTCCTGTTGCGGCGCTCGGTTTACTCGCTCCTTGGGTAGCGGGGGCGGCGATGGCATTTAGCTCCGTCTCAGTTGTAACCAATTCCCTAAGGTTAAAACGAGTTAAAGTTTAGGCTTTTCTAAACAACGATGTTGATTTCGACTATTTTTGACTCATTCGTGCAAAATGGCCATTTTGCACGCTTTCAGCAGATGCTGAAAGTGAATGGAATGAAAAAAACGTTGAGAAAATGCATTTTCTCTTTAGTTTTCTTTTCATTCCATTCAAATGAGTCAAAAATCAATATGATAATTTAACACAGTTAAAATTAAAAATTGGAGGAAAAGAACATGGAACAAATCACTTTACAAGTAAAAGGAATGACTTGCGGACATTGCGAGAAAGCAGTGAAATCAGCATTATTAGAAGTAGAAGGTGTGAAAGAAGTAGCCGTTGATTTACCAAGTGGTTCTGTAGCGGTTGAATTCGATCATGAAAAAGCAACGGTGACTCAAATGAAAGCCGCTGTAGAAGACCAAGGATACGATGTAGAATAAGTGAAAAAACTTCCCATTCCATGAAATGGGGAGTTTTTTCTTTTTTATTAATTGAAAAACTGTTAGAATGGAAGAGTTGAAAAATAACTGTACTACAGGATGGAAAGCGGTGAGCAACATGGAAGAAAATAAATCCGAACAGTCTGGTGACAAGCAAACCCATTATATTCGGTTGAAGAAGTTTCATTTCGTTATGCTTGTATTCTTTCTCGTCTTTGTCTCAGCAGCTATTACCACGATTGCTCTAGCTTTCGGCGATGAAAAAGCAGCGGAAGTGGGCGTGACGCCTCGTAATGAGTTTGCCAAGTTATATGAAGCGTATGACAAGTTACAAAGTAACTATTACAAAGACTTAGATGAGGATCAGCTCATAAATGGTGCGATTAATGGTATGTTGGACTCCCTAGATGATCCGTACTCAGATTATATGGATCAAAAGGAAGCAAAGAGCTTCAATGAAAGTGTTTCAGCTTCCTTTGAAGGAATTGGTGCTGAAATCAGAGAAGAAGACGGAGCGATTATGATTGTTTCTCCAATTAAAGGATCGCCAGCTGAGAAAGCCGGCATTAAACCGAATGATAAAGTTCTTTCGGTAGATGGCAAGAGCGTGGAAGGCATGGGGGCCTCTGAAGCAGTCATGCTGATTCGTGGCGAAAAAGGAACAAAAGTAAAATTGGAAATTCAGCGTGCAGGAACACCGAAACCAATCGAAATGACGATTGTACGCGATGAGATTCCAGTTGAAACCGTTTATGCGAAAATGGATGATCATAAAGTAGCTCATATTCAAATTACGAGCTTTTCAGATCATACGGCAAAAGAATTGGAAAAAGCTATAGAAGATATGAAAGCACAAGGCATGAAATCCATGATTCTTGACTTGAGACAAAATCCTGGAGGGTTATTGGATCAAGCGATAGAAATCACAAATATGTTTGTACCAGAAGGCAAAGTGTTATTCCAGGTGGAAGATCATACAGGAAAACGCGAGAAGTTTGTGTCTGACAACAAGCCAAAAGTTGACCTTCCTGTCGCTGTGCTTGTCGACAGTGGAAGTGCAAGTGCCTCTGAAATATTTGCAGCTGCTATGAAAGAGTCAGCAGGTATTCCAATCATTGGCGAGAAAACATTTGGTAAAGGAACCGTTCAAACATCAGCAGAATTCGAGGACGGCTCTAATCTGAAGTTTACAACGGCGAAATGGTTAACACCAAATGGTAACTGGATTCATAAAAAAGGTATCACACCTGATGTAACGATTGAATTACCGGATTATGCGAATTTAACTTTCTTAAATCCAGATCAACCATTGAAGCTGGATCAATTATCAGATGAAGTGAAAAATGCTGAGAAGATGTTAGAGGCGATTGGCATCAACCCTGGAAAAGTGGACGGCTTATTTGATAAAGAGACAGAGGCGGCTGTGAAGCAATTCCAAACTAGAATGGGTCTTGAAGCAACAGGTATCATTGAAGGAAAAACATCACTCGAACTCATGGCTAAGCTAAGAGAGAAAATTGAACAAAATGATACACAAAAACAAAAAGCCATCGAGATTTTAACGAAGCAGAAGGTTCCAACTGCTTCCTAATGCAAAAAAAGGCTGTTTTAAAGAGGACATACTCTCTTTAAAAACAGCCTTTTCTTTTGATTAACTACATAAAAAAGGGTGGGCTGTATGAAAAAACAAGTATATGTGCTGTCAGGATTTTTAGGAAGCGGCAAAACGACGCTATTAAAGCAGCTATTGCAGCATTTAAAGTCAAACGATCGTCGGCCAGCCGTCCTAATGAATGAACTAGGAGATATTTCGATTGATTCCGATGAGGTTGATGAGGAAACGCCATTAAAAGAGCTTCTAAACGGCTGCATTTGCTGTACGATTCAAGATAAGCTAGAAGCTCAATTACAGGAGCTATTGTTAACAGAAGAATTCGATGACTTAATTATTGAAACGACGGGAGCCGCTCATCCGGTAGAAGCGATTGATGCAATCATGTCTCCTCTTTTTGCTGAAAAGTTAGAATGGAAAGGGATTATTACGATTGTTGATTGCCTTGCATGGAAAAACCGGACCCATTTGTCACCAGCTGTGCTTCAGCTTATGTATGAACAAATTAAGCATGCCGACTTATTAGTTATTAATAAAATTGATCTGGTGTCTGAAATGGATCAAGGCATGATTGCTTACGATATTCAACAAATCAATGCGAATGCACCGATTTGCTTAACGACCAATGCTCGTATTTCGATGAAACAACTGAATGACATGAACATGTCTCATAAAGGCGAAAGAACGTCTGTTCACGCTCATCATCATTTGCATTTGACGGTCTTTAGCCATACCTTTCATGGAAGTGTTGATATCGAAGCATTTGAACAATGGCTGCGAGGGACGAGTGAACAACTTTACCGGATGAAGGGGTATGTACCTGTCCGCAATAGGCAATACCCGATGTTGTTTCAATATTCCTATGGCATGCCTTTATGGATGCCGGAAGAGATGAATATGCCGAACAATCTTGTCATCATTGGTGAAGGCTTACATCAAGAGACGATGATCTCCGAGCTAAAGGCGTTGGAAAAATAGGGATACATTTGAGAGTTTATCCTTGCTTTATATACCCCTTGTAGTATAAAATAACATTCGGAAAGGGGTTGCTACTATGTTTACCATGTTTATGTTGCTATTATTAGTATTCATCTTGATCGGGATTTCTTATAGATATTGGCCTGTTTCAGTGGAGAAAATTCAATTAGACGAGGTAGAGTCTTATCCGATTATTGATGTAAGAGATTATCAGGAGGCCAATCAAGTACCTGTACAAGAAGCGATCCAAATGCCTTGTGGGTATATTCCTCGCTACGCCGCTGATTTAAATGAAAAAATCGTTTATATCGCTGCTGGTAATACTGTGGAGCGTAACTTTGCCGTTAGACTTCTGAAAAGATTTGGCATTGAAGTCAAAGGCTGTATTTGTATGAAAAGTTCCTGCTAATTTTGTTGTGTCTTTGTAACAATTGTTACATTAGTCGAGTGGCCGTTCAGCTGATACAGAAAATATTTACGCCAATTTTTTAATAGAGTGCTATAGTTTAAACAATACTTGAATTTCCTTACAATAAAGGGAATCTATCTTAAACGCTGATATGATCAAGTGTCATCCAACCTTATACGGAAAAAACTAAAAGCCAGTTGATCTCAAATGAGACAGCTGGCTTTCTTGCCTCCATTTTCCTCTATTATGACAACAAAATCATGTTACGATGTTCTTGTCAAATCAAACAACCAGGAGGAAAACAAACAATGAATAAAAAAGTAATCGTATCATTAGCTACATCATTCACCCTTTTGGCTGCCCCATTTGCAACAAAGTCAGAAGCAGCTACTAATAACACACAAGTAGCAAATCAATCGTCATGTCAATCTCAAACATATATCTATTCTCAAAATGGATGGAAGCAGATACAAGGCAAGGAAAACGTAGAGCAATTTTTGAAGCAATTCGGCAACAACGGCCAAAAGCCTCAATACAAGCCACAGCCGCAACCAAAGCCGACGCCGCAACCGAAGCCAGAAGAAAAACCAGCACCACAACCAAAACCACCTGTTGATACGAATGCTTCTGCATTAAAAGCTTTCGAGCAGCAAGTAGTTACTTTAACGAATAAAGAGCGTGCGAAAGCAGGTTTGCCAGCTTTACAGATTGATAGTCAATTAAGTAAAGTCGCTCGCAAAAAGTCGGAAGATATGGCAGCTAACAACTATTTTTCTCATACAAGCCCAACGTATGGTTCTCCATTTGATATGATGAAGCAATTTGGTATCAGCTATCGTTCAGCTGGAGAAAACATCGCTAAAGGTCAACGTACACCGGAAGAAGTAGTGAAAGCATGGATGAACAGCCCAGGCCATAAAGCCAATATTTTAAACAAAGATTACACACATATTGGCGTTGGTTATGTAGAAAATGGTTCTATTTGGACACAACAATTTATTAAAAAGTAATCGATGAAACACCGTGCTTGCCACGGTGTTTTTTCTATTTAGCTACTAATATTTGCATAATGAGGTCAGGATGCTTACTATGATAGTATAACTTACTATTAATGGAGAGGATGTCATGAGGACAAAGACAGCGCTTATTACAGGCGGCTCGCGCGGAATTGGCAAAAGGACAGCTATGGCTTTAGCGGAGAATGGGCTGAATCTCGTTATTAACTACCGTTCTAGCGGAAACGAGGCGGTTCAACTTGCTGAACAACTCTCAACAGATTATTCAATACAGGCCGTTGCGATTCAAGGCGATATTTCGAAAAAAGAGGATTGTGATCATCTGATTGAACAGGCATCGCAGCAATTTAATGGCATTGATATTTTCATTCATAATGCAGGTCCTTACGTAAAAGAGAGAAAGACACTGGATGAGTATACGTGGGAAGAGTGGGCATATATGATGAACGGTAATTTAAACAGCGTATTTTATTTAACGAAGCTCACTCTTCCATTTATGCGGGAGAATGGCTGGGGACGCATTGTGACGTTCGGCTTCGATCGCGTGGAAACAGCTCCAGGCTGGATTTATCGCTCAGCGTTTGCTGCCGCCAAAACAGGTCTTGCTTCTTTAACAAGAACGATCGCGATTGAAGAAGCGAAACATGGGATTACCGCGAACATGGTTTGTCCTGGAGATATCATTGGGAAATGGAAAGAGATGAATATCGCAGAGGCCGCTGTTGAAACGGACGCATTTGCCCCAGTAGGTCGTCATGGAACCGGAGAAGACCTCGCTCGCGTGGTTAGTTTTCTCGTATCCGAGCCATCCAGCTTTATTACCGGCAGCATTATTCCCGTCACAGGCGGACAAGATGTATTAGGAAAAGTATTTCAGTTGAAATCAGAATAAGCGTAAAACTAGGCTCTGTGGGGGCCTAGTTTTTTTGACGTTGTCTGCTTTTCGGTTGAAATAAAGCTATATATTTACATTAAATTTACTTTACAAGCAAGAAAGAGAGGAGTAATATAATATCATTCTTATATGCTTAATCCGCATGGAGCGGGGGAACCATCGCAGATTGATTTCTGCAGGGGTGAAGCCAGAGTAATCTGGCCGGGCTACCTTCCAGTCCGAATCCGACAGCTAACCTCGTCAGCAACAGGAAGGCTTCTGGAACCATTGGCAGAGGCTAATGGTTTTTTGTTGTGGTTTTGGGAAATGTAGAAATGTCTGTAAATATTGTAGAAAAGAAGGATGTTATGATGAAAAGTGTGAAAATTTCGCCATCGACTTTGCTTGTGTCCGTATATGGGCTGTTTATCGTGTTAGGGGCTTGTTTATTAAAGCTGCCTATATCAACGACTGCGCCCATTCGTTGGGTGGATGCTTTATTCACTTCCGCTTCAGCTATGACAGTGACAGGCTTAGGAGTGGTGGACACAGGGACTCATTTTACCAAGGTCGGTCAGTTGATTATTATGGGCCTTATTCAAGTAGGTGGATTAGGAATTATGTCATTTGGCGTTTTGATCTTTATCATGCTTGGGAAAAAAATTGGTTTAAAGCAACGTCTGGCCATGCAGGAAATTCTAAATCAAGTACATGTCGGTGGAGTTATTCGACTAGTCAAATATTTATTTATTTTTTCTTTAACCATCGAATCGATCGCTGCGGTTATTTTAGCAATAAAATGGGTACCGGAGCTTGGGTGGAAGGATGGGTTGTTTTCTTCTTTTTTCCATGCGGTATCCGCTTTTAACAACGCTGGCTTTGCCTTATGGCCTGACAATCTATCGAGGTATGTAGGAAGTCCGCTCGTGAATCTGACCATTACGTCATTGATCATTTTAGGAGGAATTGGCTTTACGGTGATCATTGATGTGTGGGAAAAACGGAGCTGGAAAAAGCTTTCCTTGCATACGAAAGTCATGTTATCCGCAACTTTTTGTATTAATATTATTGGGTTATTGTTCTTTTTCTTCTTAGAGTCCGGCAATGTTAAGACGATTGGGGCAATGCCGCTATCTGATCAGCTTTGGGCCTCTTACTTCCAATCGGTTACGACTAGAACAGCTGGATTTAATACCGTTGATTTAAGCGGGTTAGAAAACTCTACAGCCTTCTTTATGATGATTTTAATGTTTATCGGTGCAGGGAGTGGTTCAACAGGAGGAGGGATTAAGCTCACAACGTTTGTGATTATGTTAGTGACGATGCTGACATATGTAAAAGGGAAAAAAGATATCCATATGTTTGAGCGAACGTTGCGTTCCGATCATCTTCTTCGCGTGCTGTCGATTACGATGGTGAGCACATTTGTCGTTGTTGCGGGCGTGTTAATCATTAACATAACGGAGCCCCTTCCATTTTTACCATTAATGTTTGAAGTAGTGTCCGCCTTTGGCACAGTTGGTCTATCTATGGGAATTACGGCGTCATTATCGACCATTGGTAAGCTGGTCATTATTGCCATTATGATTACAGGGAAGGTAGGACCGCTCTCGTTAGTTTATATTCTAGCTCGTAAGCAGGATCAAAAATTTAAATATCCAACGGAAGATATTTTAACAGGTTGACATAGAAAACCACGCCTTAACTCACGGCGTGGTTTGTTTTTGTTGCTTTGAATTTTTTCTTTTGAATAAAAAGAAGTCGAGCGGAAAGGGTAAATGCTCCAGCGGTTAATCCAGAAATTAACCCGATCCAGTAGCCGAATGCGGCAAGTTCGGTTTCATTCGCTAAGTAGTATCCAAATGGGAGGCCGATCACCCAATAGCTAATCATCGTCATTAAAAAGGTGATATTGACATCTTTATAGCCGCGCAATGCTCCTTGAACCGGTGCTTGAATCGCATCAGATAATTGAAATAAAGCGGCAAAGAGCAGAAATTGGCTCGCAAGATGAAGTACTTCCGCTTGCGAAGTATAAATACCGGCGATTTGTTCCCGAAATAAAAATAATAGAATCGTCGCCATGAAGGATACACAAACGGTGATGGCCACTCCAAGCCAGCTATACATTTTCGCATCTTTCCATCGTTTCGCTCCAATCTCAAAGCCAACAACAATCGTTAAACTCATCGACATACTGAGTGGAACCATATAAAGCATCGATGAAAAGTTGAGAGCGATTTGATGGGCGGCAATCACATTGGTGCTGTATTCACTCATGAACAATGTCACTGCTGAGAAAATACTTGTTTCAAAAAAGATTGATAACCCAATCGGAACACCCATCAATAAAATTTCTTTCCATTTAGGAAAAGAGATTGGTGGAAACGAACGGAAGATATTATAGGAAGAAAATGGTCGTTCCCGGTGGATAATCCATGCCGCAATGAAAGCGATGATCCAATAGGTAAGTGCGGAAGCATATCCCGCTCCGACCCCTCCAAAAGCAGGAAGTCCCCATTTCCCGAAAATGAGTACATAGTTAAAAAGCACATTTAACGGCAAGGCGATTAAGGTAATGAACATCGACGTTCTCGTCATGCCGAGGGCGTCGATAAAACAGCGCAAGACGGTAAAGACAAAGACAGGAATGATGCCAAAAGCGAGCGCTGTCACATATCCTTTGGCGATATGCTGCACATTTTCTTCGAGCTTCATGGCGTCTAACACCGGATCAAGGGCCACACTGCCAATTGCAAACACAATCACGGCCAGTGCAATCGACGCATAGATTCCTTGCATCACTGAAAAAGGGACTTCTTCTTTTTTCTCCGCTCCCACAAGTTGAGCAACGATCGGAGTGATCGCCAGTAAAATGCCGCTTAACCCAGTAAATACGGGCACCCAAAGGGAGGAACCAATCGCTACACCGGCAATATCATCCGCCGAGTAACGGCTCGACATCATAATATCGAAAAAGTTCATTGAGACCATTCCAAGTTGGGTAATTAAGATCGGAAGCATAATATAAAAAAGCTGCTTCAGCTTTTCTTTTTTCGTAAAAGTTTGTTTCATCCTATTCTTCCTTTCACCTGCATTTGGCAGAATGAAAGAATTATAACATATTTTGATGCAAGAAAGGGTGTTGTTAAAAAATCAACACGGCACTTTAAGATAGCCTTAGTCATTAGAGACGGAATCGGACGATAATCCATAAAAGAATAATTGAATCAATTCCTCAGTAAACTGGGCCAGATCATCGCGAGAGAAGTGATCATAAGTCAACTTGTCGCTCGCTTGTTTCCATGTATCTAAATAGAATAAAATAGCTCGAATGGATATATTTGGGTTGATTTCATTTCTTGCTTGGGCTTGTTGAAGCATCTCGATAAATAAGGGCATGATTTCATGTTGATAGATGGACTCGACAAATTGCTGGAGCTCATGGTCATTTGCTAACAATTGTTGAAAGTTAGCTGGTTCGATATCTTGAATAGCTGATTTTTTTTGAAAAATGACCCCTTCTATTTTTTCTTTTAAAGGAAGTTCACTTGTAAACATGTCTTTAAATTGCTGTAGTTGTTTCATCATATATTCTTTCATTACTTCACGTATTAGCAATTCCTTGCTTTCGAAATAATTGTAGATGGTCACTTGGGAGACGCGAGCAAGCTGGGCAATTTCTTTAATTGTTATCTCTTTTGCTGTGTTCGTTTTCAATAAAGTATAAGTTGCTTCTTTAATTTGCTGTTTTTTCATTTCCGTTCGTTTATTAAAACCGTTCAAGGGGATCACCTAACTTTTATTCATTTTCTTTTATTATGCCATGTTTTGAAATATAAAAGAATAAATAATTCAAAAAATCATTGTATTGAGGAAAAGAATGACATACAATAATAATGAAATATTTTGTTATTATTATTTCAAAACTTATTGGAGGTGGGCAAGGTGATCGATATCAATGGATTGACGAAACAGTTTTCAAATGGGCGAGGGGTATTTGATCTTTCTTTTTCCATAGCAGAAGGAGAGGCCTTTGGTTTTCTCGGTCCGAATGGGGCAGGTAAGTCAACGACAATCCGTTTATTAATGGGGTTTATTCAAGCGGATCGTGGAAAGGCAACGATTCAACAGCTAGACTGCTGGCAAGAGGCAGCGGCCATTCAAGCATTCACCGGCTATTTACCAGGAGAGATTGCTTTTATTGAAGGGATGACGGGTCGTGAGTTTCTCCAATTATTAGCAGATATGCGCGGGATGAAAGACCATTCTTTCAAAAATGAGCTGATTGAGCGGCTGCAATTTGATCCAGATACACCGATTCGAAAAATGTCTAAGGGGATGAAGCAAAAAGTCGCCATTACCGCCACTTTTATGCATCGGCCATCTGTCATTATTTTAGATGAACCGACGTCAGGGCTGGATCCTCTCATGCAACAACTATTTATTAACCTTGTCAATGAAGAGAAGAAAAGGGGAACGACTTTTTTATTTTCTTCTCATAGCTTTCAAGAGATTGAACGGACGTGTGATCGAGCAGCGATCATTAAGGACGGTCATCTAGTAGCGGAAAATGATGTGCATCAATGGCAAACTTTGCAGCGGAAAGTCATTGAAATTACAGTGGCGAACGAAGCGGAAGCCACCCGACTTCATCAAGTGTTGAAGGGAGAACGGACGGGTGAAAATCGAGTTCAAGTGACAGTGAAAGGCGATTTTGATTCGCTTATTCATACTCTTTCTGACTATCATGTGTTGAATCTTGATATGCATGCACAAAGCTTAGAGGATATTTTTATGGACTATTATGATCGAAGAGGTGAACGTTCATGAGTGGTGCACTTTATAAAAAGATGATGAAGGTTCATGCGAAAGCGATATTCAGTTACGGGATCGGAACGACTCTTTATTTATTGCTTATTATTAGTGTGTATCCTTCCATTTCAGGTACAGAGCTGGATCAGCTTCTTGAACAAATGCCACAAGGGGTGATCGATGCGTTTAACTTAGATCAAGGAATGGGGACACTGCTTGATTTCATTAGCGCAGAATTTTACGGTTTAGTGTTTGTGATTATTTTATCGATTTATTGCATCATGATGGCTTCTCAATTAGTGGCCCGATTAGTCGACCGCGGGGCGATCGCTTATTTGCTGTCGATGCCGGTATCAAGAGCAGCGATTGCCAGAACACAAATGTTTGTATTGTTATCAGGGCTTGTGATCATTATTGGCTGTACGATGCTTGGTGGAATCATCGGAGCAACTCTTTTTATTAAGGATGAATCATTTGCATTTGGAGATTTTGCGAAATTGAACTTGATTGCTTTATTGTTCTTTTATGTGATTAGCGGAATCGCTTTTCTGTTTTCAGCTATTGTGAATGATGAGAAGAAAGCTTTAGCTTATTCAGCTAGTTTGATTTTGCTTTTCTATGTGCTAGATGTAGCGGCAAAGATTAGTGAGGAGTTAGATTGGCTTCAATATGCAACGATTTTTACGGTGTTTAATCCAGTCGAGATCATCAACAATCCCGATTATGCTTTCGGTTGGGTTGTATTTGGGCTTGTGACAGCGGGGACTATACTATTTGCTGTCGCCATTCGCATCTTTACGAAAAAAGATTTAAGTGTATAACCATCGGAAACCCCTTCAGCGGGATGCTGAAGGGGTTAAGAGAATATGTTTAACAAGGCTTTTATTTTGTTAAAAGGATAATATATAAGTATTTAATTATTTACGAATATATTGTGATATACTATAGTAAATAAGAATTCACTTATATAAAGGAGGGCTTATGGACATTCAACTGATAGAAAAGCAATTAAAAGCATTAGCAGATATCAACCGGCTAAAATTGGTCGCTTGTTTAAAACATGGGGAAGTTTGCGTCTGTGAATTTGTCGATGTATTAAAGATTTCTCAACCAGCTGTCAGTCAACATTTACGTAAATTAAAAGAGGCAGACATTATTACAGAGCGTAAAGTGGGTACTTGGAAACACTATCGATTAGTCGATGGATTAACACCTATAGTACAAACTGTTGTCGATGAACTTGAGGCAATCTCTATTTGCCAATGCAATAAGGAGGGATCGTCATGTTCATCCTAGCTAGTTTGATTTTTATTACAACATTAATTTTCGTGATTTGGCAACCAAAAGGATTAAATATCGGTTGGTCTGCTTGTACAGGGGCGCTGGTCGCCTTACTTGTAGGTGTAGTCGATGTTGGGGATGTCCTTGATGTGGTCGATATTACATGGAATGCAACCCTTAGCTTTATCGCTATCATCATCATTTCACTGATTTTAGATGAAATCGGATTATTTGAATGGGCTGCGCTCCATATGGCACGCCTTGCAAAAGGGCATGGCATTAAAATGTTTGTCTATGTGAGTATACTTGGCGCAGTTGTAGCTGCCCTATTTGCCAATGACGGAGCAGCACTTATTTTAACGCCGATTGTACTGGCAATGGTGCGCAATTTACAGTTTGAAGAGAAAATGATTTTCCCGTTCATTATGGCAAGTGGCTTTATTGCAGATACGACAAGTTTACCGTTTGTCGTAAGTAACCTAGTGAACATCGTATCTGCGGACTTCTTTGACATTGGTTTTGTTGAATATGCGGTACATATGATCTTGCCAAATATGTTCTCTTTACTAGCGACGATTACAGTACTTCTCTTATACTTCCGAAAATCCATTCCACGTACTTATGATCTATCAATGCTGAAAGAACCGAAAGAAGCGATTAAGGATCAGAGGATGTTTCGTTTGTCATGGGGTGTTTTACTTGTATTAGTGATCGGTTATTTCTCAAGTGAATGGACGAACATTCCCGTATCGTTTGTCGCGGGGGGCATTGCGTTGCTCTTCTTACTGATGGCGAGAAAAAGTGCTGCGGTAAACACGGCGGCAGTGGTTAAAGGAGCACCATGGAATATCGTATTCTTCTCCATTGGGATGTACGTTGTTGTGTACGGATTAGGAAATGCAGGCTTAACAGAAGCACTGGCTTCGGTCATTGAAGCGACAGCGGAACAAGGCTTGTTTATCGCAACGGTCTCAATGGGCTTTATTGCAGCGTTCTTATCATCTGTCATGAACAATATGCCGACCGTTATGATAGATGCGCTTGCCATTGCAGAAACGAATACATCTGGTGTGTTACGTGAAGCACTCGTTTATGCAAACGTCATTGGTTCAGATTTAGGACCAAAAATTACGCCAATCGGTTCACTTGCGACACTTGTATGGCTACACGTCTTAAGTCAAAAAGGTGTGAAAATTTCTTGGGGAACTTACTTTAAGACAGGGATTGTTTTAACGATTCCGATTCTATTTATCACGCTCATTGGCTTGTATCTCACATTAATCATCAGTTAAAAGGAGCAATAAGATGGCTAAAAAACTACTTTATTTCTTATGTACGGGTAACTCTTGCCGCAGTCAAATGGCTGAAGGATTTGGAAAGCGCTATTTAGACGATAAGTGGATCGTCAAAAGTGCAGGTGTAGAAGCGCATGGTTTAAATCCCAACGCAGTAAAAGCAATGGCAGAAGTAGACATGGGTATTTCAAATCAAACGTCCGATATCATTGATTTAGAAACACTTAATAACGCAGATTTCATCGTCACACTTTGTGGGGATGCAGCGGATAAATGTCCAATGACACCTCCTTCTATTCGTCGTGAACACTGGGGATTTGACGACCCAGCAAAAGCAACAGGCACAGAAGAAGAAATTTGGGCAGAGTTCCAACGTGTACGTGATGAAATTGGTGAACGTATTCAACGATTTGCGAGAGAAGAAGCGAAATAAAAAAGCAAAAGGTTATATAAAGGAGTGTTTATAATGGAATTTAAAATTATTCAACCAACGACTTGTTGTGATCCAAGTACAGGGTGCTGTGAGCCGACGTTACCAGTTGCAGTCATTGGCGCGGGTCCAATCGGTTTAGCCGCCGCCGCTCATTTAAAAGAACGAGGGATACCTTTCTTTTTACTGGAAAAAGGGGAAACCGCTGCAAATATACGCACATGGGAGCATGTCACTCTATTTTCACCTTGGCAATATAACATGGATGAAGCAGGCAAACGATTATTATTACAAACGGATTGGCAAGTACCTAATGGAGAAAGTATACCAACCGGAAAAGAATTAGTGGAAGATTATTTAGCGCCTTTAACTGAACTTTTAGCACCATCTATTCATACGAACCATGAAGTTGTAGCCATTACACGGGATGGATTAGACCGTATGAAATCAACAAATCGTTCCTCACAACCGTTTCTATTATATGTAGAAACACCAGGCGGTTTGAAAAAAATGAAGGCTAAAGCGGTGGTTGATGCGACAGGAACTTGGGGAAATCCGAATCCAGCGATAAGTAATGGGGTTTGGTTACGAACAGAAAAAGAGCTAGCCTCGCTTATCGATTACCATATTCCAAATGTAGAAACAAATAAGGAATTATATGCGAATAAACGCATTGCTGTTGTTGGAGGGGGACATTCGGCAATTAACTCGTTGCTTAACTTAGTTACATTAAAACAAAAGTATCCTGAAACATCTATTACATGGATTTTGCGTAAAAAGCGTGTGGAGGATGCATTCGGTGGAGGGGAGAATGATGAACTTGCTGCTCGTGGTGAGTTAGGACTTCGTATGGCAGAATGCGTTCGTAACGGCCAAATCCAAGTGGAAGCACCATTTATGATAACAGGTATTCGTGAACAAAACGGAATGGTCTTAACGTCTACAGAGAAAACATTAGAGCCATTTGACCGTTTAATTGTCAATACAGGCAATCGTCCAAACTTTGACTTCCATCGTGAACTACGATTCGAAAGTGAGGCCATAACAGAGGCTGTACCGGCACTTGCACCGCTGATTGATCCAAATGAGCACAGTTGCGGCAGTGTGCCAGCACATGGTGAGAAGGAACTACGTCAGCTTGAACCAAACTTTTATATTGTAGGTTCGAAATCATATGGCCGTGCACCGACATTTCTAATGGCAACGGGCTATGAGCAAGTACGTTCGGTTGTGGCATACTTAGCAGGAGATAAAGAGGCGGCTGCAAATGTACAACTACAGCTGCCTGAAACAGGGGTTTGTCATAGTGGTGCAGGTGGTTGTTGTTAGTGACAGACCCACAAAGGGGGATAGAAAGGATTTGTACAATGAATCCTATAACATTGGAAAACCCTTCAGCGGGATGCTGAAGGGTCTAATTAGCTCATAATAGAGGATATGAGAATCAGTTGTAACTTATAGTGAATTTGGCAGAGGGGAAATTTTTAAGCTTCCATTGCTTGGTCGTCTGCTGCTTCGTTCATTTGACGCATCATGTAGAGGGTGAATAAATCTTTTGAAATTTCAAATAGATCGTATGCATCTTCATGTTCATTGATTTGTGCGTAAATTGATGGTCGTGTCTCGTTGGCTAAAATAGCATATGGTAGTTTTTGAGCGGCTTTTAAGGAGCGTGTATTCACTTTGCGAATCCGCATAAAAACAGCTTCAATCTCTAGCTCATAAAATAATTCTTGAAAAAAAGCTTCTTTTGCTGGGGCGTTGTATCCTTTTCCATGATAAGGCTTGCCCAGCCAAGTGCCAAGAAATCCTGCATTTTCATTAATGTCATATAAATTAATCGTTCCAATAGGGTTGCCCCACTCATCAACAATGGTACGTGAAATTAATTCACCGCGCTCTTCTGCTTCAATCGTTTGTTTAGAAACGAAGACAAATTCTTCATAAGAGTGGGCTTTTTGACGCACGAAAGGGAAGACTTCAGGGTGCGTCATCAAATCAAATAGTACATGGCTGTCATGTACATCGCGCTTCTTTAACATATTAATCCCTCCATATGAGGGCAGGTCGGTCCTATCGCGTCCGAATTCCACCCTCGAAATTTTTCATAGCTTTCATAAAAAATTTCGGGGTGGGAATCGAACCCACTAGAACCAGCCAAAGAAGCTGGTGGCGCACCATTTGCCTTCCCTAAATCACCATTAATTATTTGCTTTTCTGCTACTATCATACAAAAAAAATTTTTGTTTGGAAACTGTTTTTTACACATTTTTTTAAAAATTTTTTCAGAGAAAGAGGAATAAAATATTGGATTTAATTTCTAGTTTTTTTTGCTACAATGAAGGAAGAAGGGAGCGAAGTCCGTGGTCAAAATCAACAATAAGCAAAGGCTTCTCAAGCTGATGGAATGGTTTCGAGAAGAGACCGATGAAAGCAATCAATGGACGATTGATGATATCATTTCGAAGTTTCAATCATTTTATGGGGAAGAGTATAAACCAAATAAAAATTCGTTAAAAGATGATATTGAGAATTTAATAGAAGCTAATTTTGATATAACAATTAATCAAGAAAAAGAAGGAATGCCGAAATACTATAGTCATCAATATCGACTGTTTGAGCCTTATGAGCTGAGAATGCTCATTGACGCGGTCGTTTCCGCCAGATTTATTACGAAAGAAGAAACGAAAAGCTTGACTAGAAAAATAAAAACATTAACGAGTCAGCAGCAAGCGAAAAGACTACAAAACGAAATTTTAATTGATACGTCGATAAAGAGTAAAAGCAAATTAGTTCGGCTAGCGATTCATGATTTGCATGAAGCGATTACGGAGAAGAGAATCGTGACGTTTCAATACGGGCGATACAATGTGGATAAACAGTTTGTTTTAAGTCATGAAGGAGCGCTGTACAAAGTGAAGCCGCTTGCTTTAACGTGGGCGCATGATTTTTATTATTTAATTGCCTATTATTTCGAAGCGGATGAAATTAGGCATTATCGCATGGATCGTATGCGAAATGTTCAAGCGACTGAAGAAGCGTTCGTGTATGAAGCCTTCGATGTCGGCAAATACGTTCAATCGACATTTAATATGTTTGCTGGACAAGCAGATTGGATCAAAATTCGCTTTAAAAATGAGCTGATCAATGTCATCATTGACAAGTTTGGCCATGAGGCAGACATCCAAAAAGATGGGGAAGAGCATTTTATTCTTTCGGCAAAAGCGATCGTGAGTGATGGTTTAGTCAACTGGACCCTAAACTTCGGATGTAAAGCAGAAGTGGTGCAGCCGAATGCTTTAAGAGAGCGAGTGGAACAAGAAGTGAAGAATATGTATCGTTTGTATATAGTAGATAAGGAGAAGGCGGGAGATTAAACCGCCTTCTTTTTTCATGATCCAGTTCTAGTCGCTAACGTGTGTGCAGATGCTTGCACTCTCGGTTGGATTCCAAAGACCGACTATTCGGTCAATTATCCTCTGGTTTTGGTGTCTAAACGGGTCCTTTCGCTTTTCTTTGTTGTCTAGCTCCAGTCCCCAGCGCCTAGTGTACTTCCACGATCCTCCTAGCGATAAGTCAACATCGATTCACTGCCGTTCATCGTGTTTCCTTTATCTCGTGCGGCTCGTTCCAGTCCATACGTCGCTAAACAGGTCCTTTCGCTTTTCTTTGTTGTCTAGCTCCAGTCCCCAGCGCCTAGTGTACTTCCACGATCCTCCTAGCGATAAGTCAACATCGATTCACTGCCGTTCATCGTGTTTCCTTTATCTCGTGCGGCTCGTTCCAGTCCATACGTCGCTAAACGGGCCCTTTCGCTTTTCTTTGTCAACTAGTCGTTCGAGGACAAAAGTCAATCCGTCCAAAAGGTTAAAGAACAACCTTTCAGTCGGCTCGTCTTTTGCTTGTCGCGACTGAACGAGTTGGCTCCGCTTTTCGTTTTCCTTTATCTCGTGCGGCTCGTTCCAGTCCATACATCGCTAAACAGGTCCTTCCACTTTTCTTTGTTACTTATGTAAATTATTGTTTTTTAGAGCGGTGATGTGGCGTGTTCCTGTTTTCATTTCTGATCCGCAAAATGGGCATGGTGGAGCGTCTTTTGTTGCAAAATCTTTTCTCATCCAGCCGTTACAGTCTTGTGCTACACATTCCCACGTAGCGACATCTTCACTAGGTAAAGGTTCTGTACGTCTATTATTGTAATAAGACATATCGTCACTTCCTACTTCGCATATTTTTCGTTCATTGCTATTATCTCATACTTTTATGCGATTTCATAAGTTTCAGTTTATTCTGTCTGAAAGATTTGGCATTTCTTGTTGTGTTTCATTTCATTAGTCATCGAATGATTGGAAACTTCTGCTGATTGTTTGATACTTTGCAATGAGCTTATCTAATTCTTGGCTGTACTTTATGGTCTCTCTGTGACTTAACCCTTTTGTCATCCCCGTCTGGATCATCAAATGACGTTTAGACATAATTTCAGTAACTAAATTCGTTTCGATTTTTTCCATTTTTTAGTCTCCCGATTTTTTCATTCATATTTTAATCCACACAACAGTATGTATTATGCCCACTTTATTGAAAAAATGAAAGATGTTCGACAAAACTTCTAGGAAAGTTACAAAAAAACATAGCATACACGAATTTTGCCTATAAATGCTTTTGTCAAAAAGTATCTTTGAAAAATAAACCATGATAATATGAAGTTAAAATATTGAGAAAATTCACAAAGAAAGGGGCAGCATTTTGACTTGTATCAAAGATATTATGACACCAATCAAAGAAACGTTAAGTGAAACGTCTACGTTAAAAGAGGCTCTTGTGATGATGAAGGAAAATAAATGGAACACCTTGCCTGTTACGAACGCCAATCGTGAACTGATCGGTGTGTTTACCCGTAGCTCTTTATATAAAATGGTGTTAAACGAACAGCCTTTGTCTACAAGTATAAGAGATTATTTAATTGATCAACCAGTGACATTTCCTGAAA
Organism: Bacillus sp. FJAT-52991; assembly: GCF_037201805.1. Lineage (GTDB taxonomy): Bacteria > Bacillota > Bacilli > Bacillales > Domibacillaceae > Bacillus_CE > Bacillus_CE kandeliae. The sequence goes on along the minus strand of NZ_CP147404.1, from coordinate 2,046,029 downwards.
ATATGCCATTTGAAGAGGTAGCGGAGGTTGCAAAAATAAGTAAAGTGGGGACGGGCATTGTTCTTGATAAAGAGGAGAAAGTGGTCGGTCTCGCAACGACAACGAATATCGTGAGAACCTTGATGCTGAAGCGGAAACTCGATACGGCGATTGAGCATGCGTATGATGGCATTATTATGATTGATGAACAGTCCAACATTGAAATGGTCAACCCCGCTTTACTTGAGCTATTTAACTTGAAGCAGCAAGATGTTTTGCATCAGCCCGTCGATCAAGTGTTTCCTCATTTTCATCTATCTAAGGCGTTTCATACCGAGGAGGCTGAGCTCAGTGACTTTATGGAAGTGAACGGCATTAAGTACATTGTCCACCGCATTCCTATTCTCCAAGGTGAAAAAGTGATCGGCGTGCTTGGAAAAGTGATGTATCGACAATTAAACGAAGTGAGTACTTTGTTTAAAAAGCTCGAAAAAGCAGAAAGCAAGGTCGCTTATTATTTAAGTGAATTGAAAAAATCAGAGCAAGCAAGATTTACGTGGGATCAAATTATCACTCACGATCGCTATTTGGAAAAATTGAAGAATAGTGCCGCCAAAGCCGCCAAAGGTCGCTCGACGATTTTAGTTCGAGGGGAGTCTGGTACAGGGAAGGAGCTATTTGCTCATGCGGTTCATGCAAGCAGTGCACGAAAAGAAGGGCCTTTTGTCGAAGTCAACTGTGCGGCGATTCCCGAGCAATTGCTAGAATCCGAGTTTTTCGGTTATGAGGAAGGGGCATTCACTGGAGCAAATCGCAAAGGCAAAATTGGCAAGTTCGATTTAGCGAATGGTGGGACGCTTTTCCTAGATGAAGTCGGTGATATGTCCTTAATTTTACAAGCCAAGCTTTTGCGAGTCATTCAAGATCGAGAATTTTACCGTGTTGGAGGGACAGAGCGTGTGCATGTAGATGTGCGGATTATTGCGGCGACGAATCGACCATTAGAGGAAATGGTCAAGCTTGGTGAGTTTCGTGAAGATTTGTACTACCGGTTGAACGTGATTTCGTTACATATTCCGCCTTTAAGAGAACGAAGAGGAGATGTCAAGTTATTAATCAACCATATGATGGAACAATTAAATCGTGTGCTTAGTACCAGTGTCACAGGTATAGAAGATAAGGCCCTTCGATGTCTATTGCAGTATGATTGGCCGGGAAATGTCCGCGAGTTGAAAAATATTTTAGAGCGAGCCATGACATTTGCAGAAACGGGAAATATTCAAATGGAAGATTTGCCAGAGTATATGACAGCGAAAGTAGAAACGATGTCCTTGTCTCATAACCATTGCTATTCATTAACGGAGCAGGCCGAAATATCGGCTATTCAAAAGGTGATGGAGGAGGTCAATGGCAATAAAGCGAAAGCCGCCAGATTGCTAGGAATTAGTCGGTCGGGCTTATACGAAAAGCTGAAAAGATATCAGCTATGAAACTGTCCATTTTTTGTACAGCTGTCGTCCACTTGTTCATGAATGAGACAATTGTTGATGACGATTTCCTTTACAGTTCACGCCTTTGTTGTTGGCACAGTAATTGCAATTGTGATATGTGAAACGACAAAGGAGGGAAGGAGATTGGACATTGGCTACTACTTAACATTAAATGCAAGAAAACACCCCAAAAAACAGGCGATTCACTGCGAAGGTAGACAGTACACATATGACGCGTTCAATGAGCAAGTGAATCGACTCGCTCATGGGTTGCTTAAGTTAGGTGTACAAAAAGGGGAAAAGATTGCCCTTATGATGAAAAACTCCGATTACTTTGTATTTGCTTACTTTGCTAGTGCAAAAATCGGGGCTGTCGTCGTTCCAGTCAATTTTCGCCTTACTGCTCCTGAAGTACATTATATTTTGGATCAATCCGATACCCATTTTGTTTTTTGCGATCAGGAATATGAACCGATCATCCAATCGGCAAAGGAACAAACAGCTGTCAAAGCAGTGATTGTGGTTGGGCAAACAAGGAGTAATGTGAGCTTTCAATCTCTCCTTTCTGACAACAAGGATGAGCCCCCGGTGATCGTGTTAGAGAGCGATGACCTTGAAATCCTTTACACTTCCGGCACGACGGGTCAACCAAAGGGGGCACTATTCGATCATCGTCGCATTTTTAACGTGGGGCTCACGATGATGGTTGGGATGGGGATTAATCCAAATGATCGCTTTCTTCATCTTGCTCCTTTGTTTCACTCCGCTCAGCTTAATTTATTTTTAGTGGCTGGTGTGATTTTAGGTGCCACTCATGTGATTCATCGTGAATTCCATCCCGTTCAAGCGTTACAAACGATTGAGGCGGAGCGAATTACTCATTTCTTTGGTGTGCCGGCGATGTACAACTTCATTTTGCAAGTGCCGAACAAGGAGGATTACGATCTTTTTTCTATTAAAAGATGTGGTTATGGAGCAGCGCCAATGCCACCTGAAATTGTGAAGCAAAGCATGGCATTTTTTCAAACGGATCAGTTTTACAATTTATGCGGGTTAACAGAAGCGGGGCCAGGGGGAATTATACTCGATCCTGAAGGTCATAAGTACCATCTCGGTAAAGGCGGGAAGCCGTTTTTCTTAACAGAAGCAAAAGTGGTCGATTCAGCAGGAAAAGAGTCGACTTCTGGCATGATCGGTGAGTTTGTCATTCGCGGGGAGACAGTGATGAAGGAATATTATAAGAAGCCGGAAGAAACGAAGCGAGCGTTAAAGGATGGGTGGTTATATACAGGCGATTTAGCTGTTGCTGATGAAGAAGGGTATATCACACTTGTCGACCGCAAAAAAGACATCATCATTAGCGGAGGAGAAAATGTGTATTCGATTGAAGTCGAGCAAGTGATGTACGAGCATCCGAGTATTCTAGAAGCCGCCACCATTGGTCTGCCCGATGAGGTATGGGGGGAGAGGGTGACAGCCATCGTTGTGTTAAAGACGAATGAGACGCTCGATGAGGAAGAGTTCCGCAGCTTTTGCCGGCAAAAGCTCGCTGGCTACAAAGTGCCGCGTCAAGTGATCATTGTCGATCAGCTTCCCAGGAATACTTCTGGAAAAATACTAAAATATCAGTTGCGAGAAAGGTTTCGCCAAAAAATGTAACCGTTTTCTAAAGGAGGAAAAAAACATGTATGTAACGATTGCGGATGTGTTTGAATTGACGGTTCACCAATATGCTGATAAAGAAGCGCTGTATGACGCTCGAAGTGGCAATCGCTATACGTATCGAGAATGGGATGAAGAAGTAAATAAGCTTGCGAATGCCTTTCGTAAAGAAGGAGTTCATAAAGGAGACATTGTTTCTACCTATTTATTTAATCGAGAAGAGTTAGCAACGACTTACTTTGCCTGCTGTAAAATTGGGGCCGTGTTTAATCCGATTAATTTTCGGCTGATGGCAGAGGAAACGGCTTATATTTTAAATGATGCCAAACCAAAAATTGTCCTGTTTGAACGCGCATTAAAAGATCAGATCACCGCAATTGAACAGCGATTTCCTCAGACTGCGTTTTGGTACACAGATGAGGATACGCCAAGCTATGCAGCGAGTTATCAAGAGAAAATCCAACATGAGTCAACGCAAAAACCTGAAGCAGAGGTTAATGAAAATGATTTGTATGCAATCATGTATACGAGCGGGACGACCGGCCGCCCTAAAGGGGTAATGCATAGGCATCGAGATATGATTGAACAATCGCAGGCGCTGATTCATGCGACGAAGCTGTCCAACGAAGACCGTGGCCTTGTCACAGCGCCAATGTTTCACTGTGCCGAACTGCATTGTGCCTTTTTGCCACGTATTCATGCAGGTGGAAGCAATGTTATTCTTCATCAGTTCAACGCGAAACAAGTGCTTTCGCTCATTGAACAAGAACATATCACGAAATTTTTTGCGGCTCCAACGATGTGGAATATGCTTTTACAAGAAGATTTAAGCCTATATGATACATCCTCTTTAACGCTCGGATTATATGGCGCGGCTCCAATGGCCCCTGCTTTAGTTCGTGCGTGCCAAGAGAAGCTCGGTGTACAATTTGTCCAAGCATACGGCATGACGGAAATGGGGCCAGCCATTGCCGTTTTAATGGAAGCGGATCAAATTACAAAAGCTGGTTCAGCGGGGTGTCCATTGATCAATCATGAGGTTCGCATTGTCAGAACAAGAGAAGGTCAACCATCCGATCCGAATGATGTGGCGGTTCCTTTTGAACCAGGAGAAATTATTGTTCGCGGTCCAAGTATGATGACCGGTTATTTTAACCGACCCGAAGCGACTGAACATGCACTTGATCAAGGATGGTACCATTCAGGAGACATCGGTTATTTCGATCGAGAAGGGTATTTATGGATTGCGGATCGCGTCGATGACATGATTATTAGTGGCGGCGAAAATATTTATCCACGGGAAGTAGAGGATGTGTTATTTGAACATGATGGCGTATTAGATGCCGCTGTCATTGGCGAACCTGACGAAACATGGGGAGAGAAGGTCATCGCTTTTGTCGTCAAGAAAGAGGAGACAGTAACGGCCCAAGAGCTAGAGGAGCTATGTAAAAACAGTCCGAAATTAGCCGATTATAAGCGGCCGCGAGCGTATATTTTCGTCGATCAGCTACCTAGAAACGCTAGCGGGAAAATCCAGAAATTTATTTTGCGCCAAAAGCTAGAAGAAAAGGCGAAAAAATAAAAACAAAGGGGATACGTCCAAATGATGAATGTACCATTAACTGTTGGGTCTTTATTAGAGCGTGCCGAAAAATATTTTCCGAAGAAAACGGTGGTGTCGAGAACACACTCTGGCATTCAGCGCTTCACATATAAAGAAATTGGGGAGCGAACACGCCGCTTAATGAGCGCAATAAAAAAGCTAGGTCTTCAAACAGGTGAGCGTGCAGGTACAATGGCTTGGAATCATCATCGCCATTTAGAAACGTATTTTGCCATTCCGGGGATGCATGCGGTGCTTCATACGATCAATATTCGTCTTTCTCCTGAGCATATCGTCTACATTATTAATCATGCGGAAGATCAAGTGTTGTTTATTGATGAAGATCTCGTTCCACTCGTTGAAAAAATTGCCGATCAAATCCCGACGGTTAAAGCATTTATTATTATGACGGATCAAGCAGAACTACCAAAAACGACTCTCCAACCTGCCTACTCATATGAACAATTGCTGGCCGAAGGAAATCCTCAAGAAGCGTTTATGACAGATATTGATGAAAATGATCTGGCGGGCATGTGTTATACATCGGCGACAACAGGTAATCCAAAAGGGGTAATTTACTCTCATCGAGGCATTGTGTTACATAGCTATGCCCTCGGATTAGCAGATACCACAGCTCTTTCTGAATCAGACGTAGCGATGCCGGTCGTTCCGATGTTTCATGTGAATGCATGGGGGATGCCATTTGCTAACACTTGGTTTGGCTCTACTCAAGTACTGCCGGGACCACGATTTACGCCTAAAGTTCTTGCGGAGCTGATTGCTGAGGAAGGCGTCACGATCACAGCCGGTGTACCGACGATCTGGCTCGGGCTATTAAAAGAGCTAGAAACAGGAAACTATAACACATCGAGCTTACGAGCGGTTCTTTGCGGTGGATCGGCCGCCCCAAGAGGAATCATCCACGCCTTTGAAACGAAATTCAAAGTTCCTTTCCTTCACGCTTTTGGAATGACCGAGACAAGTCCACTAGCAACAGTAGCGCGGTTAAAAAGCTATCAGTCGGACCTTTCAGAAGAAGAGAAGTTGGATCAGCGTGCTAAGCAAGGAATGATCGTTCCAGGTCTAGAAATGAAAGTGATCAATGATCAAGGAGAAGTCAATTGGGACGGTGCAGATATGGGGGAACTGCTCATTCGTGGTCCGTGGATTGCGGATGAATATTACCGCGATGACCGCACGGAACAAGCGTTTCAAGATGGCTGGCTCTATACAGGTGATGTCGCAACGGTCGATGAAGAAGGTGTCATTAAGCTCGTGGATCGCACAAAAGATTTAATTAAAAGCGGCGGCGAATGGATTTCCTCCGTTGATTTAGAAAATGCATTAATGGGGCATGAGGCTGTTTTTGAAGCGAGTGTGGTGGCCGTTCCTCATCCGGAGTGGCAAGAAAGACCAGTCGCCTGTATCGTATTAAAGGATGGCTTTGATGAAGAGACGATGAAGCAAGAATTGATGGATTATTTATCGCCTCAATTTGCGAAATGGTGGCTGCCGGATGATATCATCTTTATGAAGGAAATTCCGAAAACATCTGTCGGCAAGTTTTTAAAGCGAGAGTTGCGCGCCCAATTAGAAGATTATTTTATGAAACAAAACTAATAAAAGATCGAATCCGCCTATCTTAATAGGCGGGTTTTTTCAGTGTTGGTTAAATTTTCTTGGAATTTTGTTTAATTTAGTGTAAAATTACACTAAATTAAACAAAGGTTATTAGGGAGAAGTGTGAATGAAGAGAACATCGAAAATGAAAAAGGCGATCATAACCCTATTTTTTATAGCTTTGATTATTACAGTCGGCAGTATAGGGAAAAAACTATATTTTGCTCATTATAAAAAGCTAGCGGATGAGCGAATTGAAAAAGTCATTGAGTTTCAAGGGGCGACATTAAATAATGGAAAAGTGATGGTAGATGTATATGACAGCAAAAATGCATGCTGGTTTAAATCCATTTACTTTCATGATGATCCTGATATCACATATGAGTATGAATATATAAAATCATCCAATGAAGTAAGAGTATGGGCTATGTATAACAACATGAGCTTAGATTTAGTGAACAAAGAGGCGAAATATCCATTAATAGATGTGTATTTCGATAAGGAAGGCAATATCATAAAATCGGAAAAGAGATAAAGTGAGGCTGTACTCAGTAGAGGTGTCTTACGGCTCGTTAATGTAGAATAACTTTATAGAAGGAGAAAATCCTGAGTTATATTACAAACAAACTTTGGAGGAGTGGTCAGTATATATACGCAAATGAATGGTTCAAACAAGGCAGTGATTTTGCTGCATGAAATATATGGGGTAAATGAGCATATGATCGCGACCGCCAATTTACTCACGGGGCAGGGATATGATGTGTATGCGCCTAATCTATTGCATCGAGACAGTTTTCTAGAAACAGAGCAGCAAGCGGCTTATCAATATTTTATTGAGCAGGTTGGCTTTGAAAACGCGGTGCAACAAGCTCTAGAATTAGCTCATTCATTAAGAGACCAATATGAAACGATTGTTATATGGGGATACAGTGTTGGAGCGACGACTGCTTGGCTTTGCAGTGAACATGATCATGTAGCAGATGCTGTGATCGGATATTATGGATCAAGAATTCGAGAATATTTACATATTTCTCCTAAAATCCCTGTCTATTTATTATTTTCTAAAGAAAAATCATTCCATGTGAACGACCTAGTCGATCAGCTTGCGACGAAGCCGATGGTAAACACGCAAGTATGTGAAGCAGAGCATGGGTTTTCAAATCCAAACTCCATTCACTATCGCCAGGAAACGGACAAACAAGCTTTTGAAGAGTCATTAAGATGGATCAATTATGTGATGAAACAGCAGTGAGCATTTATTCAATAGTCAAATAAATGTTAAATATTTGACTACATCTCCATGAAATGGTAACCTGAGGGAGCTCATTAAATGCTAAAAAAGGAGGGGCTACTGATGATTCGATTAACGAGTAATGTTCGATTTTTTCATATTCATCACTTAGCCTGCCTATTTTGATTACATAAAGATTGGACTATGAGCGCAGGGAAAGTGAAGCCCTGTGCCTTTGTTGTCTTTTGGAGACGTACTGTCATTGCGCAGTACGTTTTTTTGTTTTTAGCTACTTGTTTCAAAAAGGGGGAGAGTTTGTGTTTAGCGTTTTACGAAAGCTTAGTTGGTTTTTTAAAGAGTATCGATGGCGCTATACGGTAGCGGTTGTATTTTTGATCATCGCAAGTGTGCTTGTCATCATTCCACCTAAAATCGTTGGGCTGGTGATTGATGACATTCATATGGCGACGTTAACGAGCACCGCGCTTTGGAAGTATATATCGATTTTACTAGGTACGACGGCTTTGTCTTATGGATTGACGTACGTTTGGATGCATTTGCTGTTTGGCGGTGCGTTTATTTTAGAGAGAAAGCTGCGGTTGAATTTAATGACTCATTTCATGAAAATGACACCGACCTTTTATGAACGAAACCGCACAGGCGATTTGATGGCGCGTGCGACCAATGATTTAAAGGCGGTATCGGATACGACAGGGTTCGGGGTTTTAACGTTGGTCGATTCCACGATCTATATGTTGCTCATTTTATTCACGATGAGCGTTTCGATTAGTTGGAAATTAACGCTAGCAGCTGTTTTGCCGCTGCCTATCATGGCGCTATTGATGACAATGTATGGGGAAAAGATTCATCAGCGTTTTACAGAAGCACAGGATGCCTTTGGAGATATGAACGACCGAGTACTGGAAACGGTTGGAGGTGTCCGTGTCATTCGGGCGTATGTGCAAGAGAGAGCGGACGAGCAGCGCTTTCAGCAGATGACGAATGATGTGTATCAAAAAAATATCGATGTTGCCAAAATAGATGCCCTGTTTGAGCCGACCATTAAAATTTTTGTTGGGTTAAGTTATTTAATTGGACTTGGCTATGGGGCGTATTTAGTGTTTCATCAAGAGGTGACACTGGGTGAACTCGTTAGCTTTAATGTGTATTTAGGGATGCTCATTTGGCCAATGTTTGCCTTCGGTGAGCTGATGAACATGATGCAAAGGGGAAATGCCTCCTTAGATCGGGTACAGGAAACGCTTCACTACAAGGAAGATGTTGTCGATCCCGGACAGCCGATTGTTGTTCATGATCCATCTTCCATCCAATTCGATGCAGTGAGCTTTCAGTATCCTTCCTCGCAAGTGAATAATTTAGAGAAGGTCACCGTTCAGTTGAAAAAAGGGGAGACGTTAGGGATTGTAGGGAAAACTGGCAGTGGAAAAACGACGTTCATTAAACAATTATTGCGGCAATACCCACATCCAGAAGGTCATCTCACCATTGGTGATGTCGACATTCAAGAACAAACAAAGGAGCAAATCCTTCACTGGATCGGCTATGTCCCACAAGATCATGTGCTGTTTTCCCGAACGGTCCGCGAAAATATTTTATTCGGTCAGCCTGAGGCGACGGAGGCAGAGCTTGAGAAAGCGATTGATCTCGCTTCTTTGCGCAAGGACCTTGCTACTTTTCCTGATGGATTACATACGTTAGTCGGTGAAAAAGGAGTGGCACTTTCAGGAGGACAAAAGCAGCGGATTTCGATTGCGAGAGCCTTGATCAAAAATCCTGATATTTTAATTCTGGATGATTCGCTTTCCGCCGTTGACGCGAAGACAGAAGCGCAAATCATTGGAAATATTCGATCAGAGCGCAAGAAGAAAACAACGCTCATCGCCTCTCATCGGCTATCAGCGGTTCAACATGCGGATTGGATCGTGGTATTCGAGAATGGGCGTGTCGTTCAAGCGGGCATTCACGACGAACTGATACAAACAGAAGGCTGGTACAAAGAGCAATATGAACGCCAGCAGCTTCAAGAGATCGACTAAGGAGGTGTTGTTCAGATGAGTGTGAGTCAACGACTTTGGCGATATGCCTTGCTATATAAAAAAATGATTATCATCGCATTAGTGATGCTGACGATTGCGGTAGGGACTGAATTAGCTGGACCGTTTGTGGCCAAAAAGGTGATTGATGACCATATTTTAGGGATCGAGTCTAAATGGTATGAAACGGTTGAAGGGAAGGATGCCGTTTCTTTTAAAGGAAAATGGTATAAAAGAAGCGACTATTTTGATGAAAATGAACAAAAGGGGAAAGAGGTTCGCATTTTGCAAGTGGATCGTTCATTCGTATTTGTTCCCGGACCGATCGCCTTCGATGGGGTACGGACGTATCAAGACGGGCAGTTGACGATCAAAAAAGAGGATCGAGTGAAAACGTATGAAGCGAGCGTTATTTCCGCTAAGGAGATGATCTCTTTTTACCAACCTGAAATCCCGAAAATCATCATGCTGCTTGCGGGATACTTTGGATTGTTAGTGATCAGTGCGATCTTTCAATACGGAGAGTCGTATTATTTGGAGAAGGCGGCTAATCGAATTATTCAAAGGATGCGAACGGATGTATTTGCTCACATTCAACGATTGCCGATTAAATATTTTGATCAATTACCGGCGGGAAAAGTCGTCTCTCATGTCACGAACGATACGGAAGCGATTCGTGAGCTATATGTGACGGTGCTGGCTACGTTTATCAAAAGCACGATCTATATTTCAGGCATCTTTATGGCGCTATTTATTTTAGATGCCAAGCTCGCTTCGATTTGTTTACTGTTACTGCCAATTTTAGGTGTATGGATGTGGCTTTATCATACGTTTGCTTCGACTTACAATCATGGGATTCGCTCAAAATTAAGTGAGATCAATGCGATGATCAATGAAAGCATTCAAGGGATGACGATTATTCAAGCTTTTCGCCGAGAAAAGGAAACGACTGAACAATTTGATCAGCTAAACGAGGCTCATTTTACGTTTCAAAAGAAAATGCTGAATTTAAACGCCCTCACTTCATATAATCTCGTGGATGTGCTTAAAAATCTAGTATTTGTTGCTTTTATTTGGTACTTCGGTGGCGGCTCGATCGGAGTCGGTTCGATTGTTTCTCTCGGGGTGCTGTATGCGTTCGTCGATTATATTAACCGTCTATTTGAACCAGTCACTGACATTGTCAATCAGCTCGCCAATTTAGAGCAAGCACTGGTTGCGGGTGAGCGCGTCTTTCAACTGTTAGATGAACCAGGCATCCCTGTTCATGACGAGCGAATGGAGCGTTATCGTGGCGACGTCCGCTTTCGTTCCGTTTATTTTGGCTATAAGGAAGACGAGTATGTGTTAAAGAATATTTCTTTTGAAGCGAAACGAGGGGAAACGGTGGCGCTCGTGGGCCATACCGGTTCAGGAAAAAGCTCGATTATGAATTTGCTCTTTCGTTTTTACGACGCTAACAAAGGGGAGATTCTCATTGATGGAAAAGAGATTCAAACGATTCCGCATCAAACAGTCAGAGAGCATATGGGCATCGTCCTGCAAGATCCGTATCTTTTCAGCGGCACGATTGCTTCGAATGTGAGCTTACAAGACGAACGCATTTCTAGAGAAACAGTGGAAGCAGCGTTGCGAGCAGTGGGAGCGGAAAAGGTGTTTCAGCATTTAGAAAACGGCTATGATGAACCCGTGATTGAAAAAGGAAGCACGTTGTCATCCGGACAAAGGCAGCTGGTCTCTTTTGCTAGAGCACTCGCCTTTGATCCTGCGATCCTTATTTTAGATGAAGCTACTTCCTCGATTGACACCGAAACAGAGGCGATCATTCAAGAAGCAATGGAAGTTCTTAAAAAAGGACGGACGACATTTATCATCGCTCATCGACTATCCACTATCAGAAATGCTGACCAAATCCTCGTTTTAGATAAAGGAGAAATTGTTGAAAGGGGCAACCATGAGGAGCTGATGCAACAACAAGGTCGCTATTATCAAATGTATCAACTTCAACAAGGATCGAAAGTTAATTAGTTGTCATCTTGATAAACGAACAAAAAGAAAGAGCGTGTTTTGAAAAAAGTTTGATGAAAACACGCTATTAATATATTTAATTCCATCCTTCTTTTATAAAAAAGCTTGATCATTTTTGTAATCCTTCCTCGCACATTTCTAACATCTTCATAGTAATAAGGATAAGTTTATGGCAGAAAATCCGTTATTCATTACCCTTTTCTGTGAATTCTATATGGCATCCACCTTTAGTATTCTTTCCTTCAAGCTGGATACAATGCAGGCGATGGTCTGCCAGGGTAGTAAAAGTACCCTGGCTGTCTTCTTTAAATGTTTCTTGCCAGATTATTTTCTTGCGGTCAGTCCATTCTAAGGTTAGCTCTCCTTCCTCCACTTTTACATCATATGAGATCGTAACGATATTTCCCTTTCTGAAAATAAAATTATAATTATCCAAGCCGGTAAACCTTTTATAGGTAACGTTTAACGTTTTACCAAAATGTTTATAAGTATAGCCCCATTTAATAACTGTTCTAAATTTAATATGTTTCCTTAGCATAAAAATAATTAGAATAAGTACGATAAAAAAAATTGTATTTGAGGACACACTTTTCCTTCCTTTCCCATTCAAGCTAGTTTTTCTATATTGTAAATGGTGTTTCTGGAAAGACCTTTTTGTCTATGAATATTCATCACGCTTTCACCAGCAACTAATAACCTGACCACTTCATCATATACGATTTTATCCTTTCCCTTTGCAGCTGCATGATATTTCTTTGATTTTTTATCAAATTGATAAAAAATCAAAGAAATATTGATAAGATTTTAAAATATTATTTTTAGAATATTCTGTATAATATAAACAAATTAGAGTGTGAGGAGGAAAAAAGATGCAGAGAAAAGGAAGTGTAGCACTCGTTTTGTTAAGCGCTTTCATACTATTCATATTTGCAGGGTGTTCTAGCAAAAAAGATGTCAGCTCAGAAAGTGGTGGAAAAGGGAGCGAAGATGGAGGAACGATCACTATCGGAATAGCACAAGACGCTGTTGCTATTGACCCTGCTTTTTCTTACGATTTTTCGACAGGACCCGTCGTTAACTCGATTACAGAAGGGCTACTTAAATTTGATGGAAAGGGAGGCGTTGTTCCTAATCTTGCAAAAGAATGGGAGAATCCCGATGAGAAAACCTATATTTATCATATTCGTGATGATGTGAAATTCTCAGACGGAAGTCCAATGACAATGGAAGATGTTATTTTTTCAATGAAGAGAATTCAAGATCCTGCAACAGCCTCCTATGTAGGCTGGATGTATGAAAATGTAGAAAAGATTGAACAAGAGGGCAACTGGACAATCAAAGTCACATTATCAGAGCCAGATGCTTTGTGGCAATATGTACCTGCAACAAGTGCTGGGCATATAATTTCCAAGAAGTACTTTGAAGAACATAAAGAAAACTTCGGCAAACCGGAAGGCGGATTACTAGGTACCGGATCCTTTAAGTTCGTCAGCTGGCAAACAGGATCAGAAATTGTACTGGAGAAAAATGAAAATTACTGGAACAAAGAAGGCGGTCCATATGTGGATAAGGCAGTCTTTAAAGTAATTCCAGAAGGCACAACAAGAATTACTGGTCTAAAAACAGGGCAATTAAACATTGCCACAGAACTTCCACTTGATCTAATCGAGAAAATAGAAGATATGGAGAATGTAAGATTAGACACATCAGATTCATATTTAATAGATGGTATTGAGTTTAATACACAAAAAAAACCATTTGATGATCCAAAAGTAAGACAGGCAATGAACTATGCACTTGATAAAGATAAAATTTTAAAACAGATTGTGAAAGATGCGGGTATCCCTGCTGTAGGGTCAACTGTACCACCAGTCATGTGGACATTTTCTAAAGATAAGTGGGAAGCAGCAAAGAAGGAACTTCCTGACTATTCTTATGACATGAAAAAAGCGAAAAAATTATTAGCAGAATCTAGCGTGCCAAACGGCTTCAAAGCGACAATTTCAACTGATGGAGACAGTCTCCGTATGAATTCTGCCTTAGCCTTACAAGCTGCGGTCAAGCCACTTGGCATTGATTTAGCGGTTGAAAAGCTGACTGGAGAGGAATTGATGACTCGCACATTTGGTGGTGCTAGAGATTATGACATTGTTGTACAAAATTGGGGGTCAGATTTTCCGGATCCTTCCGGAAACTTAAGCCCGTTATTCCACTCCGCTAATACAGCTGATGGCGGTGCCAATTACGCAAATTATAAAAATAAGGAAGTTGATAAACTGCTTGAGGAACAAAACAAACTGACTGACAATGACAAGCGAGCTGAACTAATGATACAAGCACAGAAGATTATTGCAGAGGACTCACCATGGATTACACTGAGCCATCAAAAACAAATGATGGCCATGACTAATAACGTGGAAGGCTATCATATTACCCCATTATGGTATTGGGATGATATTTTGAAAGATATTAAGCTGAACTAATGATAAATGAGCCGATTCCTCTTTCTTAAATATTCATTTAATAAAGAGGAATTTCATTAAAGGAGGTGTAGCTATGGCTAGTTATATTGTCAGAAGACTTCTCTTACTAATTCCCATATTATTCGTTGTATCTATATTTATTTTCTCCATGTCAAGACTGGTACCAGGGGATCCCGCCATCATTATGGCAGGTGGACACCAAACGTCACCCGAAGTCCTGGATAATATACGAGAAAAATATCATTTGAATAAACCGATTATTGAACAATATGCAATTTGGTTAAAAAATGTAGCTACAGGAGATCTTGGAGAAAGTTTCAAAATGAAGCAATCTGTGACTAATATGATCGTAGAACGCTTGCCGCTCACATTCCAATTAATAGTCATGAGTATGGTCATTACGTTGCTCATAGCCATACCGCTTGGAATACTATCTGCGATTAAGAAAAACACTTGGATAGACCATTTAGCCACTTTATTTGCTTTTGTTGGAGTATCCTCACCTGTGTTCTTCACTGGTATTTTAATGGTACTCTTCTTTTCCTATCATTTGGACTGGCTACCTGCTTTCGGAGCTGGGAACGGATTTAAAGAGAATTTGATTCATTTGTTTCTTCCCTCTCTAGCATTGAGTTTTAATATGATTGCTTTGAACTCTAGAATTACAAGAAGCGGCATGATTGAAGTAATGAACACAAACTATATACAAACGGCTATGGCGAAAGGGCTACCACAAAATGTAATCATTTTTAAACATGCATTAAAAAATGCACTTATACCGCTTGTCACTGTGACTGGCATACAAATTGGTGTCCTGATTGTAGGAACAGTACTTGTTGAGTACACATTCGGCCTTGGAGGATTAGGTAGTCTAATTATCAACGGTGTCCAAACCAGTGATTACCCAGTCGTGCAGGGAACAATGCTTTTTATGGTGGTCGTATTCCTATTAATCAATCTGATCGTTGATGTTCTTTATGCCATTATTGATCCTAGAATCCGTTATAAGTAGAAAGGAGGCATATGATGGAACTCCAAAATCAGCCACCCGTACAATTTCCTACAGCTCCATCAGAGAAAAAGAAAAGTATATGGAGGTCACCTTTTTTTAAAAATAAATTGTCAGTAATATCTGGAATAATTATTATTATGATTATACTTATTTCGCTGTTTGCTCCGCTGATTTCTCCATACGATCCTAATATGCAAGACTTGAGCAAATCTTTAGAGCCTGTTTCCTCTGTACATTGGTTGGGAACTGATATGCAAGGCAGAGACATTTTAAGTAGGATTATCTATGGAACGAGAACAACCTTGCTTGGAGCGGTGTTTGTCGTATTGCTATCGGTTGTCATCGGTGTTCCACTAGGTCTTATCTCCGGATATTTTGGAGGTAAAATTGATAATCTTATAAACCGTGTGTGGGACGTGCTTCTCGCTTTTCCAACAATCTTACTTGCGTTTATTATCGTTGCCACATTTGGAAGAGGCTTTGAAAATGCTGTAATTGCGCTCGGTATCGTGTATGTTCCAATGGTTGCCAGACTAGTTCGCTCTGTGACACTCGTAGAAAAAGAACAAGCCTACATTGATGCTGCTAAGGCTTTAGGATATTCCCATACGCGAATCATCTTCCGGCATATTTTACCTAATTGCTTATCACCGATCATTGTCCAAGTTGCCATCGATTTTGCCTATGCCATCATCGATTTAGCGGCATTAAGTTTCCTAGGTCTAGGTGTACAACCGCCGACAGCAGACTGGGGGTATATGCTAGCAGAAGGAAGGGAGTACTTGCTCGTTGCTCCAAACGCAGCTTTAGCCGCAGGTTTTTCTATTATGATCACAGTGATCGCGTTTAATTTGTTTGGCGACGGTTTGCAAAGTCAGCTTGATCCTAAACAGCGAAAAGCAAGTTAATCTAATGGATAACCGGAGGATGTATGTTGCTTTCTCTTAATCTATTCACAACATTAATCATTTTGGGCATTGTTGGCGGAATGATAAGTTTGACTGTCATTGTCATGATTTTAATAACAGAAAAAGAAGTTGATTTTTTAAAAATCGAGAAAAAAAGAGCGGATCTTGAAGTACTGCTGAATGAATCAAAGCTGCTTCACTTATCCGCTCAAATTCAGCCTCACTTTCTTTTTAACACATTGAATACGATTACAACGTTAATTCGTTTAGGAAAAAATAAAGAGGCTGAACAAGCGATTTATTCTTTGTCATCATTGCTTCGCTACCACCTAGATAAAAAAGCCTCACTTGTTTCTTTAAAAGAAGAGATAAAGTACGCCGAACAATATTTATCTATTCAAAAGCTTCGTTTCGGAAGTAGGCTCGAATGGGAGATCCATATTCCTAAAGAGCTGCTTGAGATAAAAATACCTATGCTTGTTATCCAGCCATTAATTGAAAATGCCTGTATTCATGGAATAGAGCCTTCCGTGGATGGTGGGACGATTGTTATATCTGCCTCAAGCAAAAACGAAGGGCTTCTATTAGAGATAAGAGATGATGGAACAGGAGTCAATGACGATATAATTAGTGAGTTTGAGCAATGGAAGACAGAAAACCTTAGTTCAAATAGCGAAACCAACATTGGTCTTAGAAATGTCCATGCTCGCTTAAAAGAACAATTTGGTAAAGAAAGCGAGCTATCAATTAAGAGGAGCGGGAACGGTACAATCAGTATCATTACGATCCCATTTTTGCAAAGTTCTCAAGAAATTAGCATACGTGAAGGAGGGTCTATATGAAAGTTCTCATAGTAGACGATGAACCATTGGAACTTTTAAACATTGAAAGTATTCTTCACTTACTTGACCCTCTGCTTGATGTGTTTACAGCAGCAAATGGTTATGAAGCTTATAATATGTTAAAAAATGAAGCGATGGATATTATATGTCTGGATATTCGAATGCCTGGCTGGAATGGATTAGAAACGCTAAAAAGGATTAAGGCGGAGTGGTCACATGTGAAGGTGATACTCATTTCTGCTCATGGGGAATTTCACTATGCACAAGAGGCCATTGCCTTCGGAGCATCTGTCTACATTTTAAAACCTGTCATACCTGAAGAGTTGATGAGTGCAGTGAAAAGATTAAAAAAGGAAATCGAAGCAGAACTTGAAGAACATCAGTTGTTGTTGCAAACAGTAGTCGAAAATTGGTCAAGAGGAGAAGCATCACTAAAGCTACTCTTCGGTGCACATCTGCATATACAACCGAATGTAGTAACAACAATTAAGTTCAATTGTAACCAACCTTCTAACAAAGCGCTGTGGGATAGTGAAATATGTCGAACTTTACAAAACACCTTGGCTGTTCCCCACCCCGTAAATGGACATTGGATCTATTTGACGGAATGGTGTGAAGGTGAAATTCACATGATGAAAGAGAGACTTTCTTCTCTAAAACTAGAACTTACTGAAAAATATCAAGAATCAGAATGGCTTTTTGGCGTAGGTGAGATTGTTGAAAGCCCAGATTTACTGAAGCGATCATATGATAGTGCTATGCAAGCTACGCTGAATAAGGATGAAGCGGTGATTCAGCAATGCCTCCTTTTTTTATCACAGAAATATGCTAGCCCAGTAACTTTAAATCAATTAGCACAAACGGTCCACATCAGTGCTTCACACTTAAGCAGAATATTCAAGAATCAGCTTGGAATTACGTTCGTTGATGCCTTAACGAAAATCAGAATAAAACAAGCAAAGGGATTGTTAGAAAATAAAGAGCTGTCCATCCAATTCATATCTGACCAAGTAGGTTTCAGTAGCCCAGATTACTTTTCTTCAACTTTTCGGAAGCTTGAGGGAGTTTCCCCAAGTCAATTCCGTTTAAAGCAGGAGCATGGCAAGCAAACATGTTTATAACATTGCAAATTTTCCTTATTTTTATCTTAATTTTGTTATTACTTGGGGCTTGTCAGTTTGATAGAAACAATCCTGGCATGGACTGTACTATTGGGTTGGGGAAAGGAATAGTGATCCTAGTCAGTCAGTGGATTGGGCTGACAACCTTTCTTGTTTCAACCCAAGTGTCATATGAGCACGGCGTGAGTGGTCTAATTAGTTACTGCTTAGCTGGAGTATGCAGTTTGTTCTGTCTGTACTTTCTGTTAAAAAAAAGAGCAGTATCCCACGCGCCAGACCATATAGGAAAAGTATTAAAGCCGTTTTTACTTCTTTATCATCTTGAAAATTTTGTTGTAAGTCTATTGGCTGCAAAACTCGTTCTAAAGCTTTTCTACAATGCAAATATATTGGT
Organism: Bacillus sp. FJAT-52991; assembly: GCF_037201805.1. Lineage (GTDB taxonomy): Bacteria > Bacillota > Bacilli > Bacillales > Domibacillaceae > Bacillus_CE > Bacillus_CE kandeliae. The sequence goes on along the minus strand of NZ_CP147404.1, from coordinate 2,027,602 downwards.
ATTAGCCGGATTACTAGTCGTCTTTTATCAATTTATTCTTTTAGCAAAAAGTAAGAATCTTTACATTCGATCTCTCATCATCAGTATGTTGTCATTGATTGCTACTGTCCTTCTACCTACTTTTGTTTATTTAAAAGTGAGTGTGCCGACCATCTATTCTGGTGTTCATTTTTTAGCAACAGAAATGCTTATTTTGACTGATCCATCTGGTTGGTTTTTAGGGGGAGTATTATTCATTCGATTTATGGCTCATAACTTATTGAATCAAAACATGTGGAGGGTATTTACAAATATTAAACAAACGAAAAGATCACTCGCTTTTACAATTTCATCTTTCGTATGGTTCTTTGTCCCACTTTCCATGGGGACTTTAGCTTTTGTGGCTAAGGCATCCGCCGTATGGCCGGCATCCCACGATGAAGTAAGTCTTCAAATCGTCCTCCAATTTGGTGGTCAGCTAGGGATTTTTCTTTTAATTGCAACTTTACTGGTCATTTTATTCTCGGCATTAGCCCATAATCTCGTAGACAAAACCTTTGCTTCAAAAGATCTATTCGTGAAAATAGCATTGTTAGCACTGGCTACGGTGATCGTCACTTTGCTACCGAAGTTGACAATTCTTGACGTCATGATCTTCGCTTCGTTTGTTTGGAGCGCGATGATTCCAGCTATATATTTAAGGAAAACAGACTGCTCCGCCACATGGGTCACTGTTTTCATTATTTTGGTTAGTGTAGGGGTAGGAATCTACGGAATACTTTACTTTGGCTGGGAAAAAGGAATCTTATTTAATGCCTTAACATCTGCTTGCCTGTCCTTCATATGTAGCGGGCGCAACAAGTAAATGGAAAAGTTGATCAAGGTAACTCCTTTCGCTTTTCTATTAGGGAGGAATATGTAAATGAGTGATTTGCTCACAGTAAAAAATTTATCTACTCAATTTCAAACAGAGCGGGGGATTGCCCATGCAGTTCGTTTTGTGAATTTCTCCATCAAATCAGGAGAGACAATGGGAATTGTAGGCGAAAGCGGCAGTGGTAAAAGTGTGACGGCTAAATCCATCATGAGGCTTGTTGAAAGCCAAAACGGAAAAATTGTATCAGGTGAAATGATTCTTGAAAACATCGATCTAGCAAAACAAACGGAAAAACACATGCAGAAAATCAGAGGCAATTCAGTAGCCATGATCTTTCAGGACCCCATGACCTCTTTGAACCCTTTGCTTAAAGTGGGTTCCCAAATTGCGGAAGTGCTTCGTTTTCATAAAGGAATGACAAAGCAGCAGGCGCAAAAAGAAGCAATTAGCCTCATGACTCAGATTTCCATCCCTTCTCCGGAAAAACGTTATCATCAGTATCCCCACGAATTCAGCGGAGGGATGCTACAACGGCTGATGATTGCCATTTCATTGGCATGCAAGCCAAAATTACTTATTGCTGATGAGCCGACAACCGCGCTAGATGTAACGATACAAGCGCAAATTTTACGGCTAATGAAAGAGCTTCAACAGCAATACGGAATGGCCATTCTGATGATCACTCATGATTTGGGCGTTGTGGCCGAAATTTGTGACAAAGTATCGGTCATGTATGCAGGTGAAATCGTTGAAAGCACAAGTGTGGAGAATATTTTTGAACAGCCATTACATCCTTATACAAAAGCATTGATGGATTCTAGACCTAAGCTTGGCTATAGGGAGAAAACGCTCAAATCCATTGAAGGATCACCGCCTGACTTATCTAAGGAAATCAACGGATGCCCTTTTGCCCCCCGTTGCACTGTCAAAATAGAAAAATGCCTGACAGAAAAACCAGCATTGAAACAAATGGTTCCCTCCCATTGGGCAGCATGCCATGTAGCTGAAGCGGCAGTAAAAGAAGGAGATGAGCATCTTGACAACAACCTTATTACAAGTTGAAGGTTTAAAAAAATACTTCCCAGCTGGAAAAACAAATTTCCTTGGCAAGCATACACAGCTACTCAAAGCTGTAGATGATCTTTCCTTCACCATACAGGAAGGAGAAATATTCGGACTTGTCGGCGAAAGTGGATGCGGTAAGTCAACGACAGGCAGATGTATTTTAAAGATTGAAGAGATTACTAGTGGCAACATGCAGTTTATGGGGAAGGATATTACTAATCTAAAAGGCAAAGAACTTTTACAATTGAGACAAGAAATGCAAATGATTTTCCAAAATCCATATTCTTCTTTAAATCCAAGACTAACAATCCGACAAACGCTTGAGGAAGTTTTAAAGGTGCACAAGATCGCAACAGGAAATCAAGCGAAAGTCAGAATTATAGAGTTGCTCGAACAAGTCGGTTTACCGAGAGATACTATGGATCGTTATCCGCATGAGTTCAGCGGTGGACAACTACAGCGTATTGTGGTTGCGAGAGCATTAGCTGTGAATCCTAAGTTTATTTTTGCTGATGAGCCAGTTTCTGCCCTAGACGTTTCTGTACAAGCCCAAATTTTAAATTTACTTGTTTCATTACGAGAGGAACTAGGTTTGACAATACTTTTTGTAGCTCATGACTTAAGTGTTGTGGAACATATCAGTGATCGAGTCGGAGTCATGTATCTAGGACAAATAGTAGAAATGGCTAAAGTAGAAGACTTATATGCTGAACCTTTGCACCCTTATACGAAAGCATTAATTCAATCAATCCCAATCAATCATCCAAAAGAAAAGAAGGAACGAATCACACTAGAAGGAGATATTCCAAGTCCTATAGATCCGCCGATGGGCTGTCGTTTTGCTTCTAGATGCCCTCAATGCTTTGCTCTATGTATAGAAGAAGCGCCTACTTTTCAAGAAGTAAAGCCAGGACATTTTGCAGCGTGCCATTTATATATTAGTAACGAAAAATAGAGTGCAACTCCCGTCTATTTGACAGATATATTTAGATAGCTATTGTTGGCGTTACCGGCACAGAATGACAATCAAGCGGAGAATAAGACATTTAATATAAAAAAAACAAATGGGGAGATTACATGAATTCATTAAGAGAACTTTTAGTAGAATTTGATGCCATTCATGGTGTGGCAGGGGATGAAGAACGCGTTGCACAAGCCCTTCAGGATCATTTAAAACCAGTGACAGACGAACATTTTGAGGATGCACTAGGAAACCAAGTATTTATCAAAAAAGGAAGCAATCCAGATTTTAAGATTATGCTTGCTGCTCACATGGATGAAATTGGATATATTGTCCACAATATTGATGCTGAAGGTTTCGTTTATATTTTACCAGTTGGTTATCATGACTGCAGAACGGCTTTCAACCAAGTGCTAACAATTTACACAGAAAAAGGTCCCGTCACAGGCATAACCGGAGGCAAGCCAGCACACATTGTGACACCTGAAGAAGCAAAGCTCGCCATTCCGATTGAAGAGTTATATATTGATGTCGGAACAACAAGTAAAGAAGAAACATTGGCGCTCGGCGTGCAGATCGGTGATTACTTGACTTTTCAAAGAACGGGGCAATTTCTAAACGACAGTAAAATTTTCACGGGAAAATCAGTCGATAACCGTGCAGCCTGTGCAGTGATGGTTGAAGCAATGAAACGCCTAGCAGATAAAAATATCGTTCCAACGATTTATGCAGTGGGAACTGTGCAGGAAGAAATGGGCATCCGCGGCTCCGTTCCGATCTCAAACAGAATTCAGCCTGATATTGGCCTTGCTCTTGATGTTTGTCTTTCTGGAGGAACACCTGCTTTAACTGAAAAAGATATTGCCATTACTCTTGGTGAAGGACCAGCCCTCATGTTATACGACTGGACGCCAGATAGTGGACACGGAAATAACGTGCCAAAGAAGTTAACACGAAAATTAATTCAGACAGCAGAAAAAAATAATATTCCTTATCAGCGAGAAGTTGTTCTGAATGGCGGAACAGATGCATGGGCCATGAGTATAGCAGGCAACGGAGCTTTAGCTAGTTGTATCTCTTTTCCATCCCGTAACATCCATTCAGCGACCGGATGTGTTCATATGGATGACTTGGAATATTCCGTACAGCTAGTTGTGGCATTTATTGACTCCTTACAGGAAAAATTATGATTAGGAAAACGGCTGTTTCATAAGTCAGTGGGAACTTACTAAGGGATAGTCTTGCTTAGTATATGGATCATATAGTTGTTTAAAAATAAAACCGATACTAAGAGAGTTAGTGTCGGTTTTTTCCCTATGTAGTATGTAAGGAGATTATCTCATGGGTTATTTACAAATTGTGGGTGGGGAATATTTGACGCTTACTTTGAAATAAAGTTTAACCGTTTATAAAAAAGCATTCCTTACCCATTTTCCATATATTTTTCTCGGTTTTTGGCCAGGTAAAGTATTTGAAAACTATGTATATGAGGCAGGCCCCCATAATGAAAATTTTGTGCGCATTTGACAGAAAAGTGTCTACGGTTAATCATCTTTATAGACCTTATATTTACCAAACAGACCTTAACTTCGATGATGATTTACCTTCATTTTCCTCATAAACTAATTTTGTTAAATCTTCTTTGAGCATTTGCATTCGTTCAGTACCTATGTTGTCTATCCAGCGCTGTTCTATCTCAGTTAGTATCTCCTCTTTTGCTTTCATTACTAACCAACCACGTTCAGTCAAAACTATAATCTTTCCTCTTTTATCAGTGGGATGAGTTTGGCGCATGACATAACCACGTTTCTCAAGATAGTCCACCATTTTACTTACAGCTTGCTTTGTAATTCCTAAATACTCGGCTAGTTCTATGCCTGTTGCTCCATCAGGGGTGATACGTTTAAACATAAAACCATGTGCAGGTCTAATATCTTCAAACCCTAATTCACTCAATTTGTCATGCAGTTCATTAATTGATGCACTAAAGGATAATGATAAAAGTGATGTAAGGTCCAATTCACTAAATACTTGATGATTCATATATAAAGCCTCCTTAAATAAAGTCAATTAGGTTGACTTTATTTGAATTTCATTGTACTATACGCAATATGGTCAATCAAGTTGACTATATTGTTTTTGTTATCAAAAATAGACTATGGAGGTTCTATATGATTCACATTGTTAAGATTAGAGCAAGTGTATTTATTCCAATGTCTTGGACTGAACCCAGGAAGGATAGTCAAACAGGAAACGTAATCCAATTCGAAGGTGACTCACGTGAATTTACACCTTATGCTGTAAACGCTATGCGTTCCAGAATTGAACAAGAAGTAGCTGTAGATTTTTATAAAAAAGAAATTTTCACATATGCGAATACTGGTATCACAACAGAAAGAGTCACAACTCCAGATGGTTCCGTGAATAAAAGAAAAGGAAAAGCTAGTACAGACCATATTTTGTGCACGAATATTGTCTGGAATTCTGATGATGTCAAGTTTCAAATGAGTGCAAGTGCTAGCAATCCATTAAATGTATATGCACCTCCCGTTGACTACCTATTAACTGTACATGTCAAAAAAGATGGTACTGTTGATATTCAAGGTGCACATGATGGGTTTCCTTGTTTTGAATTTTATAAGCAAGTAGATTTTGGTCCGTTTGAACAAATTTATACACATGATTTCAGAGAAACGGGTGATACACCTGAAGCAATGGCTGGAGAAATGGAGTATAGCTTTAAAAAGATATTGTAAAGATAATATAACGTCCTTTTTATTGAGTAAATTTATAACAACGTAAGAGTGAGCAACAGGAGGAAAAGAGAATGACAACAGTTTTATTTGTAAAAGCAAACAATCGTCCAGCCGATCAGGCGGTTAGTGTGAAATTATATGAGGCGTTTTTAGCAAGCTATAAAGAATCGCATCCAAATGATACAGTGGTAGAGCTTGATTTACACAATGAAGAATTGCCGTATGTAGGAGCAGATATGATTAACGGCACATTTAAGGCTGGTAGAGGACTTGATTTAACAGAAAAGGAAGCAAAAGCAGTAGCTGTTGCGGATAAATATTTAGACCAATTTCTTGTAGCTGATAAAGTTGTGTTTGGTTTCCCGTTATGGAATTTAACGATCCCAGCTGTACTACATACATATATTGATTATTTAAACCGTGCAGGCAAAACATTTAAATATACGCCAGAAGGTCCAGTAGGTCTTATTGGCGATAAGAAAATTGCATTATTAAACGCAAGTGGCGGTGTATATTCTGAAGGACCAAAAGCCGAAATGGAGATGGCTGTTAAATATGTAGCGAGTATGATGGCTTTCTTCGGTGTAAAAGATCTAGAGAAAGTAATAATTGAAGGTCACAACCAATTCCCTGATCAAGCAGAAGAAATTATTGCCGCAGGGCTTGAAAAGGCTGTTAAAGCAGCAAGTACATTCTAATTAGCAAAAACACCAAAGCAGTACCAACACTTTTATAGCGGTGGTACTGTTTTTTTAATTCGTTTATTCTGCTACTTTTGGACAGTAAGAAGATTTTTATCTTATTAAACGATAGAAAGAAGGATTACATTGCAATGGAACGTCTATTTGTTTAAATATTCAAAAAATATGTATATTTAAGAAGGAAAACATGTATAATAAGGAGAAATTAAAGGAGGGTGAAAAATAGGGAGGGAAAGAGAATGACAGATGCATCGCACGTAGTTTCAGAAGTAAAGACTAGTGTGGAGTTGTTGAATCTATTAAATGAGAATTGCCTGTTTGTTTGGAAAGAAGATGAACAAATCGAGATCAAAGTAGATTTGCATTCGTGGAAAGACTATGCCTTTTATGCATTTAAAGACTTGAGGCGCCATGGAATCTGTCCGATCGAAGACTTGTGGGGATTTGTGAAAGTGAGTGAGTGAACTTAAAGCACTTGCATTGCAGCAGGTGTTTTTTCTTTTTGTTTTCTTTCATAGTGGAATCATTTTAATAAGTATTATAAAATATGAAGAATATTGAAGTTTATTTTAAATATACATATCAATTAAGTAACTATTTTGGTGGAGGCTAATAATGCAACAGTGGATTGAACAAGTAGTAGAACAATTTGGTTATATCGGTATTTTTTTGCTTATGTGTTTAGAGAATGTGTTTCCCCCGATTCCTTCTGAGTTAATTTTGCCATTTGGAGGCTTTATGACGACAACCACGTCATTAACAGTAGGCGGTGTCATCTTAGCGGCAACGGCAGGCTCTGTTTTAGGGGCGCTGATTTTGTATGGGATTGGCTTACTCGTCGATGTTGAAAAAATAATGCACATCATTGATAAATGGGGACATATATTAAAAATTAAAAAAGAAGATGTGACAAAAGCGGATGACTGGTTTGATCAGAAAGGGTATTGGACCGTCTTTTTTTGCCGCATGGTTCCGATCATACGCAGTTTAATTTCAGTTCCGGCTGGGATGTCCAATATGAAGATATGGTTATTTCTATTGTTAACAACGATTGGTACACTTATTTGGAACACGCTGCTTGTTTATGGCGGGGCGAAATTGGGACAATCATGGGATGTCATCCTTTACTACATGGAGATTTACTCGAATGTGATCTACGTATTCATTGGACTGATCGCTATCTATGTCGTGTATTGGTATATTAAAAAAAGAAGATCTAATCAATAATGTAGTAGTTAAAAAGGAGCCGTCTCATAAGTAGTTGAGACGGCTCTTTTTTCTGCACCGAAAGCGAAGCGACAGGTGCAAAAAACCTAATTTAATGGCATTTTCAAATAAGAAGTATCGTCCCAAAAGTTTGCGACGCAGACTTTTGGGATACCCCCTTTTCACTTTAGTTCATCGCACTAGTGACAGCATAATCCTCAAGTGGTATGTCGGTTTCTTTTCCTAAGGCAAGCTTGGCAAGCTCGGCTCCGATATAGGGTCCCATCGTCAAGCCAGATGCACCTAAACCATTGGCAAAGAGTAAGCCTTCATGTCCAGGAAGCGGGCCGAATACCGGCAAGAATCCAGGAGTAAACGGTCGAAAACCGACTCTCGTTTCAATGATTGTACCATCCGCCAAGCCAGGGGCAACATGCAGCGCTTTATCCAGCACTTCATGCATCCCGCTCGCCGTCACACGCGTATCGAAGCCGACATCATTTTCATGCGTCGCCCCGGCGACAATGCGATCATCAAACGCTAAAATATATTGATCGTTCGGAGGCATGATGACAGGCCATTCATTTGTCGTTACGTTCGGCAGCATAAAATGAACGATTTGTGCTTTTTGTGGTTCGACATTTGCTTGTACGCCTAGTGACGCTAGCAATGATTTCGCCCAAGCTCCTGCTGTCATAATGATTTGATCAAAAGAAAGGACTTGATCATTGACTTTTATTTTGCGGTTATTTGGTGTGTCTTCCAGCCATTGCGCGTCGCCCTCGATGAAGATGGCACCTAACTTTTTTGCCGCTGCTAGTAAGGCCTCACGAAGCGCTCGACCGTCGACACGAGCAGCTCCGCTTACATGAACGGCTCCATAGCCATCACGAAGCGGCGGAAATAAAGCCTTTGCTTCAGCTGGACTTAAGATCGTCACTTCTCCGATTTCTGGCGCCTCTTCTCGCCGCTTTAAGGCGCGTTCTTTCATTTTCATTAATTTTTCTTCGTCTTCATGCAGGCTTAAGGCACCCACTTTGGCATAGCCTGTGTTCGTTTCGCCTAACTGTTCAAGCTCCGCAATGAGCTCAGGGTAATAACGGGCTCCTCCTTTAGCGAGTCGGTACCACGCTTTATTTCGTCGCTGTGACAGCCAAGGACAAATAATACCCGCTGCGGCGGCCGTTGCTTGGCCCTCGTCTTTTCGGTCGATGATCGTCACTTGAGCCCCTGCCTTAGCGAGATGATAAGCGGTGGAAGCCCCTAAAATTCCTGCTCCAATTACACAATATGTTTTCATTGCTGACATCCTTTTTTTCATTCTCTGTTTCATCATAGCAGTTTTCGTTTTTTACATACAATATAAGAATTGTTGGACTTGCCGTTTGCATAAATTGGAATAAGGGGGTGAGAAATGAATAAACAAGTGCAGTCATTTTTGCCGCAAAACGCCCGTATTGTGGAAGTTCAGCCGAATCAGCCAGCGATTGTCGAAGTGGATGTAGATGGCGATCAGGAAAAAGAATGGCTCGTTGCTTATCAAGAGCAGGGAGAGGAGTATTTGTTAGTGATTAAGCAACAACAACCTTTTTATTTCCGAAAGCGTGGGGAGCAATATGAATGGTTCGATCGAGCTCGCCGTGTGCTCGATGTTAAGCGAGGGGATGTCACGGGAGATGGGCGGGTGGACACGGTCTATTTGATCGGCACGAAACAAGAGGATAGTCCTTATGTTCAACATATTACACTCGTTGTTCAATACCACAATCAGTCGGTTGAAACGATCCCCTTGAAGGAAGGCTCAGGGTACGGTCCGACTATTTTTCTCGGAGATTTCACGGGCGATAGGGTCGATGATGTGTTGATCGTGATCGATTCAGGAGGGAGCGGTGGCATCATTTATGCGTATGTCTATTCATTTAGACAAGGAAAAATGGAAGCGATTTTCGATTCGGACGTATTTAATAACAGTCATCAATATGAGGTCAATTATCAGAATCAATATGTTGTAGAGGTTGAAAGTTCCTATTCGAAAAAACGCTATACGCTCAGTTTAAAAGACAAAGAGCCAGAGTATTTAGCGGCTATTTATCATTCTGATGGGACGTTAAAAAAACCGATTCAAGGCTTTGTCTCGCCATTGGCTGGAATTTATCCAACCGATTTCGATCGAGATGGAACGTATGAACTGGTCACTTTTCAAAATATAGCTGGTCAATATAATGCTGATCGACTCGGATATATCAATAATGTATTGGGGTGGAACAGGCAGATATTTGTCCCTTTACGACAAATAATGTAAATATTTGGAAGGAATGTTTCATCTAATTAAAAAAATAATTTCTAAAAAAGATATTTATGTTACACTTTAACCATCAAAAGAAAGGAGGAAAAACAATGACTGTTCGTATTTCAAGTATTAAGAAAGAAGCGAGAGACGCCTTAGCAGGAAATTGGGGGATAGCGGTTTTACTTACGTTGATCCTGGTGTTCTTTGCAGGGATCGTCCCAATCATGTTTGAGATCGCTGCCAGCGGCGGATTCGAGAATTGGGTGAATCAAACAGAACCATCTTCGTCCTCTTCCCTTTTCAGTTTACTTATTAGTTTTGCTATGATCCCTTTTTCTGTTTCGGTATATTGGTTCTTTTTACATTTAGTTCGCGGAAAGCGTCAAAGTGTTGGAGACGTATTTTCTATTTATGCCAGCATTGGTACAGCTTTTAAAATGATTGGTGTCTCTATATTGATTGGGATTTTCGTATTTTTATGGTTTTTATTGCTGATTATTCCTGGGATTATTAAAAGCTTTTCTTATTCACAAACGTTTTTTATTCTAAAAGATCAGCCCGAATTATCCGCCCTTGAAGCGATCTCAGAAAGTAAGCGTCGTATGAAAGGCTATAAGTGGAAGTACTTTGTGCTGTATTTAAGCTTTATTGGCTGGGCGTTTCTTTCCCTATTCACACTAGGTATTGGGTATTTATGGTTAATGCCGTATATGCAAGCATCGCTAGCTACTTTTTATAATAGGCATATTGCTACTCAAGGTCATGAAATGTAAAGTGACGAAAAGGCTGTCTCTATAGAGGCAGTCTTTTTGATTTTTGCTTGTTTTTCCTGTAGACCTTTGAATTCTATTACTGGTCAAATGACTTCGGAGAATATTGTCGAAATAATAATAAGTAAACTAGTATAGTATCAAGCTTTCAAATAGGTATTTATTAAGTTAGTGTGATATAGTTGTTAAAAAGTGGAGGATACCATTTATGAAAATTTCGATTACGAGAGCACTAGCAGAGCTGAAATTGTTAGATAAACGGATTCATTCAACGATGAATTCCACTCCATTGATTCAATATCATGTTGGAAATAAACCGGTCAGTGGGTTTGCTTCTGTTAAAGAATTTGAAGAGAAAGCACGCTCTAGCTATCAATCTACTTTAGATTTGATTAAACGCCGAAATGCCATTAAGTCAGCGATTGTTTTATCTAATGCGATGACGAAGGTAGAAATTGCAGGTCATACATATACAGTAGCAGAGGCGATTGAACGTAAAACATCGATCAAATATGAGCAGCAACTTCTGCAAAAGATGAAGCGCGAGTTTTCATCGGTGACAGATGAAGTGGAAGAGATTAATGCAGAGGTCAAGGAACAGCTAGACCGTCAATTAGAAGTGCTATACGGCAGGGAAGCAAAACTGAAAGTCGAAGAAAGTAACGAACTGACGAAAAGCTATCGCGAAAAGCACGAAGCGAAAATCGTTGACCCACTCAAACTGCGTGAAGAATACGAAAAGCTAGAGAAAAAGATTGATGAGTTTTTAACGGAAGTCGATTTCGTTCTGTCTACATCCAATACGTTGACAGAAATTGAAGTACCCGAATAAATGAATGCTAGTTAGTTAGTCGAAAATCAAGGCAACTGAACAGGTGCTGGCGGCTTTGACCTTACAGCCGCTCCAACTTTTATCATAATGAGATCATTTAGTGAGATACTAAATAAATGGGATAAAAGCTCAAAGCTCAAAGTTCAGCACTCAGAGCTCAAGAATCAAGACTCTTTCGATTCAAAGTTCAAGACTTACAGCTTATAAGTTCGATCAAATCCATGAGCACGGCTGATACGGTGGTTGTTCATCGACCGTTTTGATTGCCGCATGGCTGACTAGCTAACTAGGTTACATACAACAAACGACTGTCATCATTTGGTGGCAGTCGTTTTTTATATTTAACGGAGGTATGTCGGTTGCTTCTAGTCAAATATCCTCTTCGATGGTATAAAGACTTTGCTATTCATCCTGTGGATAGAGCAAATGATTCTTCTTAGAACTGATAAAGTCGATCAATATGCCCGCGGTTTTCAGGATTTTTTCGTAAAATTTATATAAATTCGATGTATTTCATAGTGACAAAACTACTATACAAAAAGATAATGTACGTATCTAATCGTTTTTTGCACTTTGTCGATATATGAAAACACTGCTTATTATTCCAAGTCCACCAAATAACAAAATCCATTTGTTGTTGAAAAAAAATCCATACATCAGAATTGCACTACCAATACTTCCACTTGAAAATGCACTGAATACTATGGATTTTTTTGTTGGTTTAGGGAATCGAATAGAGGTTCCCAGATTTTTATTTCCCCATTTACAAGCCGCGTCCATGATAATATGTATTTTATCTAACATCTTTTTATCTCTCTTTCATCCTCATTTTAAAATACGAAGAAAGAAAACAAAGCATTGGACAGAGCACCCAAAAAAGCTAACAATGAAATGGATAAACAAACCATTCCGACAACCTTTTTCGTCTTCTGTTCTCTGTTTTTTTTGGATATTAAAATTAACCCTGAGATTAGTAAGACGATTGCTACAATGATATTAAACACGATAAAGAAAGGTGCTGTTTCTTTAAGAAAATCTATAATACTCCAAAATAAACTCATTGCTATCCCGCCTACTTTATATTTGAAATAGAGCCTCTACTCAAAGATACTTGCTACCAATTGCTTAGTCATAAATTGAAATGTGGCTAAATGATCACAGTTCTTTGAAATGCCTTCTTTACTTGCAATACTTGAAAGAAGTACGGTGAAAGTCGAAAATGCTAACTTTTCAGAAACCTTTAATTTAAGATTTGCTCGTTTGATTGCAGTACGAAAAAGATTATTACTATCAAAAGTTAGTTTTTCTTTCATTTCCTCCGATAGTTTACTATAAAATGATATGAAATCGGTCGTTTTTACGTCATAAAGAAATGGTTTGCTTTCGTATTCATAGTAAAGCTGGATTATTGCTGTTTCAAAGCCGGACTTTTCAGGACATTGTTCAATTCGCTCAATGAAATTTTCATAAATAGTATCTTGGATGTCATACAAAACTTCAAAAAAAAGTTCTTCCTTACTTGAATAAAAATTATAAAAAGTACCTGTTGATATTTCTGCTTTCTTACACAATGCGCCAATGCTTGTTTCTTTATAACCTAGAGAAATCCAAAATGCCATACACTCATCTTTCAATTTACTTTTAATCAGAATTTTATCTTCTTCTGAAAAAACTTTTTTTCCTCTTGCCATAGGTGAACACCTCCTTTATGAATATATAAAACGAATATTCGTATTATATATTCATATAATACCATCAACACTGATTCCTAACAAGGGATTAAAAAATAAATAATCTCGTATCTTCATCATTGCATGTGATTCCGGAAAAATTCTGGGAATAAGTCAACTATATTGAAGCCTCTCACAAACTCTCCTTTTTCAGCTGTAGTTTTCAAACAAAGTCTAATATTTATAAAAAAAATTGATAATTATTAATAAAGTTTGATAAGAAATCCTGTTAGCTAAGATTTCTTATTTCACTAACGGTGCAGCATTCCTGGAATATGTGAAAGAATAGACTTAAAGTAACGGATACGTTTAGTGAAATAAGGTTAATTGAAATGATCAAACTTTATTCCAAAGCTACAGCAGGTATCCTTAAAAATATCCATAATATTATAAATAAAAGGAGGGCTGAATGATTTTGTCGCAATCGAATATAAGAAAAGTGATGTGGGGGTCGATCTTGTTAGGTCTAGTGTCTGTCGTGTTGATGAACACCGATATTCCTGCTATGTTAAGTTCTCAAATGAGTGTGGACCCCGTCCGAGTGCTAAAGGTCATCGTTTTATTTTCTTTGTTGTTCGGTTTAGTGAGTTTTTTCAAATTAGAAGAAATGGAAAGAGAAAAATCACCTCAATAATTTTTGGCCGAGAGAAGGCTTGCAAAGGTCTGACAGCGACTCTAGTCAGACCTTTCGCTTTTTCTTTCAAAAATTTTCTAAGGGGGTGTCTTTTTTTGTGCTTTTTTTCTATATAGATGGTGAATAGGTAAAACGAAGGAGGATAAAGGTATATGAATTATCAAGCAGAAGTGAGGGCTTTTTATGATCAGTTGGAGGTCAATGATTTATCTCAATCGGCGATTTTACTTTGGCATGCATTGATGCATCTTTATCATAAAACGGGCCCCAAAAGTCCATTTACCATCGCTCGGTCCGTTATTGAAGTGAACACCCGTTTGAAAAAAGATGCGTATTATCGTGCGAGAGAGCAATTAAAACAAGTGGGCATGATCGATTTTCAAGCAAAAGGCAATCAAGCGACGGCCTTTACGTTGTTCTCTTTACAGACAGCCACCCAGACAGTGAACGAGATGATGCCTACTCAATTAACGACACATTCGCCGACACAGTTACCGATGCAAATCGCGACCTTTAATAAAGAAAGAAAGGAAGAAGAAAGAAGAATTAATTGGCATGATATTGAGATCACTTGGCAAGAAGTTTTTCGCTATTCCATGAAAAGACATCATATCGAGATGCTGACCTCGTTTATGGAAGAGGATAAGATGGCGGATTCGTTAATTATTGAAGCCATTGATCGAGTGAGGAATGCCGATTCGCCCAATGTCAATTATTTGTGGAGAACATTAGGAGACTGGGCTAAAAAGGAAATCAAGTCGATCCAACAGTTAATTGAGCACGATCAATCAAAAGTCGACTACTCTACTAAACAACCAGATAATTTACTTCAACTCGATGAATTTTACCAAAAATTAAAGCAGCATAAGGGGGTGAAGGATCATGACGGATGAACAAACATTGCTGATTATGCAGCATATCACTGCGGCTTATCCTCGCTTTGAGCTGACGAAAAAACGGGTGGAGGTTTGGTATAACTATTTAAGGAAAATGCCGTATGAACAAGTGTTTAACAAATTGCAAGAGCATATTCGCCTCAAGTCATTTCCCCCCACCATTGCAGAAATAACTGTACAAGAAATGGGGAATAATGAATTTTTACAGAAGTACCAACAATGGCAAAAAGAGGGTGAGGAGCGAATTGAACGAGATCAACAATGATCTAGAGGCTGAAAATATGGTGATTGGGGCTATTTTTCTTGAACCAGATGTTGTATTTGATCTTTCTTTAACAGCGAATCATTTTCATTCAGCTAGAAATCGCCTGATCTTTCAAGCGATAAAAGAACTTGCCGAAAAAGAGATTCCGACCGACATAATGACGGTTACGAATCAACTCGGCAACCAAATTGAAAATGCAGGAGGCGTGTCCTATTTGACGGATCTTTCGCTTTCGGTCCCGACAGCAGAGAACATTCTTTTTTATGAAAATATTGTTCTGCAGCAATTTCAAAAGAGGAGGATGATGACAGCGGCCGCCAATTATTTAAACAATCCAACCGAGGAAGGTAGCGAAGCGCTGTACCAGACATACATTGAGCTATTTGAAACGGAGTCATCGAAAGAAATCACAAAGACAGATGTGCTGTACGGAATTTTTAACGAAATGTCAGAGGATCAAGGGATGATGAAGGGGATTAGCACTGGGTTTGCTGATTTGGATGCGATGACAGGGGGACTTGATGGCGGCGATTTAATCATCGTGGCTGCGAGACCAAGCATGGGGAAAACAGCCTTTGCTTTAAACTTAGCGATGCAGTGCTGTGTGGACGGGGGATGTGCCTCGATTTTCTCTCTTGAAATGCCTGAAAAACAGCTGACGAAGCGAATGTTAAGTGCGATCTCTGCTATCGAAGGAGCGAAATGGCGCAACCCTTATCGTATGTTCAATGATCGCGATCATCAAAAAGCGAGCCGTGCCATCGGTCAATATGAAACATGGGATATGTACATACACGACGACTCTAGGCAAACCGTCGCCGATATTCGCGCCAACATCCGAGCCACTAGCCGCTCTCATCCCCATCAAAAGCAACTTGTCATTATTGATTACTTGCAGCTAATGACTCCGATGGGCACATTCGAACGCCACGATCTCGCCATTGGAAAGATGACAAGTGAATTGAAACAAATTGCCCGCCAGTTCAGTGTGCCGATTATTTTACTAAGCCAGCTCAATCGCTCCGTCGAACAGCGGCAAAACAAACGCCCGATGCTATCCGACTTAAGAGATTCTGGTTCAATCGAACAAGATGCCGACCTCGTTATGCTCCTTTATCGCGACGATTACTATGATAAAAGTTTACAAACAAATAATATCGTCGAAATCAATATTGCCAAACAGCGTAACGGCCCAGTCGGCAGTATCCCATTAACCTTTTGGAAGGAATACTCAAAGTTTTGTGAACCTAAGTGAGAAAAACATCCAGTAAAAGGGAACACTAAAAATTGGAGGTTATGAAGCGATGGATATGTACGAAGTGCTACATCGAATGAAAGCTTATTATGTGAAAACAGGAAAAGTGATGCAAGGTGAGCTTTTTGTACGTGAGGTTGCATTACAGTTCAAGGAAGACGATGTGGTGGAGGGCGTGCTGCTGTTTAATGATTACTTGGATAAGGAGCGGAAGGCGATTTGAACAGAAAAGTAATTGTGTATTTGATTGTGATTGGCATGGGAGTCTACTCGTTTTTAACCATTGATGATCGTATGGTACATGCGGACAAAGAACTGAAGAAGGACCAAACGTTTCATGTGAAGTCGTTTGATACACTACCTGATAAAAAAATTACACTCCTAGAAGCTTACAAACTCGGTCTACAACAAGCAAAAGAATACGACATAAATCCCGAACTATTATTTTTGAACAGCGTAGAGGATGGAAGAGCTGATGGTGAGGATGGAAAAAGAAGAAGATGGGTAGGTGTTTATTCTTTACCTAGTAGAGATCGTCACATGGTGATAGTAATAGAAAAGGGGCATTTAAAAAACTACACTATAACCAGTAGTTCCGATGAATATACTATTAAAGATTCAGAAATTAAAACAGATAGTAGCCAAATTGTGAAAAAAGCAATAGAAAAATTTAACCTTCAACCTGGACCAAAAAATGATCCTTTTTCATCAGGATATCATTTTCGAATTGTAAGGGATGCGAAAAATATTTTTGTCTCAGTCAGCGGGGAACGTAACGATAAAATAGTAGACATATACTATCAGGCAAAAACGGGTAAGTATCTTGGGCGGGTGGAAAGTGGAAGAAAGGCTTCCTAACGTAATGTCTATTCTTAAAAAATCCCCTAAAGACAGAAAAACTTGTCTTCAGGGGATCAGCACTTATTCATTATTCCGCTGGCGCAACAAATGTACGAGCGGCTAACTCGGTATCTAACATAAATAGGGCATTTGAGTTATTTTCGATGCGTTTGATTTTGTTAATGAGTGAATCAAAAGAGGCTTCTTCTTCGACTTGCTCATCAATGAACCATTTCAAAAAGGCCATTGTCGCATGCTCGCGCTCATCCATCGCAATATCAGAAAGGTGGTAGAACCGTTTTGTGACTTCTTTCTCATGTTCTAATCCGATTTCGAAGGCTTCAAGAATAGAAGAAAATTCGTTATTCGGATTTTCAAAACCGGAAATAATCGCTCTTTCGCCGCGATCATTAATGTAATTATATAGCTTCATCGCATGAAAACGCTCTTCTTCTGCTTGGACAAGGAAAAAGTTTGCGAAGCCATCATAGCTTTCTGCCGTACAATAAGCAGCCATGGCCATGTATGTATGGGCAGAATAGAATTCAAAATTCATTTGATCAATTAATGCATCGCGTAAAGTCGTAGATAACATAGGTGAAAACTCCTTTGTATGTAGTGTGATAAATTTCCTATCATTCGATTGAGAATGAATATCAATTGTGTTGTAATGAAAAAATTTCATGTTGTCTAGTTACCAATCATAATCAATTTTTTCGGCTGTTACAAGCATCCAAGATAAAAATGAACGATGGAAATGAAAAAACTTCCCCTCGATAAGAAAATTTTAACTTTTTGTTGACTACCATTGGACCATCCATTATAGTAGTTAACAATATAAAGCAGGCGTCGAAAAGGACATGAGCATTTTTTACGGTTCACAGAGAGGGAAGCAAAAGGTGGAAGCTTCCTAACACGGAAAAATGACTTACCCCCTTGGAGTCGTATTGGTGAAATCAAAGTAATCAATACCGTAGCGGCTACGATACAGCCAAAGGAGCCATCATGACAAGGAATATGATGGGAATCTGGGTGGAACCACGGGTCTAACACACACTCGTCCCTGTTTTTAGGGATGAATGTGTGTTTTTTTATGGTTAATTAAATATCGATCGGCGTTGAAAAGGACATGAGCGTTTTTTACGGTTCACAGAGAGGGAAGCAAAAGGTGGAAGCTTCCTAACACGGAAAAATGACTGACCCCCTTGGAGCTGTATTGGTGAAATCAAAGTAATCAATACCGTAGCGGCTACGATACAGCCAAAGGAGCCATCATGACAAGGAATATGATGGGAATCTGGGTGGAACCACGGGTCTAACACACACTCGTCCCTGTTTTTAGGGATGAATGTGTGTTTTTTTATGGTTAATTAAATATCGATCGGCGTTGAAAAGGACATGAGCATTTTTTACGGTTCACAGAGAGGGAAGCAAAAGGTGGAAGCTTCCTAACACGGAAAAATGACTGACCCCCTTGGAGCTGTATTGGTGAAATCAAAGTAATCAATACCGTAGCGGCTACGATACAGCTAAAGGAGCCATCATGGCAAGGAACATGATGGGAATCTGGGTGGAACCACGGGTCTAACACACACTCGTCCCTATTTGAGGGATGAGTGTGTTTTTTTATGCGAAAAAATAATAAGAGGTGTTGAAAGCATGAGTGCAAATGAAATGGTCATTAAGTTTCCAGATGGAAAGGAAAAGAAGTATGTACAAGGGGTATCTTTAGACGACATCGCACAATCGATTAGCCCAGGCTTAAAAAAGAACTCAGTCGCAGGTAAGGTGAACGGATCATTATATGATTTTCGCCGCGGAATCCATGAGAATGCAGAGATTGAATTATACGATCTTCATTCGTCAGCTGGGCTAGAGATTATGAGGCATACAACAGCCCATGTATTGGCTCAAGCCGTCAAGCGTCTTTATGGGGACGTTCATTTAGGGGTAGGTCCTGTCGTTGAAAATGGCTTTTACTATGACATTGACATGGAACATCGTTTAGCTGTTCATGATTTGTCAAAGATTGAAAAAGAAATGAATAAAATCATCGCTGAAAATTTGGAGATCCTACGTGAGGAAGTATCGCGTGAAGAAGCGAAAGAGCTATTTGCTCATGATCCGTTAAAGCTTGAATTGCTCGAACATATTCCAGCTGAAGATGTAGTAACAATCTATCGTCAAGGGGAATTTTTCGATTTGTGCCGCGGGCCGCATTTACCAGCTACTCGGCACATTAAAGTGTTTAAATTGACTCATATTTCAGGAGTTTATTGGCGGGGAGATAGCAATAATCAAGTGTTGCAGCGTATCTACGGTGTTGCTTTTGCCTCAAAAGAAGAGTTAGAGGATTACTTTCATTTTATGGAGGAAGCACAAAAAAGAAATCACCGCAAATTAGGCAATGAACTAGAACTATTTATGTTTTCTGAAGAGGCGCCGGGCATGCCGTTTTATTTAGCCAATGGGCAAGTCATTCGCAATGAATTAGAGTCCTTTTTACGAAAGCTGCAGCATGCACATGATTATCAGGAAGTTCGTACACCAACAATGATGAATCAACAGCTATGGGAACAATCGGGGCATTGGGATCACTACAAAGAAAATATGTATTTCTCTGAAGTAGAACATCAAAAATTCGCCTTAAAGCCGATGAATTGTCCTGGTCATATGCTGATCTTTAAAAATAAACTTCATTCTTATCGGGATCTCCCACTTCGGATAGCCGAGTTTGGTCAAGTTCATCGTCATGAATTTAGCGGAGCCTTAAATGGTTTATTACGGGTTCGCACATTTTGCCAAGATGATGCCCATATTTTTGTGACACCGAGTCAAATTGAAGCTGAGATTATGTCTGCGTTAAAGCTAATTGAAGAGGTGTACCGTACATTTGGCTTTCAATATGAGATTGAGCTTTCAACAAGACCAGATGATTATATGGGGGCAGACGCATTATGGGATCAAGCAGAAGCAGCCTTAAAAAACGTATTACAGAATCTTGACTATGAATATAATATTAATGAAGGAGATGGTGCCTTTTATGGACCGAAAATTGATATTCATATTAAAGACGCCCTGAAAAGAAGCCATCAATGTGCGACGATTCAATTAGATTTTCAAATGCCCGAAAAGTTTGATCTCACATATATCGATGAGCAAAATAATAAAGTCCGTCCAGTTGTCATCCATCGAGCTGTGTTTGGATCGATTGATCGTTTTCTCGGTATTTTAATTGAACATTTTGGCGGCGTATTTCCTTTATGGCTAGCGCCTGTTCAAGTGAAAGTTATCGGCGTATCCAATAACGTTCATAAAGACTATGTAGAAGAGATTGGAAAACGATTGAAACAAGAAAACTTGCGAGTGGAGCTGGATTTACGTGAAGAGAAGCTCGGCTACAAAATTCGAGAAGCACAGAGGAAGAAAATCTCATACATTCTTGTAGTAGGGGATCAAGAACAAGAACATCGATCCGTTAGTGTGAGAAAACATGGACAAGAAGCTTCCTATGAAATGGGACTGGAAGAGTTTATCGCTAACTTAAAGCAGTCGGTTGAAAATAGAGAGCTCTAATAGTAAAAAAATATTTTTGGATGGGGATGCGGCTAGCCACCAAATGTAAACCCCATCCAAAATAATAGAGTGGCAATAAGAAGCACAAGGCCCAATAACAAAGTAAGCAGAGGATAAAATCTAGTTTCAGCAGGCTCTTCTAAGGAAGCAATGAGTCCAGCAACAAAACAGATGACCTCATTAGCTGGCAATATAAAGAAAGAAAAATAAAACCAGATATCTAAAAAAATAGATAAGATCGCGACTATTATGATTTGTAATAACAATATGTCAAGAAGATAGAATGAGATTTTCCCAGTGAGTGTTATTGGGGGATTCGTTAGTTTATCCCGCATTAACGGGCTGTAAGACCCCCACCTCAACATGGCAGAAAGAAGCGAAGGTATGTAGGTGGGGGATCAACAGCCCGTAAACGCCCGATCCGTTCAACTAACAATCAGTGGGGGTGAAGAAAACCCCCACTGATTGAAGTTTCACTTTATCCAATAGCATGTTAAACCCTCCAATCTCGATTTGGTATATTCATAGAGAAGAGGAGGGATATTCATGCCTAGAAATATGGATCATTCACCAATTAAATATTTTTTTCGAGATGCCAAAATCAATTCTCTTATATTTCTGGACCACCAACATATTTAGTTTTACCACTCCAAAAATCATTAAGGCTGTTCCACCATTATTTCATAATTATCTTGAACATACTCTTCCCATCTTGTTTGATAAGATGGACACACTTGTAGGAGTAGTTTGATTACTTCGCTTTTAGAAATTTCTTTTTTCACTGTACGTCACCCTTCTAAGGAATTAAGTTTAACTTCTTTATAAAAAAGTTTAAAGAAGTTAAAGGATTAGGCCTGAAACATCCCCTTTCAATACTTCTTTTTCATTCTGATTTTTACATAAAAAGGATGCGGCAAAAGCTGTTCTATTATTTTCTTGTCTTTCGTATTTTTCAATTTTAACTTCACAAATGATTGTATCTCCCGTAAACACAGGTCTTAAAAACTCAAAATGTGTACTACGAGCTAGTACGTTATGATCTCCAGCTATTTTTGTTGGCAGAGTGGCCGTTAATAACCCTTGAATTACAAGCCTTCCCTGTTCATCTGGGGTTATATGATGAATCCCTTCATCACCTGAAATCTCAGTAAATAATTCAACATCCCTTACTGTAAAAGTCCGTTCAAACGTAATTATATCTCCTACTGTTAATGGCATATAAATCTCCTCCTGAATGGTTAATAATAATGCGAATATTACAACAATAACAAACGGTATCAAACTACCTTTTTAACTTTTTATGGTAATATATTCTATGCGAATTAAAAAAAAACCTTCTTTCACTAAACTGGCTCGTTATTGTAAGTACATTTTTTCACAATCTTTATAGTGATATTAACATAAATATCCAACGAAAAAGCAACTTAACTCAAGGGAACTAGAGAGGCGGAATGATTTTAATCAAACTTTTTTATAAATAACCAATCTTTTTTGCAAAGCTACAGGTGAATCAAGTGAAAAATTAAAAAATTATTGAGAATTACCTTATTCAAAATAATTTTAATTTTCTATAAATTTATATTGACAACTCGAGATTATCGGTTTATTATTGCATATAATTAAATAATAATATGCAAAGATTGGAAATAGTAGAAGGTAAATAAGCTTTTCAGAGAGCCGATGGTTGGTGAGAATCGGTAGTTATTCCCTTTGAACTCATCCAAGAGCAACTCCCTGAACATGTATATTAGTAGGGGATGTCGGTTTTCTACCGTTATAAAGATAGGTGGTGATGGCCACTGAAAATGAGCGGATTAATCATGTTTGGATTAATCAATTAGAGTGGTACCGCGAGCAAAGCCTCGTCTCTATATTTTTATAGAGATGAGGCTTTTTTTATCCCGCATTAACGGGCTGTAAGACCCCCACCTCAACATGGAAGAAAAAGCGCAGGCATGTAGGTGGGGGATCAACAGCCCGTAAACGCCCGATCCGTTCAACTAACAATCAGTGGGGGATGAAGAAAACCCCCACTGATTGAAGTTTCACTTTATTAAATCCATACGATAAGGGAGTGTTTATGAAATGACGAGAAAAATTTTGGTGTTTGATACGACTCTTAGAGATGGGGAGCAAGTTCCAGGGGCTAAGCTGAATCTGTATGAAAAACTAGAAGTTGCCCAGCAATTAAAGAAGCTACAAGTTGATATCATTGAAGCCGGTTTTCCTTCGTCTTCAGCCGGTGATTTTCAAGCGGTGAAAGAAATTGCCACGAAAATAGGAAATACAGACGACGTTATTGTCACCGCGTTAGCAAGGGCAGTAAAGGCTGATATTGATTCTGTCTACAACAGTGTGAAATATGCTGAGAAACCGTTGATTCATATCGTTTTGGGTACCTCAGACATTCATGTGGAAAAGAAATTTGGGAAATCGAAAAATCAAATTTTAGATATCGGTGTTGATGCAGTCAAATATGCCAAAACACTACTGCCAGATGTGCAATATTCAACAGAAGATGCTTCTCGCTCTGATTTTGAATACTTATGGGCAACGATTGAAGCGGTTGTAAAGGCAGGGGCTACCATGATTAATGTACCTGATACGGTTGGATATGCAGAGCCTGAGGAATTTGGAGAGTTAATTTATAAAATCAATCATCGTTTGAAAAATTTAAATGATAAAGTGCTTTTAAGTGTTCATTGTCATAACGACCTTGGTATGGCAACAGCCAATACGTTAGCTGCCATTAAAAATGGTGCAGATAAGGTGGAATGTACGATTAACGGGATTGGCGAACGGGCAGGGAATGCGGCATTAGAAGAAGTAGTGATGGCAATCAATACTCGTTCATCCATTTATAAAGCATACACTAACATTAATACGAAAGAAATCATGAATACTTCTAGGTTGGTAAGTAGTTTTATGGGACTGGATGTACAAGTAAATAAAGCAATTACAGGAGATAACGCCTTTGCTCATTCGTCAGGTATACACCAAGACGGTTTGTTGAAATCAAGGGATGCTTACGAAATCATTAGTCCAGTTGAAGTTGGTTTAGATGATATGGAATTGGTTTTAACAGCACGCTCTGGTCGCCATGCGGTGAAACATGCGCTTGAGAAATTAGGTTTTAACCAGCTAACTGAAACACAATTTGAAGGGATATTTGAAGCATTTCTCGAATTAGCAGATGCGAAAAAAGAAGTATACAATCATGACTTATATGTCATCGTTGAGAACTATTACACGCAACATAATAGTCAGAAGGAGGATTTAACAAACTATAGAGGGCATTTCTATGAATTAATGGATTTGCAAGTGATTAGTAATACCATTTTCCCATCAGCGAGTGTGAGCATGAAAAAGGGTAATCAAATATTGAAGAGCAGCGCAGTCGGTTCTGGCCCAATTGATGCTTTGTATTCGGCTATTACAGATATTAGCGATTTAGATGTTAAATTAATTGAATATAATATTAGCAGTGTATCAAGAGGTAAAGAGGCATTAGGGAAAGTCAAGATTCAAGTGGAGTATAGAGGAGAAAAATACATGGCCAAAGCAACAGATACGGATATTATGAAAGCAAGTGCTTTAGCTTATATTAATGCTATCAATAGTATAGTTGTGGATCATTTGCTTCCGGTTGAATAGATAGATGTTATAGCTTCCATTTTGTTAAGTTTTGTAACCTTTTGAACTCCATGGTAATGCGCATAGCGCAAACCGTGGAGTTCTTTGCTATGGGAAAAATTCATTCCCCCGTACCATGCGTGCAAAAAGACTTGAAGATTTAATTCATAATTTTAAAAAAGATTGAGTTGACATCATCTTTTTTCCACATACACTTTCATTAATCCGTCTGCTTCACATCTTAAATGATAAAAATACTGGACAATTTCTTTTTCGTTTTGTATGGATTCTTTCATTCCTTGTAAAGTTCTTTTTCCCACTCTTCTATCTATCAAAGAAAGAATTTTAATAATCATATTATTAGATTTCAATGCCTTGTCTATTGGTAAATGAAAATATTCTTCAACTGCATCAAAAAAGTCATACTGTGCAAAAATACCTTCAGCTTTAATCATTTCATGTGCTTGTTTAGAAATGTCTCGGTTTTGTCGGACATGATCAATATCATATTCAATATTTTGATCGTTCCAGATTTGTTGTTCTTTTTCAATGACAGCCATTTCGGATGTGATGGTACACATATTTAAAACTTCCTTTTTATCAACAGTAATAAAAGCTCTTCCCATTTGGTCATGAGCCTTTCGATAATTAGTGACAGTAAATTGAACTCTATTTTTTAGGGAGTCACATAGATAACTTTCTAACTTTTTCTTTACTTTGCTCCACGGTTGGTTATACAACTTTTTCCCTCCCAACACATATTCTTTCTTATATTATAGAATGTTAGTTCGTTGTCATCAAATATCAACAGAATTGTATCATTTCAAGTACATTATGTTTACGCCTATTGTCTTTTTGATCATGGCGTTTGCAGTGAAAAAACAGAAAGCAAGTGTATAAAAGCCCCTTTTTTAGATTTTTGCTAAAAAAAGGGGCTTTTTTTGTCGAAGCTTCTATGTTAGAGTAATAATTTCATTCCCAAATGATTTTAGTTGACTTTTGATTGCTAAGAATTTATTATTTTTATATTGTTTTTTTGTAAAAGATATAGAGTAATTGTAAAAATATTTAGGAGGGGAAAGAAAAATGCAGAAGGAAGCAAAGAAGGATTCAATTCTAAGCAAGCCGCTCATTTTCTTCTCATTAGCAGTTGTATTTCTATGGATCAAAACGTATATTGCTTATTTAGTGGAATTTGACTTAGGGATTGAAAATGCGATACAAGAATTCTTATTGTTTTTTAACCCTTTAAGCTCAGCCGTTTTGTTTATTGGAATTGCTTTATTTGCTAAGGGAAGAAAGGCATTTAAATGGATGGTGATCATTCATTTTCTAATGACGGCTTTACTATATGCTAATATTTGTTATTACCGTTTCTTTACGGACTATATTACGATACCAACATTGATGCAAAAAGGGAATATAGCCAGCAGTATTGGTAATAGTATGGGGGCATTGTTTCAACCGTATGATCTATTGTATTTTGCCGATACATTGATTTTACTCGTTCTCTATTTATCTAAAAAAGTCAATCCGAAGCCGGTGAAAGTATTGCGCCGTCAACGGATGGCCGTATTTCTGACAGGAGCCGCACTTTTTGCGATCAACTTAGGATTGGCTGAAATGGATCGTCCGCAGCTATTAACAAGAACGTTCGATCGAAATTACATTGTGAAGTATTTAGGAATGTATAACTTCACCATCTATGATGCGGTTCAAAGCACTAAAGCTTCGACGCAACGAGCGCTAGCTGATAGTAGTGATGTCACTGAAGTGGAGAACTATGCGAAGTCGATTTATGCAGAGCCGAACCCAGAATATTTTGGCAAGGCGAAAGGGAAAAATGTCATTTACCTTCACTTAGAATCTCTGCAAAGCTTCATGATAGATTATAAGTTAAATGGAAAAGAAGTAACGCCTTTCTTAAATTCATTAGCCCATGATGACAATACGTTGTACTTTGATAACTTTTTCCATCAAACGGCGCAAGGGAAGACGTCTGATGCTGAATTTATGTTAGAAAACTCATTGTATGGCTTATCTAAGGGATCAGCGTTTTCGATGAAAGGAAGAAACACGTATCAAGCGGCTCCAGCTATTTTAGGGCAGCAAGGCTATACATCCGCTGTCTTCCATGGAAATGAAAAATCCTTCTGGAACCGTGATGAAATCTATAAAGCATTTGGCTATGATCATTTCTTCGATTCTAGCTATTACGATATGAACGAAGAAGATGTCGTGAGCTACGGGCTAAAAGATAAACCGTTTTTTGAGCAATCGATTCCATTGTTAGAAACGTTGCCGCAACCGTTCTATACGAAGTTTATTACATTATCGAACCACTTCCCATATCCAATGGATCAGGAAGAAGCAACGATTGAAAAGCATACAACAGGTGATGAATCGGTAGATGGCTACTTCCAAACAGCGAGATATTTGGATGAATCGATTCAGGGCTTCTTCACGTACTTGAAGGAATCTGGATTATATGAAAACTCTGTGATCGTACTATATGGTGACCACTATGGTATTTCTGATAACCATAATGAAGCGATGTCTACTGTATTAGGTAAAGAAGTAGGATCATTTGAAAACGCACAGCTGCAACGTGTTCCGTTATTTATCCATATACCGGGCGTTGAAGGTGGCGTGCAGCATCAATATGGTGGTCAAATAGACGTAATGCCGACATTGCTACACCTTCTTGGCGTCGATACGAAAGACTATCTTCACATGGGAACGGACTTATTGTCTGCTGAGCATGATAAGGTTGTTCCATTCCGTAACGGAGACTTCGTAAGCGAAGATGTTACAAGAGTGAAAGGGAAGTATTACAATACGGCCACTGGGGAACCAATTGAAGAAACAGAAGAACTAAAACAGATGAAAGCATCCGTGGATAAGCGACTGGAAATGTCAGATGCAATCGTAGCGAAAGACTTACTGCGCTTCCACGAACCGGAGGGCTTTAAGCCAATCGACCCGTCTGATTATGATTACAATCAACGTTCGGAAGAAGATAAGAAATAATCAAAAGCTGCTGAGATCCTATTCTCAGCAGCTTTTTTGCGTGAAATTAATTTTTACTTTGTGCAATAGCGGCACCAATGATATAGGACATCATATGCCCAACCCATATTGCGGTAATGAGGAAAAAGGCAAGCTTAGACTCGAAAATAACAAGCGAGATGAACCAGACAATAAAAATAATGACGGATGAAGAAATCCAAGCATAACTTCTTCCTATGTGATGAATCTTTTCATAGCGTTCATCGATGATTTTCTTTTTCTTTAAGTGACGATGATTCCATAAGATCATCGTCAATAAAAATGAAGCAAGCGCTAGCCACATTAACACATTAGACATAAAATCACTCATCTTTTTTCTCCTCCTCAAATAAAAAGACATCTTCAATCGTACAATGAAATACGCGCGAAATTTTAAACGCCAGCATAATCGAAGGATTGTACCTTCCTTTTTCTAAAGAAATGATCGTTTGCCGTGAGACATCTAAATGGTCAGCTAATTCATCTTGCGTTAAATGATGAGCCGCTCGCAATTCCTTAATCCGATTTTCCAATGAATCACTTCCTTTTTTGTAAAGTTAACTTTACGTAAAGTGTACTTTACAAAGGGAGTGGATGTCAAGCTTACTTTACAAAAAATATGTGGGATTTACCTAAAAAGTAATAAAAATGTTAATAATTAGTGTGCTATAATTAAAATCGAGGGAGGAATTTCATCTATTACTGTTGTGGCGAAAGGCTTTGAAACGTTTGTGAGCGGATTAGTTAGCGGTGAAGAGTTTGATTATTAAAAGGGTCTTGATGATTATGTTTTCAAGCCTAATCGTATCAGTGATCGCCGTTGTTATTTCTCTAAATAAAAAGAAATAACCCTCCCTGCTCTAGACTAGTAAGCAGAGGATTATTTCACGGTTGGGTGGCTACACTTCTTGCAGTGTAGCTTGTATATTAGGGATGCTAGTTACCAGCTAGTGTCCCTTCTTTATTCTTACTGTATATCCTCATTGTATGCATGCCTGACCCCGTTTTTCCGGTTCATTATTAAATCAATCATAATATTCTCAGAAACCTCTTTTGGTTGAGGGTGCAATTTTCAAACTTTGGGCTGATGGGCAAGTTACCAAAACCAGCTTTAAGTAATAAGTTACCTATATAAGTGGAAGGGGGGAGACAATGAGTAGGCGAATAAAACATACTTCACGTGATGTGGAGGAGTTAGCGAGGCTCATGATGGCGGAAGCGCTCGGTGAAGGAGTCCAAGGGATGAACATGGTGGGATCAGTTGTGTCCAATCGGGTCGAGGCTGACTGTCCTCCTGACTTCAGAGGGTTGCGCAATATCAGAGATGCGATCTATCAAACCATACCTGGAACTAGAATTCCTCACTTCGAACCTGTCTTAAATGGAACATTGTATACACAACGACCCAAAGAAGCTGACCTCCAGAGAGCTAGGAATTTGTTGCATGGTGATAGGGACCCTCGGGCCAGAATGAATTTGTGGTTTTTTAACCCCAGTCCGGGGAAAAAATACCGAGCTCCTTGTACCGAAACGATGCCAAGATCCCCCATGACGAAGTTCGATTTTGCGCATAGGAATCATTGCTTTTATGTCGCTGTACCGGACTACTGCAAAGAGTTTTATAGATAAATTAAAAAGGAGCTAATTTTCTTATGACTTGTGGAGACTCTAGTTATTATCCAATGAATTATTACCCTGGTTTTTATCCAGCTTCCATGATGCGGAGGAGTGACGCACAACAACCTGGCGGCGGCTTTCCGGCGACTATGCCTTCTGGACCCTCGTATGCCGTCCCAGTGGTTCCGATGGGGACTGGGCAGCAACTTCCAGCCGCGATAGAAGAATCATTTATCGAAAATATTCTACGTTTCAACAAAGGTAAGGTCGGTACATTCTACTATACTTACCAAGGTAACGACAAATGGAATGCAATGATTTACCGGGGGCGCATAGAAACGGCTGGTCGTGACCACGTTATCATCAGTGACCCAGCCAACGGCAAACGTTACCTGCTGCTGATGGCAAATCTCGACTGGGTAGAATTCGGGGAACAAATTAAATATCCTCAACCGGAAATTAATCCGGATGTCCAGGCGTCCTTGACGACATCGGAGTGAGTTTGTAGAACGCTAAAAACCCGCTTACTTCCTTTTTGGAAAATGAGCGGGTTTTTAGTTCTGAGCACATATAGAATGCAAATTCGGCAATAAATTGAAGTGAACGTTTTCACCTCTTAGATTGTAATAGGGAATGGCTCGGTGGTGGGTTAATATCCAGAAGCAAGATGTGCCTATTGGTGTCGATTTTGAGGATATAACGTAGCTGGTGAAGGAATTAGATAAAGCTTCTCTCAAATGAGAAGGGCTTTATTTTTAAAGGATGACTGAATAAATAAGTAAATAATTAGGGGCTCGCCGCATTGCTAAAATTGCCACCTATTTGCCGGCTTCTATAGCCATAGTCGATCCAGTGCAGCACAAATACTAACGTCTCTACATTCCTCAGAAAAAATAATTTGAAAATTTTTAATTTTTTTCAAACCGTTTAAAGGTTAGGATCGTTACCTTTAATGTAAACAATTTTTGAGGAGGAATACGGATGAAGAAATGGACGTTTTTCGTATCAGTTTTTGCCACTATCTTGTTGTTAGCTGCGTGTAATACTGGAAAGGAAGAAAGTGCTCAAAGCACCCCGGAAAGCAAAGAGGTTTCTAGTAATGAGAGCGGTAATAAGGAGAATACCGCAGCATTACAATTATTAGACGATGAAAAAGTTGGAGAATACTTAGCGGACTCAGAAGGAATGGCTCTTTATTATTTTAAGAAAGATGAATCTGAAAGCAGTAATTGCAGTGGAGACTGTTTAAAAAACTGGCCGCCGTTTACTGCAGCTGAATTTGAAGTCCCGTCAGGTTTTGATAAAGCTGATTTTGGAACGATTACAAGAAAAGATACAGGAGAAGAGCAAGTAACCTATAAAGGTTATCCACTTTACTATTTTGCTAACGATAAAGCAAAAGGAGATGTGAATGGACAAGGAGTTAAGGATGTATGGTATATTGTGAACTCTGAAACTGCCTTTCAATAAAATTCATAC
Source organism: Bacillus sp. FJAT-52991 (assembly GCF_037201805.1). GTDB lineage: Bacteria > Bacillota > Bacilli > Bacillales > Domibacillaceae > Bacillus_CE > Bacillus_CE kandeliae. Next base: position 1,997,192 of record NZ_CP147404.1, on the reverse strand, counting down.
TCTATCTGAAGGAACAATCAACTTGGTTGATTGTTCCTTTTCTGCTCCTCAAATTATATAATTGAGGCACAAATCTTTTTAAAAATAAAGCATGGGGAGTGGCAGGAGCAAGTGAGAGATAAAAGTGATCACGAATTAATGAATTTAGTCAAAAAAAAGCATAGCCCTGCATTAGAAGAACTATATGAACGTTATATTCGATTAATATATAGTTTCGTTTTCAAATTTACTCGAGGAGATGAAGAAAAAACAAAGGAAATTATTCAACTGGTCTTTTTAAGGATTTGGACGACCAAAAGCACATATGATGCCTCTAAAGGCGAATATGTAAATTGGATCCTGACCATTACCCGAAATATTTGTGTCGATTATGTTCGCAAAGATAGTAAAGAAAATATTCATAGGGAATGGACGGAACCTCTTCATTCCGACAAACGGTTTGAAGTAGAAGATCCCAATAATCAAATTGAAGATAGACTAAATACAGCTGAAATCCAGGAAGCAAAGAATAAGCTATCTCAACCGCAAAAAAGATTAATTGATTTGCTTTATTGGAGAGGATATTCACTTAGTGAAATTGCCGAAATGGAAAATGAGCCAGTAGGAACCGTTAAGAGTAGGCTTCATCAATCTCTTAAACAATTAAGAAAGTATTTGAATGGAGGAGAGTAAGTAATGGAAAGGAAATGTAATCAATTACTTTCTTATATTACGAATGAACTCAGTAGTGATGATCAGAAAAGCTTTGAAGATCATTTAACAAACTGTTCAACCTGTCATAAAGATTATATTCAGATAAAAGAAGCGTGGGAAGCACTCCAATTCGACTTTGAGAAAACGGAAGTACCGGAATCATTAAAATCCGAAGTGCTTGATTTTGTATTCGCACCACAGCAACAAGAAGCAGATTCATTTGTAAGTAATCTAAAAAAAGGATTCACTTATTTCAAACAGCAATTCACCCCTTTGACCACTGTATTAATTTTAATATTGTTCACGACAACAACCGTATTCACTACAGCAAATATCCAAATGAGAAATCAAGCAGTAACTGAAGAAGAAAGAAGCAGTCAGCCAGTTGAAGTTTTATCCACTCTTCCTTTAACTTCCGTCGATCAAAATAGAGTAGAGGCGAATGGATCTGCTTTTATTGTGCAGCAAGGCGATGACAAAAAGCTAGTTATACAAGTGGACAATTTACCAAAAGCAGAGGGCAAAAAAGTGTACCAAGTTTGGTTGCTAAACAATGGAGTACGGCAAAATGCGGGGATTTTTAAACCTAATAATCATGGTTCAGGTGTTTTGACATATGAGCTCCAAGAAGATGAAACCTTCGATAACATTGGGATCACGTTGGAGCCTGATCAAAATAGCTTAAAGCCAAGAGGGGAAAAAATAATTGGAACATAAATAGAGATATTCCTCTTGATGGCGATGAGGGCTTGCCAACAAACCGCGAAATTAGAAGTACAGGATGAGCTTTCTAGTACATGATAGAATTACAAACAAAACTTAAGGGGATAATCAAATAAGAAAAAATATTTGATGTGACACTAAAAGGTGTTATAATCATTTTGATACTAAAAGGTGTTATATTGCAGTTTGGAGGCATGGTTATGCAAACAGAGAAAACTTTACCAGAAATACGTAAAACAATTGTACTTAATGCTCCGATCGAAAAAGTATGGAAAGCTGTTTCAACATCAGAAGGCATTGCTTCATGGTGGATGCCAAATACTTTTGAACCTATTGTAGGACGTGATTTTATACTTCATGCAGGTCAATTTGGTGATTCACCTTGTAAAGTAACAGAAATTGACCCTATGAACCGTGTCGGTTTTGACTGGGGGAAAGACTGGCATCTAACTTTTGAATTGAAAACTTTAGAAGATGGTAAAACAGAGTTCACACTGATTCATTCTGGCTGGGATGCAGAAAAAGTCACCGAGTTTGGACAGCCTCACTCAGTTGTTCGTGGTATTATGGACGGCGGATGGGAAAAAATTGTAAAAGAAACTCTTCCTGCAAATATCGAGGCTTAAATTGGTCACATCTCCGCCCAAGCATGATGTATTTCAAGCAATCGCTGACCCTACGCGGAGAAAATTGTTAAAATTGCTTGCTGATAAGGAAATGTCAATTACTGCAATGACGGAATACTTTCCAATCACCCGCACGGCTATTAACAAACATTTACATGTTCTTTCTGTTGCAGGTCTGGTCAGCAGTCAGAAAGTCGGAAGAGAAACTCGGTACAAGCTTCAGCCAGAACCTCTTGTTGAACTAAAACAATGGCTTTCCTTTTTTGAACAATATTGGGATAAAAAATTATCTGCTCTTAAAGAATTTGTAGAGGCTGATAACGATTAGCGGTTAAAAAACGAGATGCGTGGTGATACGCTCTCGTTTTTTTATTGAGTTACCTTTAAATGGATGTTTTTGGTTCCAGTGATTGGATCAGTTGTACAGAGATAATAAAGTTTCTGTCGTGCTTAAAGAAAAGAATGTACTATTTTAATGCATTACATGCTACTGAGTTATTGGCGATATAGATCGATTTAATACATACAAAGAATTTAAGAAATACCTAGGTGTATCGGCTGAAAATTCTCAATCTGGTACTTCAGTACTCTCGGCAAAACAGACATATAGTGGTGTTCGGGATGCACGTCGGGTACTTTATCAGATGTCTATGATGATGTTAGCAAATGGGAAAAGAAAGCCTACTGTCTTTAAAGCTTACTATGATCGTAAAGTGGAAGAAGGAATGATAAAGAAAAAGGCAATTGGTCACCTTTGTGGTAAAATAGCAAATTTAATCTATACAATTTTAAAAAGTGGCCAGAAATACGATCCTAATATACATGCGGCGGCTTGTGGAATAGAGTGGGATGAAGTATATGAATTAGAAGAAAAACAAGAGCCTGTGTTATTGAACTAACGAAGCAGGATAGAACAATGTATAATCAGAATATACCGTCTACATTTTGATTTTAAAGGAGTCGAATATGAGGGAAGCAATTAAATCTCAAGTAGAAAAACTAGTGGGGTTGAAATTACAGTATGCAGGACGAGCATCTAACCTTTTTTGGCTTGATTTTGGGGATATAGTTCAAATACTCCGAAGAGGAAAAACTAAGGAATCAGCAGAATATGCTTTACATATCCAATGTTCGTGGAGAATTACTAGAGGAAATAAAATTGTTGTTGCTTCAAGGGATTTCTATTCTCCAAGCTCAAAATGGAATGAATTAAATGAAGAATTCGATTGGGATATACAAGGTAACAATCGATTTGATGAACGTATTAAAGCTTTTACAAAGGAAAATGGACAAATAAAAGTAATACAAATTGATTCTGATGAAGTAGGTGGATTAATGGTGAAACTAACTGAGGGTTACAAATTAGAGGTCTTTCCAGATAGTTCTGAAGATGATGAACAAAGTGAACACTGGAGATTTTTTAATCGAAACGAAAACAGTCCACATTTTATTGTCACTGGAAATGGAATTGATAAAATTTGATATTCAACAATCGGGCCATTTTGCAGAACAAAGGAGTATATTTTACAGGAAATTTAGTGGATTAGACAGAATGGGGTACTGCCGACATTTCGCACATATTATACGCTAAGCAAATTTCCAACATAAAAAAGTCGATTTCCTGTACGTTTAAGAAATCGACTTTTTTAGATATATCCTATTTCTATTTTAGTGGTATCTTAATTTCCATTTCTTTTAATACTTCAAGGTTGGGCAATTTAAAGGTCCATTTTTTATTGCTTCTTTTGACCATTTTCCTATTACGGGGTGGCGTCAGGATTTTGCGTATTTACAACGGTAAGAATGTAAGACCAGTTATATCAGGGATTACAGGCAATGTACCAATAGGGTCTAATCTATTGAGATAGATTCAAAAACACATGAAATAAGGCTTGGTAGTGTCCCATATGACTTGTCTCCAAATCCTTATCGTTGTTAAAACAGAGAATTTTGCATGTTAGAACAGCTTAACGTTGTAAATCCGCATTTTCGGGACTATACCCCTGTATGGAACGATACAGCATCCAGTATTGGGTTATATGAGATGAATAATACTTGGGAAGAAAATCGTGCAACATGGCAGCGCCGAACACAAAGTGCTCTTTGGACAAATAAAGGTGGCGATTTTAATTCAACCCTTCTTTCATCTCAAACGATTGGAGCGCTAGATACAACAGCCGCAGAACCTCAATTATTTAAATGGACTATTAAACCGGAAATTATTCAAAAATGGATGAATGATCCTTCTAAAAATTTAGGGCTGATACTTAAGGCAACAAACGAAAATGCGGCTACTTACAAGAAATTTTATTCGGGGGATTATTCAGGAAAACTGCAGTATTCACCTAAATTGACGATCACCTATTATCCTGTTAGTAGGTTAGGACATGAAGATTATTGGTCATATGTTGAACACTCATTAGCAGATGGACAAGGGTATACCAATATTGGTACTGGAAATTTAGTATTGGACTTCACTGATTTTGAGATAAGCGGTCGCGGTAATTCCGGATTTTCTTTTAATCGAACATATAATTCTAAAGCAGTAGAAGACTCACCAATAGGATATGCCTGGTCATTTACTGGAAGCGAAACGATGGCTGAATTTCCAAATGGAAATGTTCTTTATACAGATGCAGATGGAACAGCTCATACATTTACGTATGATACTGCGACTAAAACCTTCAAGGCTCCAGCCGGCTTATATCTAAATTTAATTAAAGCTAATGCGGATGCCTTTGTGTTAACTGATTTTAACGGGAATAGAGTCGTTTTCCGCGATCTCATTAAAAACCCTGAGCAACAAGGTAGAATTTATCCAATTGATTATGAAGAAGGTCGAAATAAAAACAAAATTACGTATCAGCGTCAGGCAAATGGCACATTGACAGGCATTACAGATGCATCTGGCCGTACATTGACATTAGAATATCAAAATGGTCGCATCATCTCGACCAGCTTTGAAGGAACGAAAAAGACGGCCTATACGTATGATGCTAATGGAAATTTGAAAACATCCACGACCTTTAAAGATGGGACAACCGGATCAGTCACTACATTTTCTTATAATGCGAACGGGGACCTAATTTCTGTGTTGGATGCGAATAATCAGCCAACAACATACACATATACCGACGGTTTTTTAACGAATGTGCAACTGGATCTACGTCAATATACCGGACACAAAAAAGTTAAGTCTGTTTCAGATACGAAAAAATACTAGAGAATGAAAAGAATCTTCACAGCGGATTTAAAAATAGATTTGCAATAAATCTAGACAATTCAGCAACAGCTCATTTAACAAGGTGTGGTAAACTTGAAACGTTTCATTTCATGCCATTTGCTCCAGTAGAAGCGGTTATTAAATGAGTAAAGTTTAAAAAAGCTCTCTAATATGGAATAAGAAACGTGTTTCAGAACAGTATTGTCAATAAATATCTTAAATGCCAAACACTCCTGGTCAATTAGTCACCAATTCTCCTTTATTAAATTTTTATACCCAACAAGAAGAGTGATTTTCCAATATAAGTATTATCACCCATATTCTTTTATAAAAAGAATTATTATACTATTAGTGTGTTTAATCATGCAACTAATGAGACTTCCATCACGTAATTTATAAGTCATTTAATGTCTAGTGATAGATTGATAAGTTTATTGGTGTAATTTTCTTAACTTTCAAACAATTAAATTGACTTTTTGCAACATTGCTCAAGTAGGTATGAATAAATACAACTTTTTAGATAGATAGAAATGGAGGAGAACGTTTGAAGAAAATGATAGCGAAACTTTTGGTTTTTTCTATGTTTTGCAGTATTTTGCCTATGAATCCAGTGGCAGCTGAACATCCAAAAGAAACCAAAAAGGAAGCACCTGTAGTACAGAAAAAAAAGCAGAAAGAATTGATCGACAAACGAACGGAAACATCGAAAACGTATCAAAATCCAGATGGAACGTTGACGACGGAAATTTCTCCATCACCGCTCCATTATAAAGATCCTTCTTCAAAACAATGGAAAGAGATTGATAACACACTTGAAGTAGATTCCACATCGGATACGATCTCAAATACGGCCAATACATTTGACGTTGATTTCTCGAAAGAATGGTCGCAAAACAAGACCGCGGTTGAAGTAGAAGAAGGGGACACATCTATTTCTTTGACTCCAGTGCCAACGGATAAAAAAGGAAAAGCGCCCAATCATGCTTCTGCCAAAGTCAATAAAAACAGTATTACCTATCAGGAAGCATTCGATGATACAGACTTAACGTACACTGTAGGGAATCAAAAAGTGAAAGAAGATATCATTTTAAAGGAAAAGCCGCAACCAGATGAAGCTATTTCCTACTCTTTTGCTATTGATTTAAAAGGGTTAACCTATGAGACTAAAGAAGATGGCCGAGTGTTATTTAAAGATAAAAAAACGAAAAAGCCTCTTTACTACTTAGAAAAGCCGTATATGTATGATTCATTGAAACCTGAAGGGTTTGTCAGTTTTTCAGATGACTCAATTCCAGAAGGAGCTATGTCTTATGATGTAGAAATGAACATTCGGAAGAAAGGGCATCAACTTCTTGTCGATATTATCCCGGATCAGAAATGGCTGCTAGATGACAGTCGTGTCTATCCTGTAACCATTGATCCAACGATTGCTAAGTATCAGCCGGTTACGGAGCTAATCGATACAAATATTCGCAGTGCGAGCCCTACTCAAACGGGTGGCGCCGATTTGGAACTTGGAGCTGGACTTCATAAGAATTCAACCACAACTAATGTGATCCGCTCTTTATTAAAATTTGATATACCTGATTTTCCAGCGGGAGTCCGAGTTCTTGATGCAGAGTTAAATTTATGGGCTTCTTCCGTATGGAATGATACACCTGTCCAGCTAGATCTTTATCCGATGGCCAGCGACTGGCAGGAAAACTATGCGACATGGAATCGCCGGACTTCTTCCGCTCTGTGGACTACTAACGGAGGGGATTATCATCCAACTAAGTTTTCTTCTCAAAATGTTGGAGCATTAGGCAGTACTTTGGAGGACAATCATTATAAATGGTCTATTACACCATCTTATATGGAACAAATCTTAGCATCACCCAATCAAAGTCTTGGATTCTTACTAAAGTCTGCTTCAGAAGGAACAGCTTCTTATAAAAAGTTTTATTCCGGAGATAACCTAAATTATGCAGGCTATTCACCTTTACTTGTTATCACTTATGTCTCTAACAGCCGTCTTGGCCTAGAAGATTACTGGACATACAATGAGCAAGAACTAACAGATGGACAGGCGTATGTCAATTTAGGAACGGGAAACGGAGTTGTTCAGTTTACCGATTTTGACATTAGTGGTCGCGGTGGTTCGCGCATTTCATTTGAACGAACATACAACACCAAAGCTTCAGAAGTTGACGCCTTGGGACCTAGCTGGTCATTTACCGGTTCAGAAAGTATAACGGAACAAACCGCAGATAAAAATATTACGTATACAGATCGTGATGGAACAGTTCATGCATTTCCATACAATGCATCAACAGGTAAGTATCAGTCACCAGCTGGGACATACTTAACACTCATAAAAGATGGAACAGATGGCTATAAGCTGACTGACAAGTATGGAAACGTGTCTCGTTTTAAAAAGATCGCCCAAGATCCAGAAACTTCTGGCTATACAGTGGCCAAATTAGAATATGAACAAGACCGTAATGGCAATACAAATTCTACACATATAGCACAAAAGGGAATGTGACAGGTATTACTGATGCCTCTGGTCGGAAGATGACAATGGATTACGGGTTTCATGGTATTTCTAGTGTGACATTTGAGGGCAAAAAGGTAACATACCATTATACGTCTGAAGGTCAGCTGAGAGAAGTACGAAAGTATAAAGATTCAACCAATTATGTATCCACATTCTTTACTTATTATCCTGATGGAAAAATGGAAAAAATTGTGGATGCAAATGGGAAAGTCACCAAGCTTAATTATGAAAACGGGTTTATCTACTCCATTGAGCAACCGTCTACAACAGGAGAAACCATCCCTGTCACAGAATATGCTTATGATATTGCCACCTATACATCGGAAGTGACTGATCCAGAGGGCGGTGTCACTAACTATAAAATGAATGACAACTATGTGATTCAGTCCATCACAGACCCACTAGGTGATACCATTGAATACATGGAAATGGATACGAATTTTAATCCGAAAAAAATAAAGGATGCGAAAGGATACATTACCAACAAGCAGTATGATTCAAAAGGAAATGTATTAGAAGAAAAAGATCCAAAAGGTAACATAACGACGTATACGTATGACGAGTATAGCAACATGAAAACAATGACGGATGCGAAAGGTACAACAACGTATATATATAATACAAAAGGAGATCTTATTGGCCTAAAAGATCCGGCTGGCAATTTAACGCAGTATGAATATGATGAGTATGGAAACAAAACATCAACCATCTTCCCTGACGGATCGAAAGAATTTTATACGTATGATCAGTTAAATAACTATCAGAAGACAGCTGTCGATCCTTTAGGACGAACAACCGTAACATTGACTGATGCTTTGGGAAATGTAACAAGTATAAAAGATCCGAAAGGAAATACCACCTTTTTCACCTATGATCAGCGCCAGCTACTGACCTCTGTAAAAGACGCTAAAAATCATGTGACGTCTTACGGCTACGATGAGAATGGAAATAAGACGACAATCACCAATGCGGCGGGTAAAGTCGTGACGATGACATATAATGATCAAAATCAGCTTATATCACGGAAAGAGCCGCTGGGGGAAACAACATCCCTGTCATATGATGACAATGGGAACTTGAAAACTATTAAAAACCCAGTAGATGCAGTAAAAACCATCACCATTCAAAATGAATATGATGCGGCTAACCAACTCAAATCTGTTTCGGCTAACGGAGTAAAAAAGTGGTCCTATCAGTATGATAGCAACGGCAATGTGGAAAAAGTGACTGATGAGACAACCCAACAGGCGAAAGTATTGGAATATGATGCGAACGAGAATTTGAAAAAAGAAACAAAAGGGAACCAGTCCATCACGTATGGCTATAATGCGGCGAATGAGCTGATCTCGGCTAAACTAAGCTCTAATACAGACGTGGTAGAGCAGTCATATGGATTGAATGCCAATAGTCAATTAGAGAAAATTTCACGTAACGGAATGGAACAGGTAGATCTAAAGTATACAAAAAATGGTCTTCCAGATATGATGACTTATGTGAACGGTGTTGCGACTGATCTAGACTATGATACAGCCCAACAATTAAAAACATTATCGGTAAAGCGAGGAACAAACAATCTATTATCTGAGTCATTTGACTATGATGACAATGGAAACATAACAGCAGTCACTTCTTCCCAAGGAAATCGTTCTTACACATACGATGAGCTGAACCAGTTGAAAAGTCAGACTCTGTCGGATGGAACAGTAGAGTCCTATGAATATGATGTCGTAGGAAACCGGACGAAAAAAACAACAGTAAAAAATGGACAAACACAGGTCACAAATTATACACATAACGCTAATAATCAACTGACCACTGTAAATGGACAAGCTTATACCTACGATAAAAGTGGGAACCGGGTAAAAGATGATCAATATACGTATATCTATAATGCATTCGATGAACTAGTGGAAATCAAAACGCTTTCCGGTCAAACAGTAGCGACCTATACCTACGATGAACAAGGTAGACGGACAAGCAAAACGGTAAACGGTGAAACTACAAATTATCATTATAACCAAGGCATCAATGTGTTATTTGAAACAAACAAGAGCGGTAAGATTACGGCAGAGTACAGTTATGATCAAAGCGGTTTTCCGCTAACAATGACCAAAAACGGTCAGACGTATTATTATGTCTTGAATGGTCATAAAGATGTGGTGGCGTTAACAGATGCGTCAGGAAGTACTGTAGCTTCCTATGAGTATGATGCTTGGGGAAATATTTTGTCGCAAAGCGGAACGATGGCAGAAGCAAATCCATACCGTTATGCAGGATATCGGTATGATAAAGAGACTCACTTTTACTATTTAATGGCTCGTTATTATGAACCGAAAGAGGGAGTGTTTTTAGCTAGAGATCCAGTCACTGGAGACTATAATGATCCTCGAACACAGAATGGATATAATTATGGGAATAACAATCCAGTTATGAATCTTGATCCTAATGGTGAAAAAGCTAGTTTTTCATCAGCAAGAATCAAATATGCTTTCAAAATGGGAATACAAGGAGTTATTGCAAGTTATGTTGGATGGAATGCAGCTGGAACAATTGCTGGTCATATTGTAACTTTTGTGATAGGTATGGTAGGGTTTAGTAAATTTAAAAAGGCTGAAACGGTAAAGTATAATACAGTGTTAAGACATTTAAAATACAGTGGCGGCAAAAACATGATTAAAGTAGCGAAAAAACGGGTATACAAGGCGCTGGGAAGGAAAGCAGCAGCAATGGCAGTTGGGGGGTTTTTAGCAACAATACCGGATTTAGTAAATTTCTCTGTGCATTTTGTAAGAGGTTATTATAATTATGGTAAAAAAAGAAAAAAATAATTAACTAAGAGGGAACTATAATGGGATCTTTATTATCAGGGTTAGTTTTTATAATTATCCTTTCATTAATTAAAAAGGATAAAAAATTTTTTTACACTGGGCTTAAAATTCTAGCCCCCGGTATTATGTTTTTTGTATCACAATATTTATTAAGTTTTTTTGGCCTAGAAATGAAAATTATAGTTTTGATTAGTATCCTTATGTTTATTTTAACTGCTGTCGTTCTTTTAATAAGAGAAAGAATTAAAAAAATTCCAAATAAATACAATAATTGTCAATAAAAATGTCAGGTACGATTCATATTTAATTTGGTACCTGATATTTTTTAAATCCTAATGAAGTTAATGATATACGGTGCTGATAATTTACCAGTGTAGCTTGAGCGCGAGTCATCGTATCTTCATGTAATCTCCATTGCATAACATTGGCCATCTGGCGATATGAAATATCAGGAGTCGCTTCGGCCATTTTAGTTAATCCAATATTTGTCCCCATCGCCATTAACGAAGCCATCACAATAGACTTTTCCTCACCTTTGGGTGGTTGATTTGAAGAAGCGTGAACAAATGATTCTTCAAATCCAGTCCATTCAGCTACCTCCATTAATAAATCAGTGAGTTTAACTCTTGGAAGCATATTATAAAGCGATAAGCTGAAATTTCTAGCTTCTTCAGGAGTATCAGCTTGAAGTCTCTCAACATGTATCTTTTGTTTTTCAATGTTGATACTTTCAACTTTATCAATATTTTTGGAAATCCATTGAAGTTTAGTATTTAAAGTTTCATATCTTTCCTGTATATACTGTTCAAAACTTACATTAACAGCTATATTAATCCCATTAATCTTTGCTTTTCCCCAATCATCTTTAGACACTAAATATTCTTCAAAATCCTTATGCAATCGACTACCTTCAACCCAAACATCACCAGAACGGATATAGTTTTTGAGTTCTGTTAAGGCAGCCATTTCATAATATTGACGGTTAATGTTACCTTCATCATCAAATACATGTTTTTGCCAACGTTTAGGAACAAAATTCAAAGGTGAGCCATCAGGAATTTTCCTTTTTCCAGAATCATTTAATTCGCGTAGGGTATCTAATGCTTTCAATAAAGGCTCTGCTGATTTAGTAGATTTGAACACTAAAGAATCCAACAGGCTAGGAGTATATTTCCTTAAATAGTTATATCGAGTTTTTATTAAATCGAGGTAATCATAATCCATTGGTCTTGATAATAATTTAGCTTCTTCGATCGATTCTACAATTTTATCCCATGGCATTACTTGCTCCAGTGCCACATAGGGATCGATCCCTTCCTCTTTGGCATTAATTAAAGCCGTTCCTATATCTGCGTAATGCACAACTTTTTCATTTACTGACTTTCCATTTTGTTTTTGCATCTCTTCTTGAGTTTTTCTGCCTTTTGCTTGTAACACCATCATTTGTCTATCATGAATTTCAATGGCATGGTCAGTTAAGTCTTGGGAAAGAGTGATTAAGTGAGCAACTAATAATGCATATCTTTTATCTTCTTTAAATCTTCTAAAAGAATGGGGTTCGTATCTAGCCCCAATTCGTGCCAATTGTAAAAGTCTATTGGGGTGTATTAATGCAGTATTGGCTACAATATTCATTTCCTTAATGTACTTTAATCTTTTTATGACCTTTAAAAAAGAATCTGGTGATGACTGTCCGGGAATTTCTCGAAGCCAAGCTAATTGAGTTTTATTATTATTTACCGTTAAATCAATCAACTTTTCTAGTTCACGCTTATGTCTTACAGAAAGATTATTTGTTAGTGTGGCATATATTTTTTTCTCTGCACGTGTTCTTGTTAGCCAAACCATCCTCTCGATTGTTGGTATTGCAGGAAGAATTATTTTTTCCTTTCTTAATAAATCGATTGCAGTGCGTACTAGATACATCGAATTTCCATTTTCCAATGCGGATTTTAAAAGAACATTAGAAATCGTCCGATAATCACTGTTATTAAAGTTTCTATATCCATATACTTGACGTATTTCTTCTAAATGTTCACGTCTAGTTGTATCACGTTGAGCATATGAAGAGTAAACCTCTGGATTTACATTAATTTGATTAGCGACGTATTTAATAAGGCCTTCGGGTATTTCTAACATATTAATTAAAGAACAACCGGGGTTTCTAAGAATGCATAATTGGAGTGCGAACCCTAAGCGATTGTGATCTCTTCTATGACGATTTATAACATCAATATCATAGTCAGATAGACTGTAATAAGAAGTAAATTCATATTCCGATAAATTATTAAGGTTTAAAATTTCCTTTCGCTGTTCTGATGTCAGCAGTTCTTTCACACTCAAATAAAATCAATCCTTATAAATATTTTTGTTATGAACCTAATTTACTTTGTCTAAGTATCTATACAGTGAAGTTTTGCTGATTCCCGTTGCTTCTGTAATTTCGTTGATTGTATAATCCTTACTTTTATACATTTTTATCGCCATTTCAACTTTATCCCTTTTCTTCGATGGTCTGCCACCTTTCCTTCCTCTGGATCTTGCTGCTTGAAGCCTTGATTTTGTCCTCTCGCTAATAATATCTCGCTCTAACTCTGCAATATTTGCCATTGTACGAAAGAAAAACTTCCCCATTGCAGTTGAAGTATCAATACTGTCGTTAATAGAGACAAAATCTACGTCCATATTATTGAATAATTCACTAAGTTCAATTAGATGTTTTGTAGAACGTGAAATACGATCAAGTTTATATACAACAATTTTGTCGCCACTGCGTAAGACTTTAAGAAGTTCTTCTAGTTGGGGTCTATCTTTTCTAGTTCCGGTCAATTTTTCTTTATAAATTTTTTCCACTCCAAATTTTTTAAGGGCGTCAACTTGCATATCCAAGTTTTGTTCCTCTGTACTTACACGTGCATAACCAAATATCATCATTCATCACCTGAAAAAGTAGTTTATAACCCTATATTAGCACCAAAAACGGTATCAGATATTAAAAATGTAACTTTGATTTTAGGAATGAGTTTTGGTTCTACAGATTAATAGAAATAGGTTGTTTTTTTAAAAATATTTATCTGTACCATAAACGGTCGTTTGTGGTATCTTTATGTAAAAGGGATTGGGTAAATTTGGATATTACTCAATGAAGGTATGGGTGTATTAATGGATATAAAAACATTATGGGGTTTAAGGTTTCAGGAATTTTATAGAAAGATGTTCAGATACTATTCAATCATTGGTGCGAATGTTGTTTACTTTTTTCTGATCATTAGTAGTATCTTTATTTATTATTTTAATTTATTCCTTAAGTGGATGCCTCCGCAAATATCTGTTGAAGTAATCTTATCTCTATTTGTAACCTTCCTTTTAATACGGACAAAGGTCCGTACATTTATTAAAAGGGCAGATATATTATTTTTCTTGCCATTAGAAGTGAAATTAAAGTCGTATTTTATTAAATCACTTGTATATAGTTTTGTTATTGATGTTATTAAATTGCTTAGTTTCATTACTGTTTTCTTATCCTTATTTTTACACACAACTAATATAAATCTTCCCGTCCTTTTGTTAATAGTGGGGATTGTTGCTTATAACATTTTAATGAAGTGGACTGAACAATGGTTAGAGAACTATGTACAATTTGTGTTACATAGGTTAATTAGGTTTTTTTCAATATATTTAATGTGCTATTTTTTGTTTAAAAATGACTGGATTTTTGAGTTTCTTTTATTGAGTATAAATTTCGTCCATTTAATTTATTTCATAGGAAAAAAAAGAATTCTGAATTGGCAGTGGCTAATAGATGAAGAAGAAGGTGCCTTATTAAGAAGCTTTAAATTTATTAATATTTTCATGGATGTCCCTAATCTTAAACGTTCTTTTCGGAAAAGACGTTTGCTTACTATGATTCTGAAAAGGTGTATCCCATATAGTCAAAGTAGTACATTCGTATATTTATACTCACACTTATTTGTAAGATATAATGATTACTTTTACCTTTATTTAAGACTTACTTTAATGGGTATATTTGTTAATTATGTTGTACCAACAAGTGGTTGGATTTTTAATCTCCTGATTTTATTTATGACTGGATTTCAAGTAATTCCTTTACAACATGAAATGAAACAAAGTGTATTACTTTATCCTATTTCTAAATCCCAGATAAAAGATTCCTTCTTAAAGTTTGTCTTGGCTATATTATATGCACAATTTTTTATTCTATATTTCGCTATGTTCATTCATACTTCTACTGCTAACTTATTCAATCTTGTAATTGGAAGTTTATTTGTTTATGTATTCGTATATTTCTTTGTATCAAAGAGAGGCAATGTCTCAGGAAGTGCCTTTAAAGAATAGCGTGGTATTCAACTAACGGAGGCTTCAGCTTAACAAGCCAAATAAAAAGTCGGTTCCTTAGCGTGCTGGAATCCGACTTTTTTAGGTTGAAATTTGCTTAGCGTACAAAATTTCCGAAATGTTGGCTGTACCCCAGAATGGGTAAAGAAAAAAATTTATCCCGCATTAATGGGCTGTAAGACCCCTACCTCAACATGGCAGAAGGAACGTAGCCGGGTAGGTGGGGGATGAAGAAAACCCCCACTGATTGAAGTTTCACTTTATGAGCAGGTGTTAAAAATGAATTGGGATGATGCATATATCAATGGGAGTTTTCGGGATATGTGGGATCTTTCGTATCCGTCACAGAGAAATTAGGCTTTTTCTTCAAAATGCCAGTCAGTGGTCGGTGTATTCTATAATAAATTATAGTCTAATCTTAACCTCAGTACCGTCCTTAGCTTTGACATCTACTAGCATGATCCC
The DNA here is from genome assembly GCF_037201805.1 of Bacillus sp. FJAT-52991. Lineage (GTDB taxonomy): Bacteria > Bacillota > Bacilli > Bacillales > Domibacillaceae > Bacillus_CE > Bacillus_CE kandeliae. Next base: position 1,981,739 of record NZ_CP147404.1, on the reverse strand, counting down.
CTTATAATTTTTCAGTTCCTTGACGATAGGCTTTAGCGTTTTTTTGTCTATTAGAGGAAAGGTAAAGTCCAGTTTTTTGCTTTCGAAGTGCTCTTTTGTCCATTTGTTTGCATTTTGCTGAAAAAATTTTGAAGACAAAATTGAAATAACAATGTTTAAAATAGCATATGGAATTGGGATGGTAAACCGAACGTCTTTTGCTTTCACTTTTACATGCATCATAAGCAAATCACTAATCAATGATGACCGAAACGGTATCCCCGTTTGCCGATTTAATATCAACAATTTGGCCATCTAATTCGTTTTCGATTGCTTCAATAATAAGGCTGATGTCTATATCTTTAACGTATTTTTCCGATTGAGGAATACTCGCTGCGATGCTGTGTCCAGCCATTAATACTGCCTTGACAAGTTTTATAGGCAAATTGACCGTGACGTTATCGTTTTCGGCTGATACAACACGAATTTTTAATGTTTTATCTAAGTATTTAGTCGGTTTTTCAAAAAGCTTATTACCTGTTTCTTCTTTCTCTTTTAATACTTGAATCAGTTCTGATCCCTTATCTGCATCAATCTTCCCTTCTTGAATCATTGTTAACACTCTTGTAATTTCCTCTTTCATGATAAATTCCTCCCTATTCCTCTTTTAAGAGCTTAATGGCTTCTTCTGGTGTGATTTCGCCATTTTCCAACATGGTGACAACTTTTTTCTCGTCTATTTCATTTTTCTGCTGCACATATCCAAGGGATGAAATGATGTCTGTTAGCTTCCCACGAACCGTTGGATACGAAATCCCTAGTTCCTTTTCAACTTCTTTGATATTCCCTCTGCATGTTAAAAATACTTCCACAAAATGAAGCTGATCCTTTGATAAGGATGCCAACTTAGATAATTCAAATTCATTTTCAATCGTAGTGTGACAATGAGAGCACTGCAACTTTGTAATTTTCAATGTTTTACTGCAGACAGGACAATTTGTGATTACTTTATAAGCCATAATGAAATTCCTTCCTTTTAGTTGATTCGATTATATAACAAGAAATTAAAGGTGTAAATAATAAAATTTAAATTTTTTAAACAAAAAATCAATAATATTAATTTGTTTTTTAATATTATTGATTATCCATTTTCGTTATTCATTATGCCAGAGCATTTTTCTGAGGCTGATGATGATCAGTATGTAACAACTTATAAAGACTTAACCATTCGAACATTTTTTAACGAAACAAAGAAAGCACATTTGCCTTTTGTACACGAAGACGTCACATACGAGACTGCACCTAAAATTGATGGCAATGCTTATGCAGTTGGCTATCTTTATAGCGGTACTAAACAAGAATATAAAGATGACGTTTGGAAGTATTTCTTGTATAACGATGTGAAAAATAAAGTAAATATTCAAGATGTTTACACCAACATTTTTAGCACGGTAGAGGAAGTAGCTCAAATTCCGAAACCGAAGTAATAACATTCACATAGCCTATCTAAAATCGACGCTGCTTTGTATACTATAAGAAAGCCGATTTTCACTATCCTAAGAGAAAATCGGCTAGCAACCATTAAGTTATGTCACGCTTAATGAAACTTCTTAACCCATAAAATAGTAAAACAATAAATGTCCCAATTAATAGTGTATAAAATAAAAAATAAGATTGAATAGGTGATTCATCTTCAGGTGACATGGCTAGCATAGGCTGTGTCCATGGATAAATCTGGCCTATTGGTGTGCTGGCAATAATAATAGCTGGGAGAGTAAAAACAATACTAACCGCTAAGGGTACACCAAATGTTTTAGCTCTTAGAGAGATAATTAGTTGCAGAAGAATCAAAGGTAAGCAGGCTAAAATTCCTCTGATCATGAATCCGAGTATGGAAAATATCGGGGGAGTTCCTTCTACTCCTTTGATATAACCAAATCCAATAAAGAAAATGATTAAAATTGACATTGTAATGATCACCATGCGAACTACGGTTAAAAATTTACTTAAAAAAATCTCTGAGTGTTTGATTGGTAAGGCTAAAAGTTGCTTCCATCCGCCTCCCACATGTTCAGTTCTACAAACAAGAGCTGCGTATATTCCAATTAAGATGGGTAAAACAAAAGGACCCATAAATAAGGCGACTTGTGTCCACGCTTCTATCCACGCATTATCTCCAGGTTGCATAAATAGATCATAGTTTTTAAAGAAATTAGTATAGGCCAGGAATACACCTAATAAGGGACCTATTAAATGAATTAACCATAAGTTGGAGCGTTTTAACTTTAATCTTTCAACATATAAAACATTTTTCAAAGTATTCCCTCCTTACTGGACATCTTGTTTGGCAAAATGCATCGATCCGATAAATAATAGGATGCTACCTAATAAGAGACTGACAACAAGGTAGGATGAAAAATCTGGATTCAATCCTAGCCCTTCATACTGCAAAATAACTGTTGATGATTGGCTCGGATAAGCTAGTGGAAGCCACCTCGTCGTTTGACCAGCTGCTAAAAAGAGACCCATCATAGCTGAAATCGACCCAATTAAAATGGAGAAAGCTTGATTTTTAATGGTCATGGACAACCAAAATTGAAAGGCCATAATGGGTAGTACTATAATCAACATACCGTAACAATCGCCAATCAATAGCTCCCATGGAACATTTTCTTCAAATCCTAATATTTTCCCTAAAAATATCATGCCAGCTAGAAAAATAGTCAGTGAAAGAAATAAACTAACGGTTAACCAAACAAATTTACTTAAATAAATTTTAATTCTTGAAATAGGAAGTGATAGAGTTTGTTTCCATCCATTCGCCTGATGTTCAATGTTTGCTATGATCGAGGCTGCCAATGTTGCGGCTAATGGAAAACCAAGACCGAATAACAAACTATTGTCATACAATAAATACATCCACATCGAGCTAGCCTGGAACATCTCAGCTTGTTTTTCTACATATCCAGCACGATAGGTAAGGTTCACTAATTCATATGCTAGGATAAGTAAGGGAACCAATAAAACGATAATCGATAGCGACGAACGTCTTAATTTTAATTTATCTGCCCATAATATCTTTTTCATAGGCTTCCCTCTGCACCAGTTAATTCTAAGAAAATATCTTCAAGTGACCGTTTCACTTCTTCAAGCCGGTATACAGATACTCCTGAATGAACAAGAATAGAGTTGATTTCTGAGGCAAATTCCGGTTCTGTTCGGGATAGCCACAAGAGATCTTTTTGCAAATCCACCTTTAACCCTTTTCTTGTTAATATTTCATTTGCTTTAACTACATCACTAACTCCAACTTTTAAAAGGGGTTTTCGTTTTTCTCTTAATCGTTCAATCGAATCTTGAAAGATCATTTTTCCGTTATTAATGATCCCTACTTGTGTAGCCATTTGATCTATTTCATTTAATAGGTGACTGGATACAAGAACACTCATTCCAGACTCAGGTAATTCTTTAATCAATTCTCGAATCTCTTGAATACCTGAGGGATCTAGTCCATTCGTAGGTTCATCTAGTATTAATAAATCTGGATGGCTAAGTAACGCTGCAGCAATTCCCAGACGTTGTTTCATTCCAAGTGAATACTCTTTTGTTAATCGGTTCGCTGCTTTGGTTAATCTTACAATTTCCAATACTTCTTTAATTCGTCTTTCCGGAAGGTCTCGTAATCTACGAATAACCTCTAAATTTTCATGACCAGTTAAATTTCCATAATATGTTGGAGATTCTACTAACGAGCCGATTCGCTGTAAAATTTGCAGACGGTTTTTGTTCAGGTTTTGACCAAAAATTTCTATACTTCCTTTCGTTGGTTTAATTAATCCTAGCAACATTCTAATTGTTGTTGTTTTTCCGGCACCATTAGGTCCAAGAAATCCATAAATTTGTCCACGTTCAATCCTTAAATTCAAGCCGTCCACAGATATATGCTTTTTATATTGCTTTGTCAGCTCGTTTGTTACTACTATTGGATCTTTCATTTGTTCCTCACCTCATTGCTATCGTAAATGAAATTTTTTTAATACGAACGAAATTCTTCCTAAACATTTACTTAACGAATTGTTTTGAAAATGTTTTCCCTTGATGCTACAGCCTTATAACATCAAGAGTTGTGTAATAATTTAATTATTCAGAACTCTGAACGAGATCTAAATTCTTTCCTGTAACAGCATCTTGAATTTATATTTAATGTAAAATAATACTAAGGTAGAAGGGGGGATCAAGTATGACTTTCAAACTCGAAGATCATAAAATTTTGATTGTGGATGACGATCGGCATATTCTAGATTTATTAATAGCCGTTTTTGAAAAGGAAGGATTTCAAAACATCTTAACAACCACTACAGGAGCGGATACGCTTTTAAAAACTCTACATGAACATCCTCACATTATATTGTTAGATGTGATGTTACCGGATATGGATGGGTTTACTCTATGTAGCAAAATTCGTTCAAATACAGATGTACCTATCTTGTTTTTAACGGCTAAAAATACAGATTTAGATAAATTGCAGGGGTTTAGTTTTGGAGGAGATGACTATATTACCAAGCCTTTTAATCCTTTAGAGGTTGTAGCTCGTGTGAAAGCACAATTAAAGCGTTCTACTAAAGGATTGTTACCGCATTCACGTAAACAGGTGTACGATTATGGCTATTTCAAACTAGATCCCAACACGGCAAGACTTATTGTTGATAGTGTAAGGGTAGAGTGTCCCACTCAGGAAATGAAACTATTACTCTATTTTTGTGAACATCCTAACCAAATTTTGAGCAAACATCAAATCTATAAAGATGTATGGGGGGAATTTTACGGTGGCGATGGTACTGTTATGGTACATGTACGACGATTACGTGAAAAAATAGAGAAAGATCCTAGTCGACCTAAATGGATTAAAACCGTTCGGGGATTAGGGTATATATTTGAAGTAGAAACAAATGAGGGCTTGTTGTGAATTTAAGAAATCGTGTCGCCTTTTACTTCGTTTCACGACTTTTCTATTTAATGCTGATTTGGGGTTTACTTATCGTAATGAGTATTCTTCTTTTCAATTTCTTTCTTGGTCATAATAAAACGGAAACTTCACCATTATCGATCAACAAAATCGTTGAACAGACAGTTGTTACTAATCAAAACATGTCAGTAAGCCTAAATATAAAAGAAGATTTAATAAATAACGAAATGTGGCTCCAAATATTAGATGAACAAGGCAATGAAGTATTTTCTTATAATAAACCTAAAAATATACAAACCCACTATACTCCTGGTGAACTAGTGTCTGATTATCTGTATCCTGCCAAAAAAGGCTATCAGTTATCTACATGGTATAAAACGATAGACAATCAAGATCTAACATGGGTGTTAGGAAAAACAATGACTAGTAATAATCCATTTTTTTATTGGATAAACAATCTGTGGATTATTTCTATAATTGTAATAGGAATGTTGATTGCTTTATTTTTTGGAAAACAATTAGGTGCTCCTTTACTATATATTGCTTATTGGATTGAAAATCTGTCTAAAGGAAAATATGAAGAACCCTCTTATTATTGGAAGTTTCATGCAAAACAACATCGACGAAGCAAAGTCGAATATAAAACGTATCATGAATTGATGCAGGCTCTTTCTAAGCTCACATCTACACTTCAAAGAAACACGGTAGAAAGAGAGTTATTGGAAAAGACAAGGGAAGAGTGGATGACAGGGGTGTCTCATGATTTAAAAACTCCTCTATCTGTTATTAAGGGATATACTGTACTATTATCTTCACATAAATACGATTGGGAGCAAGAACAAGTACGTCAATTTTCCAAAATTATGGAGGAGCGTGTGGAGTATATGGAGCAACTGATTGAAGACTTCAACCTAACTTTTCAATTGAAAAATGCTACTATTCCCATACAACTTGAACAAAAAAACCTAGTACATGTGATCAAAGATATTATAGAGCAGCTGAAAGGATTACCAGAGTCAAAAAACAAGCTATTTTCATTTGAAGCAAATAAAGAAGAAATATTTTTCCATATGGATACAAGATACATAAAGCGGGCATTGGAAAACTTAATTGCTAATAGCATTAAACATAATCCTCCCGAAACGAAAATTAAAGTTATCGTTCATGAAGATCTGTCCGATACAAAACAAATTCGTATTTTAATCGAGGATGATGGAGTAGGTATGGATCAAGAAACGGTTGATCACTTATTCGACCGGTATTTCCGAGGAACGAGTGCCTCTTCTAACAATTCCGGAACTGGATTAGGGATGGCGATTGCAAGACAAATCATTATAGCTCATGGTGGAGGTATTGAAATAAACAGTACACCTCAACTAGGGACCCAGTGTCATATTATTTTTCCACTGGAATAGGAATAATACTGAATAAAAGCCAATGAATCCTTAGCATAGGGATCATTGGCTTTCTTTACGTCGAAATTTGTTCACTGTATGTTTTCCGCTTTTTATTGGCAGGACCCTATTATGTTAAATCGATAATATAATAACACAGTTGACAAAACGCACAGCGTTGTTATATAGGTAACAAAATAATGTTTTTTAGCGAAAAGGATGTGGAATGATGACACAACATAAAGATCAGACTAGTGGAGAAGATCAAAAAATTAAAATTGAGCGTGTACAAACTGGAATTAGAATGGAAAAAAGAATGGTGAAAGTTTTGAAAGCAATGGCAGAGTATCACGATATTTCAGTGGGTGTTCTTCTTGAAAAAATTGTTCTTCATGCTTTTGAAAATAAACCTGTGTTTACCGAAGAGAGTCTGGAAAAGGTGAAAGCTATAAAAGAAGTTTACGATATGGATTATGGGTTAGAAACGAGTCGTCGCTGGAATGATTCAGAAAACTAGAATGATTATTTTAGGTACAGTATCATTTTGATTTTTTTGTAATCGGATCTGTGAAGTAAAGAAATGAAATTACCAGGAGCGATATCACATGAAATTTAGTACATTAACAATATTTGATCATTACGCCAATCAATCATCTCGAACTCCTAGACAATTCTACAACGAAGTATTGGAGCAAAGCGTTCGAGCTGAAGAAATGAATTTTGATGGGGTATGGTTTACAGAGCATCATTTTTCAGATTTTGGCATTAATCCTTCTCCAGCAGTTCTGCTCGCTGCGGTATCTCAAAGAACGAATAGAATTCGCCTTGGTGTAGGTGTTTCAGTACTTCCATTACATAAACCTTTACGAATTGCTGAGGATTACGCAGTTGTTGATCTTTTATCAAATGGGAGATTAGATTTGGGGTTAGGTAGTGGGAATAGTCAGAAGGAATTTGATGGTTATAATATTTCATGGGAGGACAAAAGTGAGCGTTTTAATGAGTCTCTAGAGGTATTACGTAAGGCGTGGTCAGGGAAGTCTTTTTCTCATCAAGGGAAGTTTTTTCAATACAAAGATCTTAAACTTAGTGTCCAGCCAATTCAAGCTCCGTTTCCTCCTCATTGGATTGCAGCCTCTAGTGAAGAAGGTGTTAGTCATGTTGCTAGTATGGGAAGTCAGTTCATAGCGCTTGGATTTAGCAAATCACGGGATGAACTAGCAAAGCTGATTGATACATACAAAAACATGTATCTGAAATCGGGATACGGTAATCCAGATCAATTAGAAATCCCTGTTGCCTTCCACGTTCATGTTGGTGAAACATATGCAGATGCTGAATCCAATGCAAAAGATCCTTATCAACTATTTATGAATACCCCGCGTGGGACGAATATCTCGTATGATATCCTTAAACAGAAGCTTAATCCAGTAATCGGAAGTCCAGATGAAGTGATTAAACAAGTTCAGTCTTACCGTGAAATAGGTGTTACGAATTTTATGGCCATAATGAATTTTGGTGGATTAGAACACCATAAAGTGCTTTCATCCTTAGACTTATTTGGTAAGTATGTAATTCCTGAATGTAAGTAAAAAATGGATTGTTCCCCAAAACAAAAAATGAACTTAAAGATGACGTTTGGAAATATTTCTTGTACATTTGTTCTACAAGAGAAGTATATTGATCTGACAACTCCTACCGCTAAAGCAGTAGGAGTTGTCAGAGACTCAATCAGAGGAACTTATCTTCTATTTTATGGTGTTTACATTTACAATACTTTTTTCTCGGACCTTCATATGGGTCCTGTTTACAATTAGGACAATCATCGAATTTATGATGTTTACACTTTGATTTTATAACTTCGTATGGACGCATCATTTCATGATCCTCATGTTCTAGAATGTGACAATGCCACACGTATTTTCCAGGGTAAGGAGAGAATTGTGCGATAATCGATGTTACTTCTCCAGGATTTGCTCTTACTGTATCCTTCCAACCTCTTTCATTGAGATCAGGTTGTACCGCTTCACCGGTGTAGATTACTTCACCTGTATCTAAAAATTTTTGCACATTAAAAGGTCTTCTTTCTAGTATTTGAAATTGAACTAGGTGTACATGAATAGGGTGAGTATCTGGTGTGGTATTTACTAGGTTCCATACCTCAGTAGTTCCTAAAATAGGTGTCTCTGATATTAAGTTCATCCATTCTTTATTGTCAAGAAGTAGCTTTAAACGGCCAAATTCATCCTCTGCTTCAATTAAACTTAGTTCTCTTTGTTTACAAGCATCTTCTGGAGATAATCTTTTAATTTTAGAAAGTTTTGTTGGTACTTTACTCTTATCAGTTCCCTCTAAATGTTTGACGACCTTAAATTTCATCACTTGACCAGTTGTATTTGGATCTGCAGGATCTTCAGATACACCAGTAAACGGACCATCTGGACCAAGATTTCGTAACACTATTTCTTTCCCGTCAAACTTTGTGAAATCAACAATAACATCAGCTCTTTCAGCTGGTCCAAGAATGATTTCTTTTAACGTAACAGGAGTTTCTAATAAGCCACCATCAGTTCCGATTTGTATAAATTGTAAATTCTTATTATCAAATTTTAAAATATAAAAGCGAGAATTTGATCCATTTAATAAACGGAAGCGGTATTTTCGTGGCTCAACATTTAAGAATGGCCAAACCTTTCCATTTACAAGAATCGTATTCCCGAAAAACTCAGGAATGATAGAAGGGTCCGGTAGTCCATCTCCTTCACAGCTTCCATTTTCTAGCTCATTCGGACAACTTGGATAGAACAATGAACCATCCTCATTGAAGGAACGATCTTGGATAACCAAAGGAATTTCATACGGGCCTTCTGGAAGCTTTAGTGATTTTTCTTCATTATCGCGAATTAAGTAAAACCCAGCTAACCCAGCATATACATTCAATCTCGTTATGCCCAATGCATGGTCGTGATACCAAAGGGCTGTTGCCCGTTGATCATTTGGATATTGATAAGTTTTTTGCTCAAATAATGGACCAACGTTCTCAAAATCCTTCGAGAACCAAGCTTCTGGATAGCCGTCACTCTCTGGCGGTGTTGAACCACCGTGAAGATGCACAACTGTTCGAACTTCTAGATTAGTAGGAGCTGCTCCATGAACGGTTTGATCAACAGGGAGTAGATGATCTAATGGTAAGTTGTTCTTCCACTTTACATGAACACATTCTCCTCTATTCACTTCAAAAGTTGGACCCGGATACGTTCCTTCATACCCCCAAACAGTTGTAGGGAAGGGCAGTTCACTGTGCAATTGCTGTGTAAATTCAGACATTGTAACTTCGTAGTAAGAACACTGTTTTTTTCTACTTATTGGCTGAAGAGTACGCGGAATAGGAAGTGGGTCTATAAACTTCGTCAATGAATTACTTAACAACTGCTTACTTTTTTCTTCATTCATATTTTTACCTCTCAATTCGGTATATTAAAAGGTTCATTCCTTTTGTATTATTAAATTCAACGTTATATTAAATGTGTGGATTTACGGACAATGTAAAAGGCACATTTCTATCGTTTTTACAAAGTTAACAATCAGTAGGTAAAGATTATTATCGTTTGCCAGGCATAAAATTACCGTTTCTTAGTGAATTATCTTTAACAAATATTAATAAATAGAAAAGAGCCCAACTTTGTGGACTCGACTTAAATTAATAATTCGATTTGTTATATTTTTCTTGGATAATTTCGTTCAAACTTAGCTCTTATGTGAAACAGTGATTGATTATTTTACCCTTGCCAAACCTCGTCCAATGTTTCCCTAAAGAACGTATCTAATTTTTCCGTCGGATCGGGAAGGGCGCAGTTCATCGTTTTAGCGTAGGCTTCAAGGCGAATGATTTCTTCGTGAAGAAACTCATTAATCAATGAGATGGGCGCCTCTTTATCCAGCTCGTCACCGGCCATTTTTCTTTTTAGCAGCCTCTCTATCTCGCTTTTAACCTTTCCTTCAGGGATCATGTTTTCTAGCAATGTTTGAAACTCAAGCGGTGGAAATTCATTGAATTGCTCGATCCATTTAGAGGCGAGAACGGGGCGAAGCGCATAAAAATATTTTTTTAGCTTCACTTGATCACGCTGCAAATGCTCACGGTAATTTTTGCGCGTCATATTTAAGTAATGATACATACACGAGTGAGGCGCAAATATATCTTTCTCAAGTTGTTTCATCCGCTCCATCGTTGAAAAAGCAGTGTAATAAACGATCGGTGAATGCATCCACTCCAAAAGCGGCGGATTCGATTTGCGAAAAAGTTTCAACGCTTTCGTCAGCTCCCATCCGCTCATATCGAGCAGATCATCAATTGGCAGCTCAATCACATCTCGCTTTTTGCCAACACCCACAGGATCAATGCTTAAATAATGATCTTTCTTATGTACATAAATAAATCGCACATCGTAATCACTATCTTTAGAAGGGAATCCCCAAGCCCGGCTTCCAGATTCGCAGGCGTAGACGATTTTGACTTGATGATGTTTTTCTATTTCATTGATGGTTGTTAAAATTCTTGTTTTCATGAGATGGTCTCCTTATGTTCTTTCTCTCCATTTTATAGGAGGAAAAAGGCTCAATCAATTGGTGTACAAAATAAAGTGGATATAGTATGGAGAAGGAGACACGGAAGAACTGGGGATTATGGAAAATGATTTTGTACCTTCTGTTAATATATGAATATATTGACAATTATCAATATTAAAGATAAAATGTAAGCGCATACAAAGATTGCTACCATGAGGAACCTTGACGAAGAAAACAGTCGAAGGGAGAATGGTTATGCCAAAAATGATGTTTCGATTAGACTTAAGTAAACCAATGGAGGAGCAAGCACATCCAGGCCATAATCGCTGGCATCCGGATATTCCAGCTGCCTTTTCGGTAGAGCCGGGTACCGCGTTTCGAATGGACTGTAAAGATTGGACAGACGGACAAATCAGTAATAATGATGATCCAAGTGATATCCGTGATGTCAATTTGTCACGGGTGCATGTGTTGAGCGGTCCTGTATATGTGAATGGAGCGGAACCTGGTGATTTATTAGTCGTTGATATTTTGGACATCGGGGCGTTTCAGGGAGAAGAATGGGGCTTTAACGGCATCTTCTCTAAAGAAAATGGAGGTAGCTTCTTAACGGATCATTATCCGGAAGCGGCCAAGTCGATTTGGGACTTTGAAGGAATTTATACAACGTCCCGACATGTGCCGGGTGTAAAATTTGCTGGAGTGATTCATCCAGGGTTAATTGGCGTAGCCCCTTCGATGGAGCTATTAAATAAATGGAATGAACGTGAGAAAGCACTGCTAGAAACTGATCCAGATCGAGTGCCAACGCTGGCTAATTTACCGAATCCTGAGCGAGCGGTACTAGGGACATTAAAAGGAGCCGAATTTGATCGGGTGGCGAAAGAAGGAGCAAGAACCGTTCCGCCGAGGGAAAACGGTGGAAACTGCGATATTAAAAACCTATCAAAAGGATCCCGAATTTTCTTCCCGGTATTTGTAGATGGAGCGAAGTTATCGGTTGGGGATCTTCACTTCTCGCAAGGAGATGGCGAAATCACTTTTTGTGGCGGCATCGAAATGGCGGGATGGATCGACTTGAAGGTCGATGTGATTAAAGGCGGAATGGAGAAATACAATATTACAGAAAATCCAGTGTTTAAACCTGGTCCAGTGGAACCGAACTACAATGATTTTTTAGTGTTTGAAGGAATTTCTGTTGATGAAAAGAGCGGCAAGCAGCACTACTTAGACGCGACTTTAGCTTATCGTCGAGCGTGTTTGAATGCGATTGAATATATGAAAACGCTTGGCTATACAGGGGAACAGGCCTATATGATCTTAAGTACGGCTCCGATCGAGGGACGAATTAACGGCATTGTCGACATCCCGAATGCATGCTGTACGGTGGCCATTCCTACTCAAATTTTTGATAAAAATATTTTGCCGAAATAAGAACGAGTGGAGGGAGGAGTATGCCGAGTTACACATTTCGCTGTCCGGCGTGCGGAGATTTCACATTGTTTTTTAAATCAATGAGCGGCAGTAAAGAACAAATCGATTGTCCAGCATGTCAGCAAGAGTCTATGCGTGTCTATGCTCCTCCTTTAGTATCGACGTCTTCAAAGGGGTTAATGAATCGCATTGAACGTGGAATGGAGCCGCGCAGGATGACACGCGAACAGCTGGGGCCGAACCAAACAGATAAAAAGCCACGAATAGCAAATCGACCGTGGCAGGTAGGGAATTGAGTTGCTCTTTTTGAAGAGCAGCTCTATTTTTTATGGAGAAATATTTATTTAATTACTTCCAAGGTTTAAGGAGTGAATATAACGGTTTCTTTGTATTTTCTACCTGACGATTTATATCCATCTTTCAGCTGAACCGGTTCATCTTCCCAAGTTAAAACGATTTCTAATTTTTCTGTCTCGACTTTAACAGGAAAATTCGAGAAGCTAAAAAACTGATTTGTTTCCACAAGGTCATCCTTCATCTGGGGTGCAAGTCCAAACATTTTGTTCGTACCAGCTTCATTCCTATATACCTCTAGGCTAGCATTGTATGCTTTCTTCCCCTTATTAGTCACCAAAAGACTGTATACTTCAAATTTTCCTACTTCCCCTTTATCGTTTGAGGGTTCTAATAATTCAATTTTCCATTGTTCCGTTTCTTCAATTGCCGGAACTTTAAATTCCGCTTTTGTATCAATTGGCAGCATGAATGTAAATAATAATAACATCAACATTCTTATCTTTTTCAAGTACCGCAACTCCTTTTGATGTTGTTTCTTTGAAGATAAGTATTCCAGTAAAATGGGGAAGTATTCAACGAGTGGAGTACTCCTATCGTGAAAAATGAACTTTTTAATAGTAATGTCATACAAATATTTGAAGTTTTGTGTTGTGGTTCTAAATCTCATTTTATTCTTAGGGCGGTAATAAACTTCCAGAGCTAAAAAGAGGCTTAGGGTTCGAAACACTTGCTCGAATGTTGACATTTATTCAGATTCCAAAAGAGAAAACGTTTTGAAAATAAAAAGAAGAAATAGATAAATGAAACATGAAAGAGTCAGCAAAATAATTAAAACGATTATATTGTTTAGATGTTGAGTGGATAAATATTGATATATATTTATTGATCCTATGACCATGATACAACTGGCTGTTAGGATCTTTAACAAATCAGAAACATTGATGTGAAAACCAGTTAGTTTAACAACAGTGAAGTAATGTAAAGAGGTGGCTAGGACAATCTCTAAATTTAAGGCGATAATAACGCCTGATATGCCAAACTTTGGATTCGATGATAATAAAAATATAGCTATCAGTAAGATGAAAGAGGAGAAGATATGATTGAACATGACAGCCTTTGCCTTTCCTAAGCCAATAATGATTGAACCAAAGGGAATACGAAGGTATTGTAAAAGGAATAATGGTGCTAACATTTTGATAAACGCTCCAGCTTCTTTAGAATGATAAAACACCATTGTTAATAAATCAGGAAAAAAGTAAAGAATGACGGTCCAAGGTACGCCAATCATCAGTGAAAATTGAACCGCTTTTCTAATTGTATGGTTGATTAAAAGGAAATCCTTTTGTATATCTGCTTCACTGATTGCTGGTACTAATGCGACGGATAAAGAATTGGAGGCTAAAGAGGCTGGCAGAAGTAAAAGTGGCATGGTAAATCCCATTAATGTTCCGTAATATTTTGTCGCAGCACTAGCCTCGATTCCTGCTAAATTTAAACTTTGTACAATAATGATTGGCTGAAGGACGAGTGTAGTGGCACGTATAATATTGTTTCCGGTAATCGGGAGGCTAATGTGGAATAGTTCAAGTAAAGTATTTTTTCCATTTTGTATTTCTTGCAATACAGAGCAATGTAATGTGAAGCTTGCTTTCTTCATTTTTTTAAAGACGATTCCAATGAAAAACAAGGAAATAATTTCTCCTAAAACCCCACTTATGATCGCTCCAGCAGCGGCAAACTCGATGCCATATGGTAGGAGCCATTGGACGAAAATAAATATTGAACTAATTCGTACGATTTGTTCAATGACTTGAGATAAAGCGATGGGAGTCATGTATTGTTTGCCGCGGAAATAGCCTTTGATGACGGCTGATACCGCAATGACCGGCACAATTAATACAGAACAGATGAACGCATAGTAAGCTCTTTGGTCAGTAAGAATAAGAGAGGACAAGACTTTAGAGAAAATCAGTGTACTAGCCGTTAATAAAATAGCTAATACACTAGTTGTCGTCAAAGAAATAATTAAAATCCGTTTGACCATTCTAGCATTCCCTTTTGAATCATACTCTGCCACTAATTTGGATATGGCAACATCTAAACCTAAAGTAGTAACAGCGATTAAAAAACCAGCAATCGGCACAACCATCATCATTAAGCCGACTCCTTCACTGCCTAGCACCCTAGCCATAACTATTCCATTGACAAGCCCTAAAAGCTTAGTGAATATCGCTGCGGACGATAAAATTAACGTTCCCTTTATAAGAGACTGTTTCATCATGAAAAGACCTCTCTTTTATTTTATACTTCATGATATGAGAGGAATGGACAAACATTACTGGATGGTGTTGAGTATATAAAATATCTTTTTGAAGTTTTTATCTTAGGAGGAACTATGAAAAATACTTTTACAAGAAGGGACCTAGAAAAATTTGATGACCGCTTCGAAAATATATTTGCTTTACCTTATGAATCTGATAAAATAGCAGATCAATTAATAGAAGAAGAGAATTTTGATTTTAATCACGCTAAACAGTTTTTGCTAAGAAAAAATTTTACGTTAGTTCTTTGTATTCCGCGCATTCCAACATTTAACAATTTAAAAAAAGCTAAAATTATCGATGAGAATGATACATTTCGTTTATTGAAAGTGGACGTTCAAGACTATGATTTTGAAATTGAAAAGTTTCTTCTTGAGAATGAGTACTCTTATATATTTTTTTGGGTAAAAAAACCTAATAATCTTAAATATATCTTGCCTAAAAGTAGTCGAGATAGGTTGAAATTATTAGCTCTTTTTGATAATGAAATTTATTCTTTTAGATTCGAACTAAAAGAATGTATTATAGCTTCATGGTATTGAAAATTTTCTTTTAGATACCTGTGATCGAAAAATTGAAGAGGGGGTGTTTCTTGATGACAAATAGTAGACTGAATCCTAAGGTTGATGAATTTTTAAGTGAAGCTAAAAAGTGGAAGGAAGAATATGAGAAGTTGAGAAATATCGTTCTTGACTGTGAGCTGAACGAAGAATTTAAGTGGATGCATCCTTGTTACACGTTTGAGAAAAAAAACATAGTTTTAATACATGGATTTAAAGAATATTGTGCGCTTCTGTTTCAGAAAGGTGCCTTGTTACAGGATGTCCATGGGATTCTAGTCCAACAAACGGAAAATGTACAGGCGGCGCGCCAGATTCGGTTCACCAATGTTCAAGAAATAGTTGAAATGGAAACCATCTTGAAAGCCTATATTTATGAAGCCATTGAAGTTGAAAAAGCCGGTTTAGAAGTGAAAATGAAAGAGCATAAAGAGTTCATAATTCCTGAAGAACTTCAAAATAAATTCGATGAAATGCCTACCTTGAAAACTGCTTTTGAAGCACTGACACCGGGACGGCAAAGAGCATACATTCTATATTTTTCTACACCCAAACAATCCAAAACTCGAGTGTCGAGGGTTGAAAAATATATGCAGCAAATTCTCAATGGAAAGGGATTAAATGATTGCACTTGTGGACTATCTCAAAAGCAACCTAACTGTGACGGCTCGCACAAGAATATTCGATAAGAAAATAAATTAATCAAACTTTAATCGAACTCCTTTTTAGATTGCAGGTAACACTCAATCAAATAATTTAAAAATGAAAAAACAAAAAAGTGATTCGTAGAGTATAAACAAACTAACGTGTAACAGGCTTACGCATTACCATCTAAGAAAAGAAAAATACTGCACACAAAAGTGTACCCTTTGGATTTTTGCTGAAAGGTACACTTTTCTTGAATTAATAGTACATGCTACTATTTAGCGAAAATTATTGTTACTCGATCTTCAATTAAAGGGCGCTATTGTTGAATAAAACTTAGATTTTCACACGACTTTATTGTTATTTTACATTAGAAGGAGAAAGGCAAAGAAAAAACACGCCTATATGACGTGTGAAGTCTGCTGGGGATGAAGCCCGTTGCTTTTCTCTTTACTTAGAATATTTCCCATCAAATGTTGCCGCTGCTCCGTGCCAATAGGAACAAGCGGATGACTCTTTTACTTGAATTGACTTGCCGTTGTTTGTAAACGTCATTCGGCAGTATGGATCATCATAGAGAGAGAGGAATCGATATAGGCAGAATAGGTGGCTTTATTGCCTTTGATTTTGGCTGTTCCTTCAATCTCATCAACGTGTCCGTTCATGAAGACAGAAATATAAAAATTGAATTTATCGGCTGTTTCATTATTAACGGAAACTGTGCCAAACTGATTCTTCCATTTTATTCAAATATTTTTGTCTAAATTTTCTGATAATACCATGTTGCATGCTGTCAGTTGGTATATACTGCTTGCGGAAGTATATACCAACTCTATTGTACTGCGTAACGCGTTCAAAATTTCAGGCTACTCTTTAGTGTTCGGCCCTTGATCTCTTCACTTGGATGAGGGGGTTTTTGTTGATTCAGGTGATTTTTTTCTCTTACTCTTGTTTAACATTCCTTTGTATTATTGAAATGCTTGGAGGTTCAGTCGATACCACATCAATTATATGGTTTAAAGCATTTATCCCATAATGTTTGAACGGTCCAGGATATATATCGTCAGCTATGGTGCCGACTTCAATAAAGTCCAGGTATCTGGATTTTGAATAAAGTGAAAAAGCAGTTCCTTTGTAAACCTCGTGCTCATCCATTACAGTAAAACTCTCGTTTCTAACTGAGTATGCAATGTACCAATCAAATTTAAGTCGAATAGTTGGGAGTGTGTCGTCCACATCAATGGAAGCATAGGACGAGAAAGTACCTTCTTCTGTTTTCTCATCAATTACAATTCTATTGTTTTTACAACGGTCAATGTCCACTATTAACGTGTTATCTTCAGATTCAAATATTGAGTTTAAATAAATATAACCTTGATATTGAAGAAGTTCAGAGTAATTCATAAAATTCCCCCTTTTCTAAACTATTCTGCCCGTATGTCTTTAATTTGTTGTTGCTATTCTCCTTGTTATAGAGGTATTTCATATACTTTGCAACAAGTTCTACAAACAGCCCAGTCGTATATCCGGTAGAAGGTAGGCTTTTCTATTGTCAATGGATATCACCTGTTAATTATTATTTTTAATAGTACCTCTACCCATAGTGACTACCGTGATTGTTGTTTTTAATAATGTTCTACGGAGCACTATCCTCACAGCAAGGCTACGTCCCCCAACAACCAAACTAACGTCCTCAATTACATTTCCGTAATAAACTTTTTAAATCATATTTTCAACCATTATTTATTCAATCAATTATGTAAATAAAAAAGGTAGTCAGCTCTTTCATAATATACTAACTACCCCATGAATTATTATCTTAATTTAATTATTGACAGTCCTTATGATTTATAATTAAGTAGCTTTTGTTTAAACTCACTCAATACTCTTTTCCGTTCTTCATAACCTTTTTGATCTGCTTCTTCCCAAAGTTCAAGATCTGCACCACGTTCGATTAAACCAATAGCATTGTTACATACTTGTTCTTGAAGACATTTTCTCTCTAGTTGTATTGCTGCTAAACCGATATATACTAAAGACATTATTTCCAGGTCATCGTCAATGTTAAATTCGTCCGAATATTCTTCTAAGACTATTTGAGTGGCTTCCTCAACGGTTTTTCCTTCTTCCAAATAATCAATAAAATTGTCTCTCACTTCACAAGTAGTATCGTCATCAAATATCCCTTTTCCCCAAGTACCCATCTAATCACCTCTTAGTTTTTTCTCTTAGCTTCACCTACTTTTTAACTTAAGACTTCTACAAATTTGCTTATAATCCTTTATCAACTAACCTGCCTCGTTAGTTGATAAAGGAGCCATCCCACAACTCTTAAGTTATGGGTAAGTTTTGTTGACAATTTCTTTATGGAAACTATCAATCACAACTTAACACTTTTTCTTTGCTGTATCGCGTCATAGGAAAATGTTTTTTGCTAAAATAGAATAGTCGGTTCTTAAAAATAATTTTGCGACGGATTTTGAAAACTTTTTGGGAGGTCTAGCTGCGAGGCAATAAAAAGAGTTACTTAATTCCTTGAAGTGAGGCACACTAACATTACAGAAGGGGAAATTTGTTTTGTATACTTCTATAAGTAAAGAATAAATTTAAGTGTGGGGCTGATCATAAGTGTTTAAATATAACGTATGTTTCTTAAAAAATAGGGATAAAGTCTTGATGTTGAATCGTGAAAAGGCACCAATCATGGGAGTGTGGAACGGTGTTGGTGGTAAGAATGAAGTGGGTGAAACTCCTGATGAAGGTGCAATGCGTGAAGTGTTTGAGGAAACAGGATTCAAGGTGAATCAGTATTATTCAAAGGGTGTCATTACATGGGATACTAGTGACTGTAAAAAAGATGGATTATATGTGTATTTATTTGAAGTGGATACAATATTAGATAGTGAATCTATGAAAAAAACGAGAGAAGGGATTCTCGATTGGAAACACATTGATTGGATACTGAATCCCTCTAATTTAGGGATTGCTGAAATGGTAAAGGAATATTTACCTGTTCTATTAGAAAAAGAAGGTGATTATTCATTCGAATATAAAGATAATGTATTAACACTTGTAAAATAAAAATTTATTACTTTTTGCATCTGATCATTAATATTTACCTTACTTAATCCCCCGTGGTAACAAACCACAGATTCAATGTCGAGGTCTAGGTATTTCTTCAAAGAGAGTCGAGCTTCTTTTAAATCCAGTACGGTTGGGGCATGAATTCCCCCAATTATTCCGTTTACACTGTACATCGAATCCCCGGCAACCAGTGTTTTACTTTGTTTCAAATAGAGGCTGATATGGCCAGGAGTATGCCCCGGAGTATGAATGACACGAATCCCGCCACAATACGACAGTTCTTGGCCGTCAATCAAGGTATCATTCACTTTTCCCTTCGGTGGATTCTCTATGTGCCCGTCTTTCAAAAGAGGTAAATCCCCCTGGATATAAGGCTTATCTAGTTCGTGAGCATAAACTTTAATATCCCTTCCACACTCCTGTAATATCTCAGGAAGACTACCTATATGATCTATATCCTGATGCGTCAAAATGATAATTTTTAGTTTGTCGAACGACACTCCTGCCTTTTCCATTGCCACGCGTAAATCTTCAATTTGTCTAGGGAACCCAGTGTCTATTAAAACAGCCATTTCTTGATCCCATAAAAGAGTTGGATGAATAATATTTCCGTGAAATTCAAGCTGGAGCATCTCTACTCCCTTAGAAATTTCCATAACTTTAGGCTCCTTTATTATTAGATTTTCTGCTATCTTATTTCATTTCAAGAAGTTAGAATCATAGAGTTTGACAAAAATTATTATTAAAGTCATATAATTTACCGGAACAAAATCTAGCAGGTTAATTTTTAACATCCTGAAGAACAGTCTCCTTCCCCCAAAGCAACTTCCGTAATGTTTCGAAATTGACTAAAACCGTTCCTACAATAATCATCAAAGTACCTATGCCTGTTAGCCAAGAAATATATTCATGATAGAAGGTAACACCTAGTATAACGGCAATTAATGGTGAGATATACAGCCATGTAGAAGGAAAAACAGGATTTGTCCGTGAGACAAGCCAATAATAAATGCTATGGCCGATCATTGAACCAAAAATAGTTAAATAAAGAAGAGAGCCAATTGAAGCTGGACTTAAAAGATAATCAAGCTGAATGTTCTCGGTAAAAAATGATAAAATGATTAATAAAATCCCACCATGCATCATTTGCGCTGCATTTAAAGCAATCGGTGATGTCGTTTCAAATTTTCGGATGACATGCTTCGTATAAATCGTTCCAGATGCGTAAAAAACTTCACCGAATATAATGGCGAAACAACCAATCATCCAGAAGGGACTAATCTCAATTGAAAAACTAGGTAAGATCAAGAATGTGACACCAAGGACTCCGACGACACAACCAATGAATGATTTCTGATTTCCTTTTTGCTTCAATATGAATGTCTGAATAACTATGATCATCATCGGACCTGTAGCAGATAAGACAGCTGCAATCCCTGAGGTCACATACTGTTCTGCCCAGTATAATGTAGCAAACGTCCCAAAGGTTAAACCTACTCCTGTAAAAAACATCTCTTTCCGAAATAATAACCATATTGTCGTTTTTTCTCTCCAAACCATAAAACTAAATAGTAGCAAACCAGCAATGAAAAAACGAAGTCCAGCTGATAAAAATGGAGGTACTCCTGCATCAACCCCAATTTTAATCGCTAAAAATGTCGTTCCAAAAATCAAACACATGAAGAAATAATTAATAATAACCATATAAAACTCCTCCTCTTTCTCTATCATAAAAGAAAGACGGTAGAACAGATTGAAAAAGATAGAACAGATTAGATTGGAGCGTGGTACAATCGTTTTGAATAGGAGGAATCGATGTGAGCAAAGCGATTCAAAATGGAGATTTTCTTTTTAAGAAAGTATATGATTATGTACTGCACCGAATAGAACGTAAAGAATGGAAAGAACATGAAAAGATTCCCTCCGTCCGGCAATTAGCATCTGAAATGAATGTTCATCGATTAACTGTATTAAAGGCTTATCAATTATTGAAACAGCATGACAAAGTTTATGTAAAAGATAAAGTAGGCTATTTTGTCCAATCAAATGTGACGAAAAATCTTGAATATTTAGATCTGGACAATCCAATTGTTTCTGCATACGTACAAAAAAATCATTTATCTGAAATCCATCAAGCACCTGTTTCCTATCATTTTTCTCAGGCGTTAATTGATCCAAATCTTTTGCCTAATCATTATTTTTCAGATTACGTGAAGAAAGTGTTTGACCTTTATCCAAAAGTACTTGCAACCTACTCAACTGTGCAAGGTGATTTAGAGCTACGTGAAACACTCACTCAATATTTTATCAACCAGTATAAAACTCATCTCAATGCAGATGATCTGTTAATCACTTCTGGCTCACAGCAAGCGATTCACTTAATCGCTCAAACTTTTATTAAGCCAAGAGACGTCGTTTTATTTGAACGTCCAAGCTATAGTGCTGCGATTGATATTTTTAGAGCACAAGGAGCACAGATTGTAACGGTTGATATCCACCCAGACGGGTACGATTTAAAGCAGGTTGAATTGTATATTAAACAATATAAACCACGCCTATTTTATCTCAACCCAACATTCCATAACCCGACTGGTTATACTGTTTCAGTCGAGCAGCGCAAAAAATTAGTAGAATTAGCTGAACAATATCGATGTCTATTAATTGAGGACGATGCCTATCACGACATATATTTTGATCATGCCCCGCCACCACCAATTTACACATATGATACTGCTGGGACAGTCATTTATATCCGAAGCTTTTGCAAATATATCTCACCTGGTTTGAGAATTGCAGCTGTTATTTGTCAATCATCATTAATGAATTCACTACTAACAGTAAAATCGTTAGCTGATAATGGCTCACCACTTCTCAATCAAAAAATTTTTCTCCATTACTTTTCATCACTAAGATTGCAACAGCACTTGGAGAAAATCCGGATCGCCCTACAGATCCGAAAGGAAATCATGGAGGAAGAGCTAGCGGTAACAGATTGGAAATGGACCAGTCCAAAAGGCGGTCTTAATTTATGGGTGAAGCTCCCAGATAAACTTCCAACTGAATTATTATTAACCAAAAGTATCGAACAATCTATATCCTTTGTGCCAGGTCAAGTTTGTGATCCATTAAAACAACTATCATCCTGGATACGTTTAAGCTATTCTTACGCAAATGAAAAACAACTAAGTGAAGGGGTAAAAAGGTTTGTTGCAATGGCACAATCTCTTTCTAAGTGAGGTGAAATACAGCTCTTTTTTATGTTTATTGGAAGGAAATCATACAAAAAAAGAAATGGGGTTTATATGCAATAGTTGTATTTGTTTATCCTTACTTTATTGTCACTCATTAAATTCAAAATTTCATTTTCCTAAGGAATTTATAATCAATGTAGTTCGTATAATCGATAAGTGAAAACATAAAAAAGGTGGGAACAATTCTATGTTTAAACCAAACCCAGCGAATACTGCAATTGTTATTACTGACCCTCAAAATGACTTTTTGTCTCCAGGCGGAAGAGGATATCATTTGACAAAGGCTAACATTAAAGAGAATAATACTTTAGCTAACTTGGAACTACTATTAAGCACAGCCCGTAGTAAAGGTTATCAGCTCTTTGTTTCCCCGCACTTTTTATATCCACATGACTATGATTGGCAGTTTACAGGGAACGAACAAGAGATGTTGATTAATTTGCGTGTTTATCAGAAATTAAATCAATATAGTCCTCCAACTCCGGAAGCCGATTATGTTCCAACTTTAGCTCCGTATATCTGGGACAAAACAACCGTTATTGCAACACCGCACAAGGTGGCCAGTCCTCAGACAAATGATCTGGTCTATCAACTAAGGCAACGCAGAAAAGAACAAGTCATTTTGGCTGGGGTATTATCAAACGTATGTGTTGAATCGCATATGAGAGATTTAATCGAAAATGGCTTCAAGACAGCTGTTGTTTACGATGCAACTGCCACGATTAGTGAAAACGATTTTCATGCTGCTGTTACGAACTATCGAGCTTTCAGTAGTGCTACATGGACAACACGTGAAGCCATTTCAAATATGTAATGATACTCTTAAATAGGCTACTAAAGAAGAGATTATTCTTTGATTAATTGTGATGTTGCAGTCGTTAAGTGCTTTCATTAACGATATCCAATAAAGTCCATTCTTATAAAATTAAGATTCAATTACAGTGTGTTTCATTAGATAGATTTCCACCATATCCATTGCTAGTTCCTGAAATTCTCCCATCATCTTGTAGCACTTTTTCAAATATCTAACCAATCTTGATAAAGTCCGACTTTTCGATAATTGATTTCAACTTAAACATCACAGCAGTTATGGGTGATTTAAGCTCATGCGATATGATAGCAACAAATTCACTTTTTTTCATACTTCTTTATTAGCTAGTTTAATATCACCAATAACTTTGATTTTGTAGAGGTACGGGAGCTATGGAGTCAGACCCCATAGCTCATTTTATCTTTTAGCAGTTTCTGCTTTACCGAGTTCCAGCCAGTCTTCAAATAGTTGATCATCCTTCAGATCTAGATAATGCTTTAAAAATGCAACAAACTCCTGTGTATCAACTTCTTTGTATTGGTAGGTTTCATAATATGTTTTTAAAAAACGTTCAACGGTTTTTTTCCTCCATTTTCGTTAAAAACATTCCACAATTTTATTGATGCCTGACCATAGATATAATTACTTTGTTCTCCTAACTCGTATTTGTCCAATGGAAGATTAGATGGTTGTTTTTTGATATTGTTCAATAGGTCCTGATTGAATATTTTATCCATGTTTCTATTTTCTTGGGTAGAAAGAAATAAGCTTGATGCAAGCTCAGTTAGTCCTTCGTCTAGCCATGCATGATAGTAGGGGTCATTGTTTACCACCCCATAGAACCATTGATGAGCTATTTCGTGTACGATATGGTGTTCTAAGGCCTTAGTTGGTTGTAAAATGGAGCCGACTGTTATAACACCTGGATACTCCATTCCTTTCTCATCCAAGATAATATCTAATTGTTTAGTTGGGGAGTTCCCTATGATTTGTTGAAAATAGACTAAAGCTTTTGATGCGAGTAAACTAGCTTCATTAAGGAGTTCCGGCTGTTCCTCAATACTAAATAATCGAATGTTTACACCGTTATTTTCTTTTTGGACCATATGTGGTTCTTTCAAATGATCAGTATTTATTCCGTTATAAGAAAAAAGTGAAAAAAGGATAGGTTAATCATTTGTCTTAACAGGGGGAGACTGTATGCACCTCCTGTTTTTTATTCGCTATTTCATTTGCTCCACATCTTCAGTAATAGAGGTATCCCTCATAAAGCATTTTGTTGTTTGACATCTGACTCTTTTTGAAAGGAATGATTTTTTACAAAAAATTATTAAAAAGATCATTTTTTATCCTATTTGTAATGAAGAAGAACATAGTATTTTGTTTTATAGGGGACATCTCTTTTTGTGAATGTTTGGTAGTACATTTACAAAAAAGGTGTCTTTTTTGTATGGGATTTTTATGTAAAATCATCCGTAATAAACAAATATTTGGTAAAGTGGAACTAAGTAATGAATGACAGAAAAAACAGGTGTTTGAAGCTTTGCCTAGTAATGAGGGAAAGGAAGGGGAACTATGAAAAAGAAATTAAGAAAAAGAGGATGGCTGGTGATTGCTGTAATTTTGCTTGGGGCAGGTGTTATTTTTTTGTTCACAGAAAAAGGCTCATCCATATCTGATGCGCAGAGTGAAAACAAAAAAGTCGAAAAGGAAGATCTTACGAAAGAAGCAGTGGAGAAGCTATCTAAACAAGCAAATGAGGTTTTAAAGCTATTAGCTTCTTCGGGTGGGTCATCTGAAGCTGAACAGAAAACAAATGAACTGATTTCTCAAATCAACCAATATAAGATGAAGGACGATGCAATGGGGCAATATATGAAACTATTAAGCTCCTCTTTAAAAGCAGTTGATTCCTACCGAGAGGAAAATACCGATGAAAAAGCGTTAGGTCGGGTGTATCCGAGCTATCTATCTGCTCTAAAAAAATTAAAAGAAACAGATCCTTCGCTGCATTTGGAAGAGATCGATCAATACGTTTGGTTTTATGCTGCGGCGGCTAATTATGAGCAGGGACAAAGGAAAGATGAGCAAATAACGATTAGCATGGTAGGGGATAATTCATTTGGCACTTATCCAGAGGCTCCTGAGCATTTGCAGTTCGATTATGTTTTTGAGAAGAACAATGGCGATAATCAGTATGTGTATAAAAACAGCCTTCCATGGTTTAATTCTGATGATTACACCGTGATTAATGCAGAAAGCGCTTTTACAACAGAAACGAAGGCCCAAGAAAAAATGTGGAGAATTAAAAGTCATCCCAAATATGCTGCTTTTTTGCCAGCGAGCGGGATAGAAGCGGCCAATTTAGCAAACAATCATACAATGGATTATTTTGAGGCTGGATATCGCGATACATTGAAAGCTTTTAAGGATCAAGATATCGCTGTTTTTAATGAAGGGATGCCCCATATTGAAAAAATTAAAAATATTGAAACTGTTTTCCTAGGCTATGATTATAGATATAGACAGTCAGCTGACTCGTACCTTGAAAATATTATTAGAGATGTGAAGAAGTATAAAAGAAAAGATAATTTAGTCATTGTCAATATGCATTGGGGAATCGAATATATGGAGACACCAGCTTTCTATCAAACAAAATTCGGACATGCCGCTTTAGACGCTGGAGCCGATATTATTATCGGTCATCATCCTCATCGTTTGCAAAGTGTTGAAAAGTACAAAGGGAAGTATATCATTTACAGCATGGGAGACTATGCTTTTGGTGCCGACCCGACTTTAAAGTCACGGCAAACAGCGATCTTCCGTCTCAATTTCGCCAAGGAAGACGGTTCAGTAGTGACGAAAGGACTGAGAATTGTCCCAACTCTAGAAAATTCGAATGACAGCGAAACAGAAAATAACTATCAGCCGCTCCCGGTATTTGGAGAGCAGGCAAAAGAAGTCGTGGATGAGTTAACTAGGATAAGCAGTATCATTCCGAATGGTGTCCATGAGTTTGACTATTTTGACCCTTTTCTTGAGGAGGTAGAATAAAATGGATAGGACGGCAAATAAGCCATTCTGATCATTGGGGAGGCGAGAATTACATCTTTCTTGTCTTTTGTCCTTGGGGCAATCCATGCCTAAAATTCTTTCTTTTAGCATTAGACTGATAGAATGCTTGAATGTTATCATCAAAGAAAGCTGGTGACTTTCTAGTTTATCCCGCATTAACGGGCTGTAAGACCCCCACCTCAACATGGCAGAAGAAGCGAAGGCATGTAGGTGGGGGATCAACAGCCCGTAAACGCCCGATCCGTTCAACTAACAATCAGTGGGGGATGAAGAAAACCCCACTGATTGAAGTTTCACTTTATTGAAAAAGAAAGGAGGACATTGAAATGAGAGAGAACGCTCCATATGTACAAAAAAATCCGGGAGTTGCTGCTGTACTTAGCTTCTTTTGGGCTGGTCTAGGACAGATTTACAACGGACAGATTGTAAAAGGCATTTTGCTGATGCTTTGGCAAGCACTGAATGTTGCACTTATGGTGGTACTCATTGGCTACTTGATTTATCCAGTTGTATGGCTGTTCGGTATTGTCGACGCATACAGAACAGCAAATAAACTGAATCGAAAATACAGTCAGTAACACGAGTGTAGTTTTAAACTGAGGCTCTGTTAAATTTTTAAGGGGAAACGCCAGAAATGGTGTTTCCCCTTTTTCATAATTCACTTAATGCCCATAGTAGGATACTGAAGCAGATGCCATACATAATTTTACTCATAAACTTGCAAAGTTCCGCTGCATTATACTTTTCTTTTTCGCTTTCTGACATCGTGTTATATCCAGCTAGCAGGAAGGCTTAATGAATATATTTTATACCAAAATAAATTCCATTGACATTCAATATCCCTCGATATACTAAAGTCTAATAAGTCTGATTCATTCAGTTCCTCATTTTATCATTGAATGCCATCGTTAAGTTATGGTACTGGAGGAATGATTCGGTAAATGGTCATATATAGATAATAAAAGGAGGTGTTAAAAAGTGAATCAAAAAAAGGCCAAGATTTATATGTGGGGTTTTATTGTTTTAGGATTAGTTTCTCTATGTACTCAAGGTATGAGCATACCAGGTGTTTTGGGTTCTCAAATAGGTGTTAATCCGTTTCATGCTTTAAAGATTATTGCTTTGATTTCGGTAATGTCAGCTTTAGTAACTTACTTCAAGTTCGTTAGAATCAAAAAAGGGGAAACTAATTAACATTTTGCACCTGCGAAAGCAGGATTTTTTTATGTGCTTTTTTATAGGGTAATCAAGACTCAGAACAATTGATTGAGGCTACATAGCTCAATACTGTATGAAAGAGGCATTTTGACAAGGGTATAGAAATAGTTTATGTAGAGATTATTAAGTAAGAGATATTGGGAACTTAAGTAAATTTCTAAGTTTGAATTCTGTAAAAGGGTATACCCCCTTATTAGAAGAAGGGGCCCGTTTGGGGATGGATGTCCAAAAGAT
Source organism: Bacillus sp. FJAT-52991 (assembly GCF_037201805.1). GTDB lineage: Bacteria > Bacillota > Bacilli > Bacillales > Domibacillaceae > Bacillus_CE > Bacillus_CE kandeliae. Next base: position 1,953,901 of record NZ_CP147404.1, on the reverse strand, counting down.
TATCCGATTAATTAAAAAGGAGGCTCAATCATGATAGAAGTCAATCAGGTTCACTATAGTTATGATTCAACTAAAATATTGCATGACTTTAATTTGTTTTCCACAAACCATCAAATCCTCTTTTCTCATACTTTAAGAATCCACCACTTTTTCTACTCAATATAACCTGCACACATAAGTAAGGTGCAGGTCAGCTTAGTTTACTTTCTTTTATTTTTTCCATATTTCTCGTTACCACGTTTAAAATTACCTGTAATCTTAGCTAACAATAACTGTACGGCTGCTATATTATCTTCAACTGCTTTGATCCTTGCGATAAGGCGCTCTGCTTCCTTATCCTTTACAATTTTAATTTGTTTACCCTCGTAATATATTACAACTGTTCCTTTTTTCGTTATTTGATAAGCAAATGGTTCTTCGCTTAATCTGTTTCGTTTATCTATTTCACTCACTGCACCATCTCCCTAATTCTTTTAGTTTCAAACATTATATTCAAAGTTGGTTCACTTGTTTTAGTTACTATTTTGCTAATATATTCTCATTTTCAACTGATTGTAGCCCGTAACGGAAATCAGAGCCTTCAAATTAATCGGTGTGGATAAAAATGGTTAATCAATACACCTGATCGAAAATATCATCAATTCAGTCCACTCGATTTAAAAATCTCTTCATCAATACCCAAAAAAGGAACCCATGATACACCATGCCAATGAGCCAGAGCATAAGAAACGTCGGAAAATGGTCGGTGCCTAGTAAATATAGTTTCGCTGGCCAGAAGGTGGGGATGAGACTGCCGATCAACTGCCATGGGAGTGCTAGAAAATAGGCGATCAAGGGAGCGAAAACGGTTAACCCGATTCCTTTTGATAAAGCCAATCCTTCAATTTTATTGGCGGCAAAAGCGGCCTGAAATAACGTGATGATCGCCGCTTCTAAAGCGAGCATCGGAACGAGAAATAAAATAACGGTCATGTTCGGTGTATCAAGCGACGAAAATAGCAGTAAACATGTGCTGAATAGGATCGTTAAAGTAATAGGAATAGCTAAACGGTATTGAAAATAGCCTGTTTTCGTGAGCGGAGTGACGGCAAAATAATGAATAATCGATTCATCTCGTTCATCTAACATCATAAATCCAATGATCACCCCAGTCATCAAGGGGATCAATAGCATCGTAAAGCTCACAATCAATGGGTAGAAATTCGTCAGCTCCCAATTCAAATGACGCTGCAGCTCTTCATTGATCAACGGAATGCCGAATCGAGTAAAGATAATCAGCAAGAATGGGGCAAAGAAAATAAGCATAAACATCGGATCACGGTACATTTGCTTGGCATCCATTCGCAATAATGATTTGATAGCTGTCATCATGCCCGCTCCTTTCCTATTTTGAAAATAATAGATTGATAAAATGATCGTCGAGCGAACCAAAAAGAGAAAGCAACCCAGATAGAGAGTAGAGATACACAATAAAGAATTTCCTGATGGCTAATCGGATCAAAGGCCGATTGTAATAAAAGGAGGGAGGCATGTGTGGGCAGCCAGACCATCCAGGAAGAATCCAATATCCCTACATAAGAAAGAAGCGGCAAACAAAATACGGCTGTGTAAACAACAGATTGCAGAAAAAATTGGTTGACCGTTTCACACCGTACAGCCACCGCTAATCCAAGCAAAGTGAAGATTATGGACGTAAGCATGACGCCGAGCGTAAATAAAAATAATGAGCTTGTAAATCCAAAAGTCATCACGTGAATATACAAAGAAGAAGCGACCGATAGCAGCATTAGCGACATCGTTTTTGAAAGAATATACTCCTCTGGCTTATAAGGTGTGACAAACAACGGATCATGAATATGCTGTCCTTTTTCCAATAGTACCAGCCCGCCAATAAAGAAAAAGCCGAGCATACTAGGGTCCGAGAAGGTTAGTAACACATTGGCTGTTTCTCTGTAAGAAGTGGGCAACTGAAATAAGAGTAAAAGGTAAACGTGACTAATAAGAAAGTAAACGACATATAGTCCGTGACGGAATTGCAACTTCATATCGTAGAAAACGGCTGAAGCCAATCTCACGTTAACTCCCTCCCCGTGACTTGGATGAAAATCTCCTCTAAAGACGGTTCAATCGTATGCATCGTTTCGATTGTTTCCTCATTCAACAGCTGTAAAAATGGTTGATTCTGACCAAGATTATGAATCGGAAATTCGCTTATCTTTCGTTCATGGTTTTCTCTATATCCAACGCGAACGAGCTTTTTGCCATATTGTATTTTCAATGCTTCAGGTGAGTCAATCAAACGAATTTGCCCATCCGCAATAAAGGCAGTTCGGTCGCAAAGCTCTTCGGCGGCGCTCATATTATGCGTCGTCAAGATCACTGTTTTTCCCGCCGCTTTCCATTGAAACAAAATGTCTTTCACCATTTTGGCGTTCACCGGGTCAAGACCAGATGTCGGTTCATCGAGAAATAAAATGTCCGGATGATTTAGTAAAGCTCGGCACAAATTTAACCGCATCTTCATTCCTTTAGAGAAATCACTCACTTTTGTATGGGTGTCTTGTAATAAACCGACCTTATTTAACAACTCAAGCGGATCGGCTGTCTTTTTTGTATATAAGGAAGCGAACAGAGACAGGTTTTCAAGTGCTGTTAAGCGACTATAAAAATTAGGGAATTCAAAAGCAACACCAATCTGTTCATAATAATCATTTTTGGTCTGCCGCAATTCTTCTCCTAAAACCGTTACTTTTCCTTGATAATTCTTCAAGAGGCCAATCAAAATCTTTTGAATCGTGCTTTTTCCAGCGCCAGAAGGGCCTAAAAACCCAAAGATTTCTCCCTTTCCAATTTGAAAATCAATTCCCTTAATCGTTGGCTGCTTTTTCCCTGGATACGTAAACGTTAATTGTTGGACATCAATCATTTGTTCATCAGTCCATTCGCAACGAGTTCAATGAGTAGTTGAATTGTATCTTCATAGTGATCTGTTCCGATTTTTTCTTTTTGCAACGAAAGCAACACAATCGAGCGAATGAGACTGATAATGGTTTCAGGATCTTTTTGTACAATCACGCCTTTAGCCTGTGCGTCTTGAATAATTGGCAATAAAAACGCTGCATCATCCGCAAAATGCTGTTCTAGCTTATCAGCAGGAATCTTGCGGAATAACGTTTCTAACAAACCATCTTGATGCAATTGTTGGATAAAGGGATTTTCCTCCATAATCGCAAACGATTCACGTAAAAATTCTCGAAATTGTTCTTTGTTAAATGTTCCTGTGGAAAAATATTTTTCCACCAAATACGTACGAATCGCTTCTTCTTCCTGCTCTAACACAGCGAAATAAAGCTCCTCTTTTGATTGGAAAAATAAATAATAAGACCCTTGAGCAATTCCGACCGCTTTCGTTAAATCGCCAATGCTCGTTTTCTTCAAACCGAGGGTAGAAAATAAGTGTCTCCCTTGTTCTAATAACGAACGGTATATTTTTTCTTTTTCCTCTTCAGTAAACTTCGGCATCGTTGACCAGCTCCTTTTTATGAACTTATGAATGAATTTATCATTTATTCATATAAACAGCAAGATGTTTACAGAAAAATAAAAAGGTCAAATCTTCACTTTGATATGAAAGGGACCATATAAATGGCATCACTTTTAATAGCCTAAAAAGCTTTATACCAAATGCAAAAAGCACGGCTAAAAAGACGGGTTGTCCTTGTGTAGCCGTGCTCAATCCTATCTTACCAATGGCCAAGTAGCTTCCACCATAAGCCACCGATTATAACAAAAATGAGAATCGTGACGACGGAGACAATAAAGCCTACCGACCACCACTTTTTCTGTTCAATATAACCTGCGCCAAAGAATACAGGAGCAGAACCAGAACCGTAATGAGTTGTGGCACCAAATAAATTACTGAATGCTGCTAATAGGATCACCGAAAGCATGGCTGGTGCTCCCGCTTGAAGCATAACAGATAGAAATGCGGCATACATGGCACTAATATGCGCTGTAGAACTTGCAAAGAAATAGTGTGAATAGAAATAGACAAGTGATAATACCAATACCGCAACCATCCAGTTATAGCCAGATACAAACGAACTTACCTCATCACTAAACCATGGAATCAGTCCAAGCGAGTTCATGTAAGAAGCCATCATAAAGAGCGTAGCAAACCAAACAAGTGTATCCCAAGCTCCTTGTTCATTTTTAATATCTGACCATGTTAGTACTTCTAATAACAAAAGTAAGGATAGCCCTATTAAAGCAGCTGTTGTGGCACCAATGCCAAAATAATCCCCACCAATCCAAAGTCCTAAAATAACAATAAACACTGCAATCATGCGTTTCTCAGTGCTTTTTAGTGGTCCAAACTCCTCTAATTTCTCTTTTGCAATTTTACTTGCTTCTGGAGTTTCTTTAATCTCTGGAGGAAAAACCTTATAGATAACAAATGGAACAACAATCAATGCTACTAATCCTGGAACAATCATAGCAGTTGCCCACCCAAACCACGTTACTGTCACACCAGCCGTATCACTCGCTAGCTTAACAATTAAAGGATTGGCTGCCATAGCTGTCATAAACATAGCAGAGGTAATCAAGTTCCCTTGAAATCCTACCGTCAAAAGAAAGGCGCCCATTTTGCGTTCTGTACCATCTTTAGGTTTAGAACCAAATGTACTTGATAAGGATTGGATAATAGGAAAAATCACACCACCTGCACGTGCCGTATTACTCGGAATAGCAGGCGCCAAAATTAAATCACTTAACAATAAAGAATACGACAAGCTTAACGTTTTCTTTCCAAATAACCGAACAAATACATAAGCTATACGCTCACCTAACCCCGTCTTAATAAATCCACGCGAAATAAAGAACGCAATAACGATAAGCCAAATCGTCGAATTACCAAACCCACTTAGCGTTTCTTCAATTGTTAGCGTATTAGTCACCGCAATCACTGCCATAGCAATAATTGAGATAGCTCCCATAGGTAATGGTTTTGAAATAAAACCGACAATTGTCGCAACAAACACAGCAAACAAATGCCATGCACTTTCTTCTACTCCAGCAGGTGCCGGTATAAACCAAATAATAATCCCAATTGCAATGGTAATGAAGAAAGGAACCCATTTTATCGTACTTCCTGATGTTTCTTTCATGCCAACAAACTCCTTTTCTGTTTACCTTCTATAGCAATAGCACCCTTCGTCTATCATTTTCCCCATCATTGTTTACTCACATTTAGTTTAACCAAACTAAATTATTTACTATGCACCCGTTTATTTGAAAACTAAAATATTGAGCATTTTAAAGAAGAACTAGCGAAATATATCGATTACTATAATCACAAACGAATGAAGGCAAAATTAAAAGGTCCGAGCCCGGTACAATACCGAACTCGGACCTTGTCCGCTGCCTAATGAACTAACCTGTCTAACTTTATGGGGTCACTTCAAAGCTCGCGATAGGTGGGGGAGGTTCATCAGTAGTTCTTTTCAATGGAGCTACAAAAGTGTGACATATGATAAGCATCCGTTTGTTAAAACTCATTTAAAGTGATTTTGGGACAATCCATTTGCGAGAGAATTTCCTCTAAGTCTGTTATTTCAACAGGGAAGACAACACCTGTTATCTCTTTTTCTGTAGCTATTTTAGCTAATGCTGAAGTGAATATGGCTGTCGTATGATAATCCGAAAATGCCGTTAATGCGATGGTTTTGCTGCATTCTTTATTCTCTAATACTCCTTTTACTTCAATGGAGATCGCCGCTTCTTCCGTTTGCTTCGGATTGTGTTTAATAAATGTTGAAAGAAATTTTTGGTTATTCCATTGGAGGATACGATCAATCACATGAAGGCGTTTAAGCAAGGCGATGAGAGAATTGAAACTATTTTTATTCCAAGCCGTCCAAAAATTTATCTTTTCGATCGGTAAAATTTCTGCCAAATAATTCTTTTCAGCATGATCGATTAATCTTACTTTCCTTTGATCCAATGGATGAGAAAACGTCATATGTCTCGTCTTTGAGAAGCCGGGAATTTTTTCACCGTTCAACATATGAACCTCTTGATTAATTATTTTTAACATATCTAACGTTCCTGATAATCCTACTTTGGCATTTGTATTTTGGAGTAATCCGACATTCACTTCTGAAACTTCATTAAAATTCGCAATGGCTTTTTTGACAAGTAAGCCCGATAACCCTGGGAAAAATCCAGACATGACGATCAAACCGACGTTATTTTCTCTAGCCTCTTGATCTAATTCTTTCGTCATATCAACAAAATCCTTAAAGGTCGTTACATCAATGCAGAAAACTTTATTCTTGATACATTGTTTTTGAATAGTTGGTTTAGGCTGCTTCAGTGCCACAATGACAAGATCAATATGATGAATAGCTTGTTCGATACTGTCTGGATGATTGACATCTAAAAAACGAAAGGTCGCGTTCTTTCCAAATGATTGAGCTGTTTTCTGACCTCTATTCGTTTTATAGTCGCTGACGACTAAATGAATAGTATGATCAAATATCCGAAGCAGCTCATGACAGATCAATTGACCTAATACACCTGATCCTCCTACAACCATAATCTGTTTCATATTGTTCCTCTCTTCTAAATAATTTAGTTTGTTATATCTATACAATGAATTATATAGATATAACAAATATGGTCACAAGGTAAATGTGACAAAAAAGAAAAATAATAGAAACTTTTCTTATAATTTACCGTATATAAGGGAAAAGGTAGACACAAAAGAGGGGGAACAATGACGTATGTCGCTATTGTCGATACATATTAAACAAGCCGGTTATGAGGCAACGGAAACGAAGCTTGCTGATATTCAGTTTTCTATTCAGAAAGGGGAATTAGTTGGGTTAATTGGTTCAAATGGAGCAGGGAAAAGTACAACGATGAAAAGCATTCTTGGGTTGATGCCCTTTTTTGAAGGGGAGATCGTCAACAAAGAGGGAATGAGTATATCTTATTTGCCAGAGCATCCAGTGTTTTATGATGAGTGTACATTGCAGGAGCATATTGATTTTATTGCGGCGATGGAGCAATTGACGGATGAAGTGGTTGAGGAACGGGTGACGCCCTTATTAGAGTTATTTCATATGAGCCCGCATCTTCATGAATTGCCAAATACGTATTCAAAAGGGATGCAGCAAAAAGCGATGATTATTTTAGCCTTGATGATAAAAGCGGATCTGCTTATTATTGACGAACCTTTTATTGGGTTAGATCCGATCGCCACAAAAATACTGTTAACGCTTATTCAGCAAGAAAAAGAGCGAGGAGCAGGGATTTTGATGTGTACGCACGTTCTAGACACAGCGGAAAAAGTGTGTGACCGCTTTTTACTAATCAATTCAGGGAAGCTTCTAGCGAATGGGACATTAGCGCATTTGCAAACAGTTAGCAATCAGCCACAAGCTTCCTTATTTGATTGTTATCACGATCTTATTGAAGGTAAGCGACATGAGTAGTTGGCAAATGTTGATGGGGCGAGTCAAAAAAAATCGTCTGTCTCAGTATAAAATGATTCGATCGATTCTTGATTGGACCGTGCTGCTTTATATCGCCGTTCCAACGGCGATTGCAGCGGTTATTATTTATCGTTCGTGGTGGAGCGAAATGCCTGAATGGAGCGATCCATTTAACCTCTTTTTCTTAAATCTTCTAGCGTATATCATTGGCTGGTTCGGCCGCTATCGTACGTATATGCAAGAAGCAGATGCTCTTTTTTTATGTAAGCATCGAGTGAAATTTATTCAAATGAAAAAGTGGGCTTTCGCTTATTCATTTGGCCAATGGGTGTTAAAAAGTTTACTAATCACGGTTATTTTACTGCCTTTCTTATTGTTTCATTTCTTGTTGACGCCAAGCGAGATCATTGGTTTTTTCCTTTTGTTAATTGGCGGAACTTTTTTCATTGTAACGATTCAAACCATCTTCTTTTTGAGAGAAGGGGGATGGAAGAAAAAGCTGTCTCAAGTAGTGGTGTTTATCGTGCTGTTGCTTGGACATTTGGCCATATTTCCGGCCATCATTTATCAACCTATGTATTCGGTCACCACAGCTCTTTTTCTTATCGTGATTGCTTTTATACTGTTATGGCCAAAAGTGACGACAACGGCTTATTTTCAAGAAGAAGTCAGAAAGGAAAATGAATTAAGGTCGAAGTTGATGAACTCTATTTTTCAGTTCTCACCTGATATGGAAAAGCCGAAAGTGATCAAACGCAAAAAGCCGTTTTTGTTCCGTCAGTCAAGGCGCATTTTTAGGCAGCGGACGGAAGAACATGGATTGATGGAGCTTTTTATTAAAATACTTGTTCGTAATTCGACTTACTTGAGCGGTTATTTTCGTTTAGTTGCGGTTACAGCAGGAGCGATGATTGTTGTCCTGCCTCTCTTGTTTAAGGTGCTGATCCTTATTGGATTCAGCTTCTTTCTTCGCGGTTGGATGGTGAGTTTATGGAATCAACTGATCTTATCTCACCCTATTAGTAACAAATATGAAACGAAGCTTGCTTTTTACAAAGCGCGCAAAAAAGTAAGTGTATATAGCTCTTTTCCCGCGATTTGCTTTTTAGCTATTCTTTTGATTGTCCAGATCATTTAAATAAAAAGATAGATGAGAAAAGTCGCGTGTTTTTTAAAGTATAAATTGCCCTATTTTTAATTGATCACCACGGAAATTTTAGATTAAAAATAGGGGAATCATTCCTCAATTGTTACATGAATTATACATATATTAAAATTTCAAAATTAGACAAAAACTACTTTTTCTTTAAAAAACATTATTGTATGATGAAACCGTGATACGGTCAGGGAAACTTGATGTCACAAAGCTATAGGGGCTAAGGATCGCGATCAATGCCTGTCAGCTACTGTACTGTTACCCAAGAGGAGGAAATTTAATAATGAAAAAGAATTGGTATTCAAAAGCAGCAGCAAGTTTGTTGGCGTTTACGCTAGTTACTTCATCAGTTTCTATGGTAAGTGCTCAAACACCAGAAAACGCAAAACCGCAAGTTGAAAAGAAAAAAGAGCAAAAGAAAAAAGCACCGATTAAATCCCAACAAGGAAAAGCGATTGAAAAGCGCTTAAACGCTTCTGAAGCAACAATTAATAACATCACCAAAGCGATTAACAAGGAGTTTGGTGTGAATCAAGAAGGCCAAGCAAAAGCTACTTTAACAAAAACAATTGCGAACAAAAAATATAATAGCTATGCTGGGAAGCTAAAAGCAGAAATCAATAAATTGCGCGCAATCGATAAACAAATTGCTGTCTCTAAGAAAAAAGACAAAAAGAATGTTGCCGACTACGAAACATTAGCGCAAAAATCAAAAGAGTTACAAAAACTAGCAAATGATGAGATCAAGCGATTAAAATCACTTGTCGATCAAGCAACAGCACCAAAAGGAACAAAAGCTTCGTAAGATAGAATAGTAGGTTAAAAGAGACTGTCATGGGCAGTCTCTTTTTTGTGTTGTTAAGGTTCTGAAACATTCCGAATATATTCAATTAAGAGACTTCCATTCGTTATATTGTAAACTCGGGTTACCTTCAGTAGTATCAATTCATGGATGATTATACCTAGGAGGAATAGTGGATGAGCCGATTAACGATTCGAAAAAAATTAATCGTGTTTGCAGCGATTATTTTATTCATTCCAAGCTGTAGTATTGGGGTGTTTTCTTTTATGTCTGCAAAAAAACAAATAGAGGCGCAAATGAGGGATCAAGCGGAGTCGCAAGTCTATCTGTCGAATCAACTGCTAGACCAAACCTTTTTACAAGAAAAAGAGAAAGCGAAATTTCTAAGTGAAATTGTACAGAAGTCAATGGGGAGTGAAAAGGGAGCTGCTAAACTCGAGGCGAATCTGAAAAAATTCAAAGCGTCAAACCCTAATATCTTGGCTGTATTTGTCGGGTTTGATAACGGGTTTTATCGGAATGAACCGAAGCAACCAATTCCTGCTGGGTTTATACCGAACGAACGCCCTTGGTATCAAGAGGCGGTGAAAAATAAAGGTCAAAGTATCATCACTCCACCGTATGTTGACGCTGTTACTCAGTCTATGGTTGTGACAGTTGCTCATATGCTAGCGGACGGCAGTGGAGTTATTGCCTTTGACTATAAAGTTGAACATTTGAAAGAAGATATTCTGAAGAATAACATTGGCCAAGAAGGTTATTTATTTGTAACAAATGAGAATAATGAAGTGTTGTTTCATCCTCAGTGGGGAGATGATGGCTATTCGTTAAATGAACAGATTACTAGTCAATTAAATGGCGAAAAGGGAAGCTTTGTCGCAACGGAAAAGGGAGAAGAGAAAGAATATATTTTTGAAACAAATCCAGCGACAGGCTGGAAAGTCGTAGGTACCTATGCATTATCTGAAGTGGACGAGCAAGCAAAACCGATCTTCAATATTACGTTACTCGTTGTGACAATGGCAGTGATTGGCGGCGGAATCATCGTGTTCTTTATTGTAAGAAGCATCACCATTCCGTTGAAAAAGCTGATACACGCGGCAAAAAAAGTAAGCGAAGGCGATTTGACAGAGTCTGTAGAGGTCACTTCTAAAGGTGAAATTGCGGATTTAGCAAGTAGTTTTAACACGATGACAGATTCGCTACACACGTTATTGCATCATATTAGCGAAAGCTCCGATCATTTGACCTTGGCTAGTGAACAAATGGCCGCTCACTCCAAGCAAGCGGAACAATCCACGACGGAAGTAACGCATCGCATGGCTCAAGTGGCTAGCGGTTCAGATCGACAAATGCAAAGCTCAGAAGAAACGGCAAGAGCGATGGAGGAAATCTCCATCGGTGTGCAGCGAGTGGCTGAAAGCTCAGCGGATGTCTCAGAAGTGTCCGTTCAAGCAACGAAAGAAGCTCAACAAGGACGAGAAATGTTAGAAAATGTGATTGCACAAATGAATTTGATTCGGGCATCTGTTCAAGAAGGTGTCAGTGAGATCAAAAAATTAAACAGTCATTCCGTTGAAATCGGTCAGATTATTTCTGTCATTACTCAAATTTCCGAGCAGACGAATTTATTGGCGTTAAATGCGGCGATTGAGGCAGCTAGAGCAGGAGAACATGGAAAAGGGTTCGCGGTGGTAGCGGATGAAGTGCGAAAACTAGCGGAGGAATCCAAGAAATCAGCCGACCAAGTCGCAAGTTTAATTACAACGATTCAACAGGCAACGGCTCGCTCGACTTCTGTGATCGAAAAAAGCGAAAACGAAGTAGAAAACGGCATCGAACTGACAGCAGAAGCAGGAGAAGCGTTTATGCACATTCTCCATTCCGTTGAACAGGTAGCGGCGCAAATTCAAGAAGTATCTGCGACAGCGGAGGAAATGTCAGCGAGTTCCGAAGAAGTGACCGCTTCCGTAGGAGAAATGGCAGACATTTCAAAAGAAGCAGCGCAAACAACAAGTGAAGTCGTCCAACTATCCGAACAGCAATTACAGTCCTCGAAAGACAACACGAAAGCGATTGAACAATTAAGCGAACTAGCGCTACAATTGCAGCAATCTGTGCATCGATTTAAAGTGTAAGACAAAGTCCTAGGATTTCCTAGGACTTTTTGTTTGGTTAAAAATGGGATATAATGATAGAGAGAGGAGAGATATATAGATATGCCGATTACATACTGGACAAGCAAGAATATGACACTGCGGGCTGTCCAACCTGACGATATAGTCATTTTTGATTTATTAGATACCGAGATTTTAAGGAATATGGATTCACTTCACTATCCGCGATCAAAGGCCCAAATGCAAGAATGGGTGGAGGAACAATTAGAAGAGGATGAATTCCGTTTTATTGCTGTTGATCAGGAAAATAACATAGTGGGCATGATTGAAACATTTGATTGCGATAGAAAAAATGGTACGTTCGATTACTATTTGGCTGTGTTTGAACCATATCGAGGTAAAGGCTATGCGAAGGAAATGATCCTTTCAGTGATTGGCCATTATTTTTCGGAACGCGCTTATCAAAAGGTAAATACAATCGTTTATTCCTTCAATCAGCCATCTATTGGTTTACATGAAAAACTAAAGTTTATCAAAGAAGGACAACTAAGAAATATGATTTTCACGAAAGGTGCCTACTTTGATGGGATTTGCTACGGAATGACGAAGCAAGAGTTTGAACTGCATTATTCAGATTATCTGAGGTAAATGATGCCATTTGGTAACTGAAAAAAGAGGCTATAGAAAAAGCAAACGACGAGGTACTAGATAGTATCGCGTCGTTTTTTCATAATCAGTCGCGATTAGGTTCGGATTAGTCGTAAACTGTTCATAATCAGTCGGCGCAGTACAAATATCAGTCGCTCCTCCGCAATTTCCATTTCAATAACGTATAGTCTATTTTCCTTTAATTCCCGGATTCATATATCTTAGACAATGAAAACCCTCGTCCTAAAATTTCGGATGCGTTGAGGAAGACAACGAAGGAGCTTGGTTCTTGCTCCTGCAGTAATTTTTTTAAATAAATCGCTTCTTGCTGTTCCATAACGGACATGATCAACGTCTTTTCTTTATTGGAATAGCCACCAAACGAATGGATTTTTGTAAAGCCGCGATCAACTTCATCTTTAATCATCGATTGAATCAACTCTTCTTGCTCAGTAATGATAAGAACGAGCTTAGACGAAGAGGATTGCAGCTGGACAAAGTCGATTACTTTACTCGTGACATAAATCGACATCATCGCATACAAGGCTAGTTCAAGGTTAAAGACGACCGCAGAGGCAGCTACGACGAACCCATCGACAATGAGCTGTGAGTAGCCGCTAGATAAACCTGTGTATTTTTTCAACAGCTGGGCAAGCGTCGCTGTTCCCCCCGTTGAACCTTTCCCGCGATACACAATTCCAAGTCCTACCCCTAATAATATTCCTCCATAAATCGCAGCCAGTAAAGGATTATCAATTTTAAACGGAATATCAGCACTGAGCCAAATGGTGAAAGGTACGAAAAATGTCCCAACTAACGTCTTAAAGCTAAAATCCTTGCCTAACAGGAGAACGCCTAACACAAATAGAGGCAGGTTAATAATCCATTGGACATAGGCAGGGTTAAATTGGTATACCTCATATAAAATCGTACTGATACCAGAGACTCCGCCAGCTGCTAATTTAGCTGGTAGAAGGAACATATTATACGATAAACCGACTAAAATCGAACCAATCACAATGGAAAGATATTCGACAACAAGCTTCTTCTTAGGTGTTTGATTATTCATATGATCTCCCTATCCTTTATGTATTCGTTAGACTTTTATCCTGCATTAACGGGCTGTAAGATCCCCACCTCAACATGGCAGAAGGAGCGTAGCCGTGTAGGTGAGGGATGAAGAAAAATCCCACTGATTGAAGCTTCACTTTATTTTAACACAAAATCAAGCAATGTTATTACCTTCAGATTGTGGAGAAATAAGGTGGAGTAACGAGGTGTTTGAGTCATTAATCACTCACTCTTATACATTAGTGTTAGAAAAATTGCCTAAGAAGATTCAGGGGAAGCTTCAAGTGGAATAAAGCCTCTCATTCTACCAAAAGAAATGAAAAAGTATTTTTTGAAAATAACATGAAAACGCCGTATCCATGAGCCAATCTATGAATAAACTATTTTAGGAGGTGTGAAAATATTGGAAATATATAACGCGGTGATTATTCCGCTGATTTTAGGTATGGTTGAGTTATTAAAAAGAGCTGGATTCCCGACGAAGTACAGTCCTATTGTTGCAGTATTCCTCGGAATATTATTTGGCGTTTTTTATCTCGACCAAGGCGTGAAACAAGGAATTATTATAGGATTGATACTAGGGCTCTCTGCTACTGGATTGTACAGCGGTTCTAAAAATGTAATAGAAACAAAGAAAGAAGAATAGTTTAGTATTTAAAATTACGTTTCTAGAAGAATAAACATTCAGAAAAAATAAATTTAAGTAATTTCCATTTTTTATATTGTAAGCTTGGGGCATCTTTAGTACTATTTACTTAATATACCTTTATGACTAGGAGGAATGTTCGGATGTCCCGATTGTCCATTCGGAAGAAATTGAGTATTTTTGCGGCTATTATTTTGCTTATACCAAGTATTAGTATTGGTATTTTTTCGTTTCAGTCTGCTAAAAACCAAATTGAGACTCAAATGAGTGAGCAAGCGAACGCACAAGTACAATTGTCGAACGAATTACTTGATCAAGTCTTTATGAAAGAAAAAGAAAAAGTAAGTTTTTTAAGCAAAATGGTGTCTAAGTCTATGGGGCATGAAAAAGCAGTTGTTCAACTTCAGAACCAGTTGAAAAGGTTCAAGGACTCAAATTCTAGCATTATGTCAATTTATGTCGGATTTGAGAATGGTTTATTTCGAAGAGAACCTGTTGAAGAACAGCAAGTTGATTATGCAGTAACGGAACGTTCTTGGTATCAAGAGGCGATCCAAAATAAAGGAGAAACGATTGTCACTCCGCCATATGTTGATGCGGTGTCTAAAGCTAACGTTGTGACAGTGGCTCAAGCCCTAGAAGATGGTAGTGGAGTTATCGCGTTTGATTACAATGTTGACCATTTGAAAGAAGCGGTTATAAACCATACTGTGGGCAAAAAAGGCTATTTATTTGTAACGAATGAGAATAATGAAGTGTTGTTCCACCCTCATTCGGGAGACGATGGCTATTCGTTAAATGAACAGATTACTAGTCAATTAAATGGAGAAAAGGGAAGCTTTGTTGCAACGGAAAAGGAAGAAGAGAAAGAGTATGTTTTTGAAACAAATCCAGCGACAGGATGGAAAGTCGTAGGTACATATGCTTTGTCTGAAGTGGACGAGCAAGCAAAACCGATCTTCAATATTACGTTACTCGTTGTGACAATCGCAGTGATTGGTGGCGGAATCATCGTGTTCTTCATTATAAGAAGTATTACGGGTCCTTTGAGAAAGCTGATACACGTAGCGCAAAAAGTAAGCGAAGGCGATTTGACAGAGTCTGTAGAGGTCACTTCTAAAGATGAAATTGCGGATTTAGCGAACAGCTTTAATGGTATGACGGGTTCATTGCGAACATTATTACGTCATATTGGTGAAAGCTCTGACCATCTAGCTTCGGCCAGTGAACAAATGAACGCTCACTCCAAGCAGACAGAACAAGCGACGACGGAAGTGACACGTCGAATGGCCGATGTGGCAAGTGGTTCAGATCGACAAATGCAAAGCTCTGAAGAAACGGCAAGAGCGATGGAGGAGATCTCCATTGGTGTTCAGCGTGTCGCTGAAAGCTCAGCGGATGTCTCAGAAGTGTCCGTCCAAGCAACGAAGGAAGCGCAACAAGGGCGAGAGATGCTTGATAATGTCATTCAACAAATGAATTCCATTCGGGCATCGGTTCAAGATGGTGTCAGTGAGATCAAAAAATTAAACAGTCATTCCGTTGAAATTGGTCAGATTATTTCTGTCATTACCCAAATTTCTGAGCAGACGAATTTATTGGCGTTAAATGCGGCAATTGAGGCGGCTCGCGCAGGAGAACACGGAAAAGGATTTGCGGTTGTAGCGGATGAAGTGCGAAAATTAGCGGAGGAATCCAAGAAATCAGCCGACCAAGTCGCAAGTTTAATTACAACGATTCAACAGGCAACAGCCCACTCGACTTCCATTATTGAAAAAAGCGAGTATGAAGTAAAAAATGGTATCCAACTGACAGCGGAAGCAGGAGAAGCGTTTATGCATATTCTCCACTCTGTCGAACAAGTAGCGGCGCAAATTCAAGAAGTATCTGCGACAGCGGAGGAAATGTCAGCGAGTTCCGAAGAAGTGACCGCTTCCGTAGGAGAAATGGCAGACATTTCAAAAGAAGCGGCGCAAGCAACAAGCGAAGTCGTCCAACTATCCGAACAGCAATTGCAGTCCTCTAAAGATAATATGACAGCAATTGAGCAATTAAGTGAACTGGCACTAGAACTTCAACAATCTGTTCGTCGCTTTAAAATGTAACAAAAAGTCCTGGGATTTCCCCAGGACTTTTTGTTTTGACTAACATCAGAAAAAGAAGAGGTCGTTGATGTTGAGGTTTTGTAAAGTTGGATGTGATATTTTAGCCTATAGAGTAACGATGAATGTATGAAGGAGAAATCATCAATGTCTACTATCTCGCAATGGAATGAAATCAAAAATACAGCACTAACTCTTAAAGAACTGGATGATTATTTGCAGTCAATATCCGAGTCTAAAAGTATATTTAACGTGACTGAAAAGCAATGGAAAAATTGGCGGCAGGGAGACTTTGTCTACTTCTCTTATATCATTAATGAAAAGCCTGTTATGTTGAAAATGGATCTTATGCTTGATCATGGCGTATCTCCAAGTACCATTGTAAAAGTTGTTGGGTGTGAAACTATTTGATTGTATGTGGATGTGTAGTATGTACAATACAAACAATCAGTAAGGGCATATAGAATAAATGGTTATTGGTTTTGATAAACATCTCCTCCGTTTTGTGCTAATATTTAAATAAATCAAAATAGCAAAGGGGGAGAAAGATGTTTACGAAAGAAGAAAAGGATGCCATTTATAAAGTGATCTATAAACGCCGGGATATTCGAAGCTTTTTACCTACACCGATTCCATCCGAATTAATTCATAATATTTTAGAAGCGGCTCATCATGCCCCATCAGTTGGATTTATGCAACCTTGGAATTTTATTATTATTTCTTCTCAAGAAGTGAAAGAGCGATTAGCGTGGGCAGCCGATAAAGAGAGAAGGGCACTCGCTGTTCATTACGAAGGGGAAAAAGAAAATGAATTTCTAAGTCTTAAAGTAGAAGGATTAAAAGAAGCCCCCATTACCATTTGTGTGACATGTGATCCGACAAGAGGAGGCTCACATGTGTTGGGACGCAATTCCATTCCTGAAACGGATATTCTATCAACTGCCTGTGCGATTCAAAACATGTGGCTTGCTGCATGTGCAGAAGGGCTAGCGATGGGCTGGGTTAGCTTTTATAAGAAAAACGATATTCGCGATATTTTACACATTCCTCCTCATATTGATCCGGTAGCTTTAATGTCCATCGGCTACACCGATCAATATCCGAATCAGCCCATTCTTGAGACCGCCAAGTGGGAAAAAAGACGCTCGATGGATGATTTAATTTTCAAAGAGAAATGGGGACAGCAAGGCTGATTCAATAGGCAAAGAGCATATGAATATCAGGCTGTCTCATAAGGAGGGACAGCCTCGTGATATGTAAATTGGTTATTGAAATATTTGGTGAAATATCAGAATTGATAAAAAATTATTTGCTTAAAAGAGGGTTTTTTTATTATTTTGGGAATGAAATATATAACATAAAAACAGAGGGGGAATATCGTGACGGATTTAAAGAATGTGGAAACATTGGAGGAGCTAGAAAAGATTATTTCTAGCGATTCTTTTGAGTTTAAATGTAAACAGACGAATCAAGTAGTGGTCGACATGAAGCCGTATCCTTTTAATATTATTGCTTACTATTTGGAGGATAGAAAGCTACGTATGTCACCAGTCGAATATTTACATGAAAATTTAGTGATGATCAAGAAAGAAATTCAACATCATGTGTCTTAGAATAAAATAGGCTGTTTCCGAAGTGTAAACTTTGGAGACAGCCTATTCACGTTAATAAATAAAGCAAGTGTCCTGAGGTGTTTGTCCGTACAAATAAAATGGGTTTGAATAGACTACAGTAAGACATGAGAAAGGGGGAATAACAATGAGCGATGTATGGTTTCCAGATAGAAACAGAAGACGCAGAGATAATAATGGTCGTTCAAGAGCAGATTTCGATAATGATGTAAGAGTAGATGTTGATGTTGATGATGACATTGATGTTGATGTACGCAATGACAACGATAACGACAATGACAATGAATTGAAAAACATCGATAAAAACACAAATATTGCTAAGGTGATTCGCAGTGGCAATGCCAGAATTCACCTTGATATCGATGTGGATTCAGATTCCGCTGCAAGAGTACGCTCAAGAGCGAATTCAGATCAAGACCAAGATCAGGAACAAGATCAAGAGCAGGACTTTGATTTTTAAGGCCGGTGGGGGAAAGGATGATTTTTCGTCCTTTCCTTCAAAAAATAATAGAAAAGAGGAAAGTGGATGGCATCTCCGCAAAGATTTCCTTTCGGCAGAAGAGAAATATTTGATCAAGAACGTGAAATAGCAAAGGTTGGACATAGCGGAAATTCAGATGTAGATATCCATATAGATGTGGAAGTGGATACAAAGCCAGTCGCTTATGCCATGCTCTGTTCATTATTAGCAACTAAACAACTGACGACCGAAGAATTTGAGGAAGCTTTAGAAAGGTTACAAAACCTAATAGACAAAGATAAGAATACAAGAGTTGAGAAAAAGAACAATCATTCATCAAGAGTGAAATTATTTAATCAAAATGGCTGGGAAGATCAGCGATAATATATGTTATCGTTGTTTCTCCCCCTATACATATATGGTATGGTTGGCATGATGGTGCATGGCTTCATAACATGATTCTATGGAAGTTTCGGAGCAGATTGGGAAGAAAAAAGATAAAAAATGGTTGAATCGTTAATAGAATGAAGTGATCTTTGCTTATAGGTGAATGAAAAATTGTATAACTACTCTGTACCGAAAGCGAAGTGACAGGTGCAAAAATCCTAATTTAATGGCATTTTCAAATAAGAAGTATCGTCCCAAAAGTTTGCGACGCAGACTTTTGGGACATCCTCTTTGAAACGGGCCTATCTACCCTTATGTTTCTTTTTAGCTTTTTGGATTTTTAACTCTCTTTTAAATCTCTTGAGTTCCTCTTGCTGGTGCTTATTTTTTCTAGACTTTTCTTTTTTTCGCAGAGCATATTCCTCTTGAATGGCTTCTTGTGCTTTTGTGGAAATGTTAGCTTGCTTCATTTCCTTAGAAACCATTCTTTGAAGCCGTTTTGGATTTACTTTTTTGGGTAAATCATTTTGGATCGTGATTCCTTTTTGGTCATGCTTTTCGATATGTTTTAGCAAATCCCTGTTAATAAAATCTAAAATTTCCTGATCTTTCGGTTCCGCACTAAAAATATAACGATAAGCTTTAAGAGTCTTTCCAGATACCATTTCAATGATTCCTACATAAAATTGACCATCATAATAAATAGTTAGTTTCATGACAGGTCCCTCCTCTAAAAGTAATTAGAATGATGGACATCCCGAGGAGGGGAAGGTTACTGACAGCCATATACGCTGCATTCGGACTACCAACCGAATTGTGTTTTTTCATTCTATATGTATTATACAATTTTATCCCGCATTAACGGGCTGTAAGATCCCCACCTCAACATGGCAGAAGGAGCGTAGCCGTGTAGGTGGGGGGTCAACAGCCCGTAAACGCCCGATCCGTTCAACTAACAATCAGTGGGGGATGAAGAAAACCCCCACTGATTGAAGTTTCACTTTATCTAATTTGGTAAATGATTCAAGTGGTTAAGTTCCAATTATTTCATATTTTCGGGGCAGAACTTGAAACTTTTTCCTTCTTGATCCGTATAATTTTATAATTATAACAAGGAGGTGTGCCCATGTATGATGTTGATGGAGGCGGAGATTGGCTATTCACAGCTGTTCCGGCATTGATAGGAATTATTTTTGTGATTATTTTTGTAGTGATAATAACTAATTTATTCAGAGGTGTTAGTCAATGGAAGAAAAACGAGGATTCCCCTCGCTTATCTGTTCCTGCCCTGGTCAAAACGAAACGAACAAATGTGACGAGACATAATCAGCATCACTCTTCTACGACGTACTTTATTACATTTGAGTTCGAGAGTGAGGATCGGTCAGAGTTTCGTGTTTCAGGTAAGGAATATGGCATGCTTGCAGAAGGGGATAGCGGCACGTTAATCTTTCAAGGAACAAGGTATATTGATTTTAATCGGAAGTTGAATGAAAATAGTGAAGATATGCAGGAACCCGAATAATACGGATAAATACCTTCATAAATAACAGGTCTATAGGATAAAATATCCTTCAACTCAGTTGGATAAAAAATAAAATCAGACGTAGTAAAGAGCACTGATGATAGCCTAGATCAGTGCTTTTTGTTGACTATTTAAGACACGGATATAACAATTTTTACATAAGATGGATATTTTTAAAATACATAATTAAGTTTCTTTTTCCTTATTCTAAAACTGTTGTTAAAAACACGAGGAGGGATGATTCATGACGGTAATTACTGACGTCAAGCAAACGTTAGCTGGATTAAAAGGTGCACAAGCTAGCTTCGAAGCCTTTGCACTTGCGACAGATAATGAACAAGCGAAGCAGCTTTATCAAGATGCAGCTCAGCAAGCACAACAAATTGTAGACAATATTTCTCCGCGCCTTGAGCAAATTGAACAAGAAGAGCCTCAATACAAAGAACAATAATAAAATTAGGGAGAGGAGACCCATCTCCTCTCCTTTCACCTTTGCAGGGAAAACAAAGTAAAACTCCGTATTCTTCTAACGCTACCTTACATTGCACTAACATAAAAGGTGGGGGAAGCTGAGGTATAGCTAAGACGCTGATTGGAACGATGCAACATAGGCAGAAAAATGCATTTTCTCTTTCTTTATATGAAATTCAACATATTCGCCAGGATTGGTGATGAAGCCCAGATATTCTTTCTCTGTTATTTTGAATCCGCTTTCATTTAGTTTTTCCTCCACAAACCCTTTATGCAAGTTCTTAGGATGGGAGTTGGGGAAGAAGTGAAGCAGATTAGTAAGTGATCTAGCCTGTGCCCCGTAATAGGAGGTATTCCCAACAATAAAACTATCCTGCTTCAGATAGGGGAGCAATGTTTCCAAGGCAAACGAATGATTCAAAAGCGAATGTTCATTGAATGATAAGCTGTCAATGACACAATCAATGGAGTGTTGTTTCATCGGTAGCCTCAAGTCGCTGTTTACCATGTATAGTACAGGAAGTTGAGGATTCATATGTTGTATCTTTCCTTTTAATTTGCGTAGCATCTCCAAGCTGTTTCCCGTGAATATATAGAAGACATTTGGCTGCAGCGTAGCTACAAATTTTGGAGAAAAGACAAACGTTTCTACGTTGGTCTGAATCACCACTCGATTCGTCAGGTCTTCTTCTGCCATTCGTTTGTACATCCATAAACTTCCTTTTTCAAGCAAGGTGATGAACTCCGGCATAATTTCGTGAAACAACTTCGGGTCATAAATATAGTATTCGTTAGAGGGAGTTTGATCACGGCCGGGTGTTATCACAATTCCGTCTTCGATCTTTGCTTTATATCCGCAATGGCACTCCATTTGGCCACAAAACAAATACTCTCCTTGTATCTGTGCATCTTTAACCCGCAGTGCTTCTTGACACGTAGGGCAATGAAAGAGGGAAACAAAGGATAACGGAACACCTGTTGCTTTCTCTGTTACCGATATTTTGCACAATTGGTCTATTTTTTCGTCGATTAAGCGGGCTGATTGTTCGATCTGTTTTTTTTCCTGCAGTAGCTGTTGTTTTTTTTCAAGAAGTGTCTGGATGTAGTAATCGATATCTTCCTGATCTGTAAACAGGGTAATCCGTTTGAATGACAGGACTTTGTGGATCTCTTGCAGGGTGAACTGGTATTGTTTTAACTCCTTAATTAAGGTCATGTCATCTATGCATGTCTGATCAAATTCGAACTGAGTATCTTTTTTGACAGGGATTACAAGTCCGAGTTCTATATAATAACGGATCGTATCGATAGTGACATCGAATTTTTTAGCAAAGGTACCGATTCTCATCTAATCCCTCCATTCATTCTCTTGAAAAAACATGGGCTATACCCTATAATTTTTAGAATTATCTGACTATAAAAGAGTTGCCATTAGGTTACCTGAACGCCTTATAGTTATTCTACACCTTATAGTTACCCTACGCATAGTAGAAGCAAGCAAAATATTGAATCGATTTTACTCGGTTAAATATTTGAGAATTATATAATAACAAAAACGTAACTTTTCAACAGAATTAGGAGGTTTTGAGAATGGCTGACATCGTGTTTCTTCATGGAGAAGTCATTACGGTAGATGAACAGAATCAAATATTGGAAGCAGTTGCAATCAAGGAAAACCGAATTATTGCTACCGGTACCTCAGAGGAGATTGAGCGTCTTGTAGGTCCGCAGACCAAGGTCATTGACTTAAAAGGGAAAAGTTTGCTGCCGGGATTTATCGACTCCCATTTGCATATTTCCGCCTATGGCATCGACAAGTTGGGAGTAAGTTGTAAAGCTGCCCACATTCATTCATTACAGGATATTTTTCAGGATTTACATCAAAAAGCATCCGAGCTCCCGGCAGGAAAATGGGTGCGGGCTTGGGGCTTCAATGAAACCAAAGTCGCGGAACAACGGTATCCGACTAGAGAAGAATTGGATGAGGTTTCAACAGAGCACCCAATTATCATTATCCGCGCGTGTAACCACATCTCGGTGGTCAACTCAAAAGCACTCGAAATCTTTGGGATTCACGGGAATACGCCTGATCCTAAAGGAGGGATGATTGAAAGTAACAGTGAGGGAGAGCTGACAGGGCGTTTAATTGAAACAGCTCATTTCCAAATTGCCAAGAAAGTCACCTATTCTGAAGAAGAAATCGCTCAAGCCTTGGCGCTCGCGTCTGCCGATTTTGTAGCGGCTGGGATTACCAGTATCCATGATGCAGGTTGCAATGACTCTGATGGCTTTCGAGCGATGTATCAAGCGGTTCAGCAAGATTTGGTCCAAGTGCGTATTTATGCGATGGTCTGCGCAATGGACAATCCCGAACTGTTTTTGGAAAGCATGATTCATGCCGGAATGGTAACAGGTATAGGAGATGACCGGTTCAAAATCGGACCAGCAAAGTTGTTTACGGATGGCAGCAGCAGCGGTCCGACCATCGCTACCCGTAAGCCGTACACAAGCAACCCAGAGGATTACGGTATTTTGTACTACACACAAGAAGAACTGAACCGACGATTAGGAGAAGCGCACAAAAAAGGATTCCAGATTACGGCCCACGCCCAAGGAGATCAGGCGATTGAAGTGGTCTTGAATTGTATTGAGGCGGCCCAGCAGAAGCATTCTCGTCCAGATGCCCGTCCGCGTATTGAACATGCGGGGATTTCAGAACCGGATCTGATTGAGCGAATGAAACAGCTTGGCGTCATCCCGATCCCTAACCCTGCTTTTTTCTACGAGTATGGCGAGGGCTACGTGCATAATTATGGGGAGCGAGTGAATCACATGTATCCATTGCGCGACTTCTTTGACCATCACATCGTTGCAGCAGCTGGCTCCGATAGTCCAGTGACCGATTACCGCCCGCTGTTTGGGATTCAGGCAGCGGTGAACCGGAAGAGCAAACAGGGACAAGAGATTGGAAGCAACCAAACCGTTTCTGTACTGGAGGCGATCCGAGCCTATACATGGAACGGGGCCTACGCTAGCTTTGATGAACAATACAAAGGAAGCATTGAAGTTGGAAAATTGGCCGATCTAGTAATCCTAGACGGAAGCATTTTGCAAGCTGATCCAGCCGATATCGCCGACCTTCCTGTTCATATGACGATCATTGATGGGGAGGTCGTCTATCAAGCTGAATAATACGAAGGCAAGGCGGGACAGAACAAGGGGATAAGGGGGGAGCGGATATTCATCTTGCTAGATTGGAGCGTGCTGAAAACCGCTGTATAAAGTCCATATTATGTTTCCTAAATTAAAAGCCTTTCCAGTTGGAGGGCTTTCATTGATGTTGTTTTTGACTCATTCGTTTGCTTTCATAAAAACACCGGCCATTAAGCCGGTGTCAGAGTCAAGTATGTTCTTATTTATTTCTTCTCAAAATCACATTGTGTAAGAGGAACGACTTTTGTTTTCTTCGTGAATTTATAGCCAAGCCAAACGATTAAGAATAAAGGGAGACCGATATAGGAGATCAGTATGCCGTTCCAATCGATGTCTCCGCTGAAAGCACTATAATTTTGCCCGAGGATGACAATGAGACATAGTCCGAAGGCAAAGATGGGACCGAATGGGAACCATTTTGCTTTATAAGGGAGTTCACTAAGATCCCGTCCTTGTGCAATATAGGCTTTCCTGAAACGGTAATGACTAATTGAAATGCCAAGCCAAGCGATAAAGCCCGACATACCAGATGCGTTTAATAACCAAATATAAACGGCACCATCTCCGAAGAAAGAAGTGAGAAAAGCCAATGTTCCAACGAGAGAAGTTATGATTAAGGCACGAACAGGGACGCCGCGATGATCAAGCTTCGCTAAAAATTTAGGGGCTTTTCCTTCCTTTGCCAAGTCCCGTAGCATCCGTGTAGAGGCATACAAACCGGAACTTCCAGCTGAAAGAACAGATGTTAAAATAATGGCGTTCATGACAGAAGCGGCAAAGGCAATCCCTGCTTGCTCAAACACGAGCGTGAAGGGACTGAGTGTAACATCTTCACTAGCAAGGCTCGGTGTCGTATATGGAATGAGCAAACTGATGACCAAAATCGCAAAAATATAAAACAATAAAATACGCCAAAACACTTGTCGAACAGCTTTTGGAATCGACTCACTTGGGTTATCTGTTTCCCCAGCAGCCACTCCGAATAATTCTGTCCCTTGGAAGGAGTAGCCGGCGGCCATAAAGATTCCTAAAATGGCCATGAACCCACCGTGAAATGGAGCATCGCCAATCGTAAAGTTTTTAAAGCCGACGTACTCGCCACCGATAATTCCGAAAATCATCATCACACCCATGATTAGAAAAACAATGACCGTGACCACTTTAATCATTGAAAACCAATACTCCGATTCTCCAAATCCCTTAACAGACATGTAATTTAATAGAAAGATAAGTATTAAACATAGTCCGCTCCAAAGAATAGAAGGGCTATCTGGGAACCAAAACTTCATCAGCAAGGCCACAGCTGTTAGCTCAGAAGCAATCGTGATCGCCCAGTTATACCAATAATTCCAGCCAAGAGCAAACCCAAGGGCTGGATCAACAAATCGTGTCGCATAGGTGCTAAACGAACCAGATACCGGTAAAAAGGCGGCCATTTCTGCCAGACTTGTCATAACAAAATAGACCATAAACCCAATGACCGAATAAGCAAGAAGGGCTCCGCCTGGTCCGGCTGTATGAATGGAGTTGCCACTGGCAAGAAACAGCCCTGTTCCGATTGTTCCTCCAAGGGCAATCATCGTTAAATGTCTGGATTTCAAATGACGTTGTAACTCTTGCGGTGCTTGGTGGCTAATCTCCTGATTTGTCTCATTTGAAACTAAAGCCGTTGATTGTGAGGTGTTATTTTGCATATTTTGCTCCGTTGCCAAAAACCTATAAAAATCGCTCCGCCTTGTTGCTTTAAACGTAACGGCTTTTCGATTGTTATAGTGTTGCTTGTTCTGACAAAACGGCTTTCCCCCTTATCCATTTCATATTTGCGAGAAACGTTTCTCTGCAACTTGCGTAAATGCTTCTCGATTGTACTTACTTCGCAATGGGCATATTTCTTTATATCATAATTCTATATTTTGTCCATGTCATTAGGTAAAATCCACCTCCATTTGTTGTCCAACAATGAAGGTGGAACAATAGCAGTCTGAATATGGATCTGTTCTTAGCGTAGAACGTAAATGGATTTCATCGTATCGTCAGAAGGACTTTGGAAATAGGCCCCCATTTCTTTTAACTGGCTAATCGTTTCGACATGAGTAGCAGTGATTCGCTCCCCAGGTGTTAGCAATGGAATACCTGGAGGGTAGGGGAGAACCATTTCCCCGCAAAGAGAACCGACCGCCTCTTGTAATGCCACTTTTTTACGAGGCATATGAAAGGCGTCTCGCAATGAAATTTCCGGCTTGTAAAGTGTGCCTTCTTCAGCAAACAACACAGTTTCGCCTTTCTCTTGTGATTCAGTTGGCGACCATTGCTGCAGTTTCTCATCAATTGCTTGAATAGCTCTCACGACTTTTTCAATATCTTCCTGCGTTTCATTTAAAGAAAATAAGAAGACGATATTTCTTGGATCACTGATTTCCGCTGTACAGCCTTGCTCATAAAACAAGTCAAGCAATTGATAACCAGAGATGGCTTCGTTATCACTAGAAATAATCCATTTGAGCGGATCTCGAAAATCTACTTCATCACTGCCTCCCCAAATGGAAAGCGTTTTCAATTCGGGAGTTAATTCTACTCGTCTTTTTTCTAAGCGATTGACGGTTTTTGTTAATTGCGCGCGACCATTCATCACTAGATAACGTCTAGCTAGATCAAGAGAGGCTAACAGCGGATAGGAAGGGCTCGTCGATTGAATCATTCCTAGCACTTGTGCCAATCTTTCGCGGGATACTAGATCACCATTCATATGAAGCATGGAGGCCATTGTCATCGCCGTTAACATTTTGTGAGTGGACTGAACGACGAGATCTGCTCCTTTTGACAGTGCGGAAGGTGGGACTAAATCCGCTTGTCCAAAATGAGCGCCATGGGCTTCATCCACGATTAATGGCACACCTGCTTGATGACAAGTATCGACTAAACGAGAAATATCTTGGCTCATTCCATAGTAATTAGGGTTGGTAATCCATACACCTTTCACATCTGGGTTGTCCTTTAAAGCTTGCTCGATGAAATCAAGCTCAGACACTTTGGCGACTTTTGTTGTTGATTCAATGGCTGGAGCGATAAAAATCGGTTGAGCGCCAGCTAACATTAGCCCATGAAAAACAGATTTATGCATATTGCGTTGAACAAGGATTTTGTCACCAGGACTGCATAACGTAAGAGCGACGCCAATATTTCCGATCGTACTGCCTCCTACAAGAAAAAAGGTATGATCCGCTCCAAAAGCATCGGCTGCTAATATTTGTGCATCTTTAATGAAATCAGTTGGATGATGAAGGTCGTCAATTCCTTTCGATTCCGTGGCATCAATTTTTAAAATGCTTGAAAAACGATCCAATGCTTCTTCATCAAATACACGGCCATCTTTATGACCCGGTACGTGTAACGATGTGCGCTTACTTTTTTCATATAAACAAAGTGCTTCATAAAGTGGTGCCTCTGAATGGTCTAATGTTGAACGAGTGGATTGGTCAAATAATGTTAATGTAAGATTCATATTTTTTCCTCCTATATCCTTCTTGAGTCATTTTTTGAATGAGTGCTCTCACATATTTTCTATAGCAAGTTGTATGCCACAAATTAGACACAAATTAAGGAAAGCTTGTCCTGACGGAGAAAATAATTGAAAATTAAGAATTTGATAGGTCTCTTGAGAGGGAATTTCAATCAAATATAGAGGCGAAAAGCAACAAACCGCCGAAAATTCGGCGGTTTGTTAAGATAGTTTTAATTTAGCTAATTTATATTGCAGCGTTTGTCGGGGGATTTCTAACAATTTGGCAGCTTGCTGAATGTTTCCGTTTGTCTCTTCTAACGCTCGATAAATTAACTGCTCCTCGGTTTCTGCTAATGCTTGCCGTAAAGGCTGTAAGGCGGGAGTTTGGGCATTGATAATGCTGAAATCGCTTTCAACGATGTGAAGGGGGAGATGCTCTTTCATGATCATGTCACCTTCTACTAAGTTCATGGCCGATTCAATCGCATGCTCCAATTCACGAACATTTCCGGGCCACTCATAATGGGCAAGTATCGCCTTTACTTCCTCTGTTGTCTTTGTAACGAGCTTACCAAAGCGGAAATTATACTTCTGAATAAAATGATCCATCAGTAAAGGAATGTCTCCTTTTCGGTCTTTGAGCGGTGGAAGATGAAGGTGAATGACGTTTAGGCGATAATAAAGGTCAGAGCGCAATGTTTTTTCACGTACACAATGCTCTGCTGGTTCATTTAACGCCGCGATAATTCGTACATTTACCGCGAATTCTTTCGTCCCGCCGACTCTGCGTATGCCACCGTTTTGCAGTACTCGTAGTAGCTTCGCTTGAATATCAAGCGGCATCGAATTAAGCTCATCTAAAAACAATGTCCCACCGTCTGCTAGTTCAAACAGACCCGGTCGATCCATCGCACCAGTGTAACTTCCTTTCGCTGTGCCAAATAAAATACTTTCAAGCAAAGAAGAGGGAATCGCGGCACAGTTTTGAGCAATAAAAGGCTGAGTTTGACGAGGGGAGGCATTGTGAATCGACTGCACAAGCAGTTCCTTCCCTGTCCCTGTTTCACCATAGATCAAAATAGGCGAGGTGGTTGCTGCTACTTTTAATGCTGTCGATTTTAATTGATTAAATGCCACATCATTCGTGATGATGTCCGTCATTTGAAAGCTTGCCCCAGTGTTATGACTAGCAGGTTTCTTTTGACTTTTTGTTGTTTCAACCTTTGCCTGCAAGTCTAACAGTTTCTCCGACAATTGCTTAATTTTCGTGAAATTTTTCGCAATTTCAACAGCACCGACTAGTTCGTTGTCCACTTTGATTGGCAATGTAGTATTCACCGTATCTATTAACATACCGCGAATATTAAGGTACGATTGATGCTGATTATAAATAGGCTCTCCCGTTTGACATACCTTCATCAATGTACTCGTGTCAACAGATAAAGAGGGGAAAACATCTAATAAATGTTTACCGAGTACTTCTTCGCCCTCTAATCCATCATGCTTTGCTGCAATATGATTATAAAAAATGGTTATGCCATTTGCATCGACCGCATGAATCCCTTCATCGATCGTGCTTAAAATCGCTTCAAACATTTCTTTTGCATCCGTTACATTTACAAGCATATCTCGCTTTCTCCTTTTTATGTTGAGTGTTCAATAAGTGCTGAATTTTTGTCATTTAGGTGCCGGTTTTTCGGCGGATAGATAGATCATTACATATTCTGATAGAGAAAGATGTGAATTAGTAAACTATTCAGAAGTATTCAATATTATCATGAGGGAGTTGAGAGAAGTTTTCAATCATTTTTTGAGAAGTTTTTCTTGTGGAAAGAAAAAAAGACAAGTGCCCCAAGCGAGGCACTTGTCCAATTAACAGTCTTCAGATTTATGGTGATGTAACGGAGGGGGAATGAGCCAGCCTTTTTCTTTATTTAGTCTTAATACTTTTCCTCCGAGAGCCGCTTTTTGTATATGAAATTGACCAAACATCATCGCAATATCTTCGCGAATACATTGTCCCATCGCTTGGCTACAAGCCACTAATCCAGCAGAAATTGCCATCGATAGACCAGCCGCAATTTCTGGATCCGTAAATCTTGCGCCAATTGGAATATCTTCTAAGCATGCGTTAGGACGTTCAGGAGGGGTTGGTGGAAGTCCAACACCGTTTTCTTTTAATAAAGTTTCCACCTGTTGAATTTCTTGCCGGGCTTGTTCGATCTTTTCCTGAAGCAGTTTCTTTAAATCTTCATCTCCAGCATGGTTCAGATGTGTTTGAAAGCCAGCGACTGCCCCTTTCGCAGCTAACAAATAAGACCAAGTCGCAAATACTTCTCCATAATGCATCGGTTCTGTTTGAGGATTGCCACTTAAAATACCCATAAACACGCTCCTTATCCTATTAGTGAAATTCATTGAAATCACGCTCCTTGTCGAGTTTTTCACTCAAAGGAGTTCAAACAACATCAGTATTTGTTAATGTATGATTTTTTATTCGTAATGGATGAGAGCGTATCCTTTGAATAAATTCAAAAGAGAAAACTTATAATAATGAGGCTTGTCCAGCGTGAAGTCAACACCATACTATGTGTTTTACATAAAATAGAGAAGATGGAGATGTAGGGATGGTGAACATAATGAAACACCAGCAACAGACAAGCAATAAAGGAGACAATCTCACAAAGGAAAAAAGTGAAAAAGTGTTAGCGTTAGAAAAAGAAGTGGCATTAGGCCTCTGGGTTCAAGTAGTAGGCCAGCTTATTGAAGTTAAAGGCTTATCAGGGCTTTTGCAAATAGAGAATGATACAAGCGGAGCGGGGGAGCAACAAATACTGACCGGTGTTTGGATTCGAACGATTGGCCAAATAGTGGAGGCGATTTCTGTAACCAATCAAATCAACGAAACGGATCTCATCAAGCTGCTTCAAGAACAAAAAATCGCTATTACCGGAGACTTGCTTGTAGCGATTGGTGCAGCTTATGAAACGGTTGGAGGGCTTCGGGTACTTGAAGAAGAAACCGCTAAGACGACTCGGATTATTCCTTAATGTAAGGGTGCAGTTCTTTCTTTTATTCGTTAATAAGGATTTGAAATTTTTTATGGTACTTATGAAAAGAATTGAGATAATACTAAAATTGTAAGCTTAAAAAGCTTTGGGAGTTTATTGGACAAAGATTTCACTTGTCATTATCATCAAAAATTGAATTCCAAAACCAAAATACAAATGAAGAAGCAAACGCATATGCAAATAGTTCAATATTTTGGAAAAATGGAGTAAACTGATTAAAAAATTGATATATAAGAATATGGACTAAGAGAGACGTTATTAAATAAACAAAAAGATGAATGATATTAAATTTCTGGGTTTTAGTGAACTTTAACAAGATGAGTTTCAGGGGTATTGCAAAGACAAGATAAATAAGTGCGAATATGATAGTTGCAGAAATTAGAGTCCATAGTAATCCCAAAGTGACACCGTTAGTTAAAACATTGTAAAATTCTAAAACAGTATAAAAGATTGCCATTAGAGCTGAAGAACATAATAGAGCTTTAAATGTGTTCATATAATCCCTCCTTGTTACTTATTATTGTAACATAAATCTATGGATTATTTTGGAAACTATCACATTGACTTGTTATTCAGGTTTTTAAGTTTAAATTTAGGAGGATATCAAGGGGTACCGCCAGCATTTCGGAAAAAACACGCTAAGCAAATTTCGACAAAAAAAGAGCCGGATTTTACCCCGTGAAGAGTAAAATGGCTCTTTAATATTTAAGAACTCCACGGTTTGCGCTATGAGCGTTACCGTGGAGTTCAAAAGGTAAAAGCACAAGTTTTAATGACGGCCATCATACAAAACTTGAAAAAATGAGTCCAACTTCGCTCGCTCAAGAAAGTTGGCTTCCACCTCAAGCATCAAATTATAGAAGAAACTACTTTGTAAAACAAATAGAAACATGAACGTGCCAACAAAATTCTTGGCCTATTCATTGACATCATCTTTTTTCTAGATTAGAGAAGGTGTATGGATACCCTTGAAGTTTTAATTTTCACAAAAAGGATTAAGTTCACCTTGTGGTAACGAGCTTACTGCCAGTGCTTTTTCCAATTTTTTATTACTGCACTTGGGTTTTTATATTGAGGGAAGTTCCTTTTTTCTATTTCTTTTACTGGATCGATGGTGAAAGTCATGAAGTCCCATCTTTTAATTACAGGATCATATAAAACCGTTTGAAATTTGTTTTTACTTAAAATTTGAGCGCGTTTTGAGTACATGAAAGTGTCACCATGCATAATCTTTGTTAAAGCACCATTTTTCATATAAAACCAATCAGCTACTTCAACTTTATCTCCGGCAGAATAAGCTACTGCCAATATATCGGGTTGTCCCTTATATTTAGAGGGGAACATGTGAACAGTTTTTCTAGTAGCATTTAATAAATAATCTTTGAAGTAGTACTTGGATTTCTTGATGTGGCTAGTTTTAATTTTCTGAGTATATAATGTGTAGTTGCCTTTATATAATTGGTCCCCTTCATCAGCTTCCATACCTACTGCCGCCCAATCATCTCTATCAGCAGTAGCTGTAGCCTTTTTCTCGCCAACTCCCGCAAAATAAACTTTGTAGGCAACACCGTTTGCATCTTTCAATGTATAGGTAACTCGACTCTGTTTTGGGGTAATCGGATTTTTTGCTTCAGCATTTTGAGTTGGAATCGTCAAGAAAACCACCAAAGATATCACGGTACATAAAGCTATAAACCATTTCTTCATCTTCATCCCTCACTTTGTCATTGATAAGAATATATTACCAGGTTTCTAGTAGAATAAAAAGAATGTTTAGAAAAAACTTGAAAATTGATAGATATAAAGTTTTAGAGAGGAACAGGGAATTTTCTATACTTTTAGAATGAATGTTCTTATTGAGTTTATAATAAACCCCTGTCCTTAAAAAAGACAGGGGTTTAAAATAATCTATTTATCTTTCACAAGCCCAGCCATCTTTATCACGGTCATGTTTAGACTCGTATCTGTTGCTTAAAAAAATAGTTTGATCATTATCTATGTTGCTCCACAATCACGCCCGATTGTTTAATTTGAAATTTGTAATTTCTCTACTTTACATCGACAACTATTGATCCAAAATGTTCGGTACCGATAAAGACTTCTAACCGTCATATCCCAGCTTTAGATAATGACATGTTAGAAAAAATATTAAATTTCAATAGTTCATACAATTAATTAAGGTGATAATATTCCTAATAAGGGTAGTGTTTGTTATAGGCTTTAATTTCATCAGGTAAATTTCAGAAAGTGATATAGATCCAATTTGATTTAATTACGACATCATTCACTCTTGTTTGTTTCAAGTCACAGTTACAGAAATAAAAATTGTTTCATTTAAAGGGGGAGATATTGTATGAACGAAAAGGAGAACTCTTCAGAAGATAAAAATAAAGAGGATATAAAAATTTCAATTGTAATACCCGCCCATAATGAAGAAAAGTACATTGGAAAATGCTTAGAATCTATTTCAAAAGCCTCAAAATTATTTAAAAATCAAGTTGAAATCATTGTTGTGTTAAATCGATGTACAGACAGAACGGAAGAAATTGCAAAATCGTATAAATGTATCATAATAAAGAATAACGATAAAAACCTTTCTAAGATTAGGAACGCAGGTGTTGAAATAGCTAGAGGTGAAATCATCGTTACAATTGATGCGGATACACAGATGAACGAACATGTGTTGTCTAAGGCAGAGGAGAACTTAATCACTGGAAAGTACATTGGAGGCGGAGTTACAGGAAAATTTGAAAGAATGTCTTTGGGAATTTTTGTTTCAACTTTGTTATTAATTGGGCCACTATTCTTTAAATATGGAGCAATTTCTGTGGGAATCTTTTGGTGCTACAAAAAGGATTTTAAATCGATTAAGGGATTTAATGAAGATATGCTTATGGCAGAAGATGCAGATTTCGCTAAACGATTAAAAGAGTGGGGAAAAAAGAAGGGGAAAAAATACGGGACGATTCAAAATGGGATGATAACTTCAAGCAGAAAGTTTGATAAACATGGAGACTGGGTTTTACTTAAACGTCCGAAAATGATCCTAGCTTATCTTAAAGGAAAAGACCAGAAATATGCGGATGAAGCATATTATGAAAATCAAGATAGATAAAAATAGAAGTACCATTATACATTTTCCTATAAATTCATTTAAAATTCTATATTCAATTTTCAGTAAATAATGACAAAAATAAAAAGCAAGACCGATGATCGTTTCGGTCTTGTTTTTTATTTGCTGTTTTTTCATTGATCTGTCATTCACAGTAGGCATGACAGTTTTTCTTATTACAGCATTTTGTATTTATGCACGCTGAGGTTATATTTATTAAGACGTCTCAAAAGGAGCGTTCGTCATAGTACTCCGTTTTTCGTTTTTATTGGAATTACTTTAATCCCTTTAATCCCTTTAATCCCTTCATATGTTTTATCGAGCATTTCTTCTGTTGCTACAAAGAATACACCCATCAGAAAGATGAACACAGCTCCAACAACTGTCCCAATGCCAATAGGAGTCAAAACGCTGAAACCGCTTTCAAAAAAACCGAGTAAAAAAGTAATAATTCCAATTGAAAGTACCGTTCCACAAACATATTTCACAGCATTTAGTATTTTAACGTTAGATTTCATTTCACTCATCCTCCTTTAAATATATTATTCATTAAATTCACAAAATTGTCAATTTTAAATATTATTTTTTAGTCAATTTATCGACATTTTTATATAGGCGCTTTTAATTTTTCTATATATGGTTTATAATATACGTTTTTGTCCTTTTTCATAACAAAAAATAAAAAAGAGCCTGTATCGGTCATTATTTAGTCATTGACGATACAGGCTTTTGCCGTTTTGTTTTTTCTACCTATTAATAAGGAAGCTGCTCTATAATCTCTTCAATTTTTCGCTTATAAGTACGTAAGATGGCCTTGTCTTGGATATGAACCAATTTTGTTTGTAAGGCTTCGCTGTCCATTTCGTTCATGATAGGCAAGGCGTCTTTTTTTAACATCATACATAGGGCATTAACTGCGACTTTCTCGCAGATTTCTGACTCATCTAGCCATTCCATTAATATGGCTACGGTAGGTTTCGAACTGGTGAATAAAGAATCCCAACCATCAATCGGATTTCGTACCCAATTTTTCATCCATGAAATGACTCGCTGAGAATGAAATTTAGCTAATTGGGCGTTCGCGTCAAACCCATCGATCTTTTGGTTATACTTTGAAGCTTGAAGTTCTAAATCTTGAAAAATATGATCAAGCGCTTCTTTCTCTGGTAAAGCATCATAACTTAAACGAGCTCGAATGCTTCTTAATTCATCTTCTGTTTGAACAAATGGAGCCTCGCCATTTAAGTACATGTCAAACATGTCCGGTTCCCATAACGCTCGAACCCAATCTGCCGCACCTTTCTTTGCGGTGGCTCCCATCATTTTGGTCCAATAGGAAAAGTGGGAAGGATCACACACCATTCGATCATACCAAGCTTTGAAAATGTCGAATCGATCATAAGCTTCATACGCCTGTTGAACCTTTTCTAATTCAATGCCATGATAAAGCGTATACTCAATTAATTCCTCTAAGCTTGTTGCTGCTTCTAATGAAATGCTTAGAAAGCGAGTCATCCACGTTTGCCACTGTTGCAGCGCTTCACATTTTAAGTCAATGCCATGTTCATTTGTCACATCCGTCCATTCCCAAATCCAAGCTCCATACAGTTGAATAATCGTTCGAATAAAGGCTTCTAAATTCGGTGCTAAAGTGACGATTTCGCCTTCTTCATGCAAAAAACAAACAACAGAAAAATCGTTCTTTATGTCCAACATCACTGGGTTACCCGCTCCGGAGCTGCTGAAGGAAAGGTACCGTCGATCATCCAATTCTCCTACACATTCCAGATCTGTTGGGTCTTCAAACCAGCCGACTTCAATGGAGCTCCAGCCCATTTCTCCACTCATAGCTGGTAAAGTATCTGGTTCCATCACAGAGTCTGGGAAATCCCAAAGATAAGTGAGATGGCGGCAACTTTGCAATAGCTCCTGTAATTTTTCAGGTAAGGTGACTCCAAGCTGTTGTTCCAGTTCGGTCAGCTCACTATTACTCATTCCTTCCGCTTTTTCGTAACGAACAATGTCCATTCCTGCATCTTTCATCGCTAACACCATGTCGTCGATTTGTTGCAGGCATTCTTTTACCCATATGCTCATCTTATTTTTCCCCCTAGAAGCTGGTCTATGATTTTAAGAGCGAGCTGGTCAGCTTCCTCTGATCGATAGGCAGTATCTTCTAAAATTTCATTGACTCCGAGAAGATCATACATTTCCATCGTTGTCACAAGGTGAACCGTTCGGTTATGTAGTAACCATTCCAGCGGCCATAAGTCATCATCCCAATTAAACTGCATCACATAAGCATGAATAAGCTCCGACGAATTCAAATACTCTAATTTCCTCATAAGAATCTCCGCTGATTCCTCATATAGCAGTTCATCAATCAAGGATTGTTCTTGTTTGGTTAAAGTTAATCGAAAGGCATCTTCTGTCTCGATTAAAAGATCCGCTATCTTTTTATCATAGCGCGCTTGGTACCATGGGGTATAACGAATACCTTTCGGATGATTCAACTGTACTCCATATTGAATGAGCAGTTCGACTACCTCGCTATTTCCAAACTTAATCGCTTTACTAAGAACTGTTTCACCGAGTTTATCTTTTATTTCAAGATTAGGCTCCAGCTGAAGATAGGCCTCTATCCAATTCGCCGGACATTTGTGAGTAATCATTACATGCAATGGTGTACGCCAAGAAGCATCTTGAGCGTTTCGCTGTTCACCTTTTGCTAGCTCGATTACTTTTTCCCACTCTTTTGCTTTAATCGCTTCAAATATAGACAATCGCATTCTTCCTTTCTAGTAAATAAAAAAGCTCCATTTTCAGTTTTACAAAAATGCAAAGTTAAAGCCTATTGCTTTACTTTATTGTTTATATATTTCACGTTGCAGTCATTAATCATATACAGTAGAAATTTCTTTGTTTCTTTCGCTCGTTTCCACCTTGATGAAAAGAACGAGCTTGTATGGTCGTCATGTCGTAATCGCAAAGCTTCTTTAAACAGTAAATTCCATTTGTTTGGGAGCGTTTGTAACGCATATTCGACTGCTTTCTCTTTCGGAATAATCTTCTTATACTTTAACGAACAATAGATTCGACACGTGGTTAATACTGCATCCTCAACCCCATCATCCAACAGGAAATACCAGCCGATCTTGGCTTTATTAGCCCAATATTTGTTTACGTTATAGCTCATTGTCTTTTCAACATCGCACCAGATTGTAGGAATCTTTAGCTCGTCCAAGTTGACGCCTATGACTGATATACCATGATGTTTTAGTGTCCACCATGTCACATGATTGATATCCCAGTATTGAGATTTCTTAAATGTTCCACTTGCACAACAGGGGTAAGGTTGTAAATCGTTATTTTCCTTACCGATGTCCGCTAAACAGATGTACATTCCATCCAGTTTCTCAGCAAGAGGATTCATTTTTTTCACTTTCTGGTGAAGTTTACTTAAACGATCTAACTCTGTATTTGTTAAACTTCTTTTTAAAATCGTTATAAAATCAACATCACTCTTTCGTTCATCAAATGCTGATAGAGCAATCGAACCATAAAGGTAAACTCCATAGATCACATCAGACAATTCAGCCTCCAGCAAGTTCGTATAATCTAGTAATAATGAGTTTACTTCGTTTGGTATGTTTACATTTTCATTCATCTCATGACCCACCTTGATAGAATTAGAAAAATAAAAATAATCGGTACCATCACAATGACGCTAATCACAAGATAGAAACCAATTGTTCTTAATCGAATGCGATTCGCTTTCATTGAAAGGTACAATACAAAGGACATATATGGAATTAACAATAAAACCGCAGATATTAACCCAGGCATATAGCTTTGAAAAACCATCGATTGAACGATGTGAGTCAATCCATTAATAAGCAATAAACAGGCACTCAGCATGGTTAACATGAAGGTGAGCTTATTTCTAAATTTATACTCAAGGATAACCACTACCGCCACGACGACCGTTAACAGGACCATCGCAAACGCTAAGGAATGAAAAGAATATAACTCTCGCAAAAATGCAAAAGACTCACCTGCTAAATGTTCATTCGCCCAGCTTCCTAACTGGGGGAGTTCTTCGACATTATGTATGGCAAAAATAATCGGGAGTGCCCACAGTATTTTGTAAAAAAGGTTTTTGTGCATAGGGAAGTCTCCATTTCAATAAGAAGTGCGTTAGATTGAATGCTAGTTTAATGATGGATGTCTCGATGATCCTAATTATACCAATTATTTTGGTGGGGAACTATGGAGATGGATAAGGGGGGCGATTTTGTGGCAAGAGAAGGGGGGATTTTTTTCATAGAATAGGTAAAGCAACTTGTAATAAAAAGGATGTTAACATACATATCAAAAAATAACACCGGCGAACCTAATGGGCCATCAAATTAACAAAAAATTTTAGATCGTGATAGGGAAATTCAGTTCGGCTTATTAATAGAATCACAGATCAAGAGTTTGTCTACGGATGGCTTAATCTTACTGGTGGCAGGCGTGGAGCAGCGCATTGACGACTGTATATAAACCATCAAAAATCCATTTTGAAACTAGTTCAGGAGGAGTTATTTAACGGATCGGGGGCTTTTCTTCTATTTATTCATCAAATCTAATCCCCAAAAGGATTGACTTAGGAAATATTTAGGTTATGATTATACATAGAAATAATATTGACTGATTAATCAATCAAAA
The DNA here is from genome assembly GCF_037201805.1 of Bacillus sp. FJAT-52991. Taxonomy (GTDB): domain Bacteria; phylum Bacillota; class Bacilli; order Bacillales; family Domibacillaceae; genus Bacillus_CE; species Bacillus_CE kandeliae. The sequence goes on along the minus strand of NZ_CP147404.1, from coordinate 1,915,778 downwards.
AAAGGAGTCTACATAATGCCGAGACAGGATGAACAAAATAAACAAATTCGAGATGCTAGAAGTGAACAAATTTTACAAGCGGCGGCTCAAGTATTTGCACGCAGAGGGATGGCCGCAGCAAAAATTAGTGATATTGCTAAAGAAGCTGGCTTAAGTCATGGGCTTGTTTATCATTATTTTAAATCAAAAGAAGAAATCTTTACGACTTTGGTTAAAAAAGCATCGGAAAATTCAATGGATATAATTCAGCAAGCAAATCAGCGAGAAGGGACACCTTTACAAAAGTTACAATGGATGACTGAACAAATGATAGAAAGTATTGGGAGCGGCGAAGAGGTCCTTCTTTTCCTAATTATGATTCAAGCTAGTACGTCAGATGCGGTTCCAGAAGAAGTGAAAGAAACGTTAAAAATGTCCTCGCCAGTGGAAGTAACTGCTCCTTTAATCATTGCGGGACAGAGAGAGGGAGAAATCATTCAAGCTGATCCAATACAATTAACTGTCACTTATTATGCTTTGATCCAAGGGTTAGCTATTAATAAAATTCAATGGCAGGAATGCCCCATGCCTGATCCGATGATGATTATCAATATTTTTCGGAAAAGGGGAGAGTAAAAGTGATTTTAAACATTAAAAATAGGAAAAGGAACTTCATTCTAGTCTCACCGATCGTGGTCATTTTACTAGGCTTCATCACAGCAACGACGTGTTCAAAGGTAATCGATGAGTGGGCATGGGTTCCGCTTGCTATTGTTTATTGGAGTTCACTTGGTATTTGTATAAAATATTTTAAAGGAAATAAGCAAATTAAAGATTGGTTAAAAAAGCCGCAACCATCAAAGTTAATGGTATTTTTCAGCCTCATCCTTGGTTTTTTCCCTATGTCTGTGGTTATGACGAACTATGAGTTATTTAACTCTATTTGGCTAGTCGTTCTTTGGCTATTATTTGCCATCATCAATCCATTTTTTGAAGAATTGTATTGGAGGGGTCTATTATTAGACGCTGCAATGGAACTGTTTCCTAAATGGATCGCTATGGCGTATTCAACGATTTTCTTTGTACTTAGTCATCCATTGATGTGGGGCGTATTTTCTATTGCCAATGCCCATTACCATGTGTTTATTTATTTAACGATATTGGGTGTGGTTTGGTCTTATACATATTTTCAAACGCAAAGTTTAAGATGGGTGATACTTTCGCATTTTTTTGTAGATATAGGAATAATGACCGTACCCGTCTTTTTAAATTTGTATGTACCTCCTAATGTGTGATCTAAATTTTCTAAGAGGGATTTTCGGTGCCAACTGGTAAAAAAAGATAAAAGAATACATAGAGAAAGACAATGGAAGATAATTTGTTCTTTCAGTCCACTAGGGGACATAAGTAGAACCTTTTTTCTTAATACCATTAAGTTATCTATTCAATGGTTAGAAAAAGTAAACAGAATTAACTACATTAACATGGAAATTTAATGGAAAAAACTAGGACACCAAACCTTTAGAGCTTGGTGTCCTGTTATATTTGTCAAAAGTAGTGATACAGGATAAATGCTAAACAACTTGTATATTACATAGTATCAATAAAAAAATGGATACTAAGTTTGAAAACAAAAAGAGGTGATACGAATGAATATGTGCCCTTTATGTAACGCATTTAAGGAATTAGAATTGTATTGTCCAGAATGCAGTTCCCGATTAGACGACTCAGGCAAAGTATCCGATTTTTTAGACCCTTATGGTCATTATAATGATGAAGAAACAGTAAAGATGGGGGATGGCTACCCCAATACAACGAAGGATCAGATTTGTCCTCATTTAATTTATTGTAATCATTGCGGATATGATGAGGTGAAGTTTATTCAAGAAGAATAGTGGGTGAAATGGCTGGCTCCAATGATCAATCGGTTGGATTAAATAATATGAAAAATAAAGTTGGTAATTTTTACTGTGGTATTAAAAGACTCCCCTGAGGTGCTGAACTATTTTGGGTTCGCTAACCAAAATATAAGCATACGGGGGAGTTTTTATGTTTTAGCATATACAAGCTAGAATTGTAAATATCACATCATGCTTCAAAGTTTTACCCCAGTCTCAATTAGGTTTTATTCCTACTTTTTATTCAATGGGAAGTTCAACACTAAAAGTACACCCACCATGTACGGTATCTTTTAATGAAATTTTTCCATTGTGTAATTTCACAATTTCCAGTGCAATACTTAAACCTAATCCAACATGTTTCTTATCTGATCTGGATGGGTCTGCTCGATAAAAACGATCAAAGATATATTCTTTTGCAGTGTTAGGGATGCCCAGACCATGATCTTCAATGTCAAAAACTATTGAATCATTTTGAATGAAGGAACGAATAGTAACCACACTTTTGGCTGGAGAATAGCTGATCGCATTATCCAAAAGAATAGCAAGTACTTGCGATAATCGTTCTTTATCGGCATGAAAAGGCGGTAATTCTTCTTTTGGTAAATCAAGTGTCAGTATTTGTTTTTTTTCATGGCAATACGATATATGAGTTTCGTATGTTTCAATTAAAAATGTTTCAGTATCTATGAGCTCTTTTTTGATCGTCCAACGATGAGAATCATTGGAGGCTAGGAATAACATATCTTGTATTAATCGAGACATTCGTTGACATTCATTTAGAATACCTTTTATGTAAAAACTAGCTTGAGAAGGCTCGAATTTAATCGCAGAAGCATTTGCTTGAATGACAGCTAATGGAGACTTTAACTCATGCGATGCAGCTGCTACAAATTCTTTTTGTTTTTGAATATTGATGTCAATAGGAATTAAGGCCTTTTTCACTAGTATGTTACTTAGAAGAAATAGAAGTAGTAATCCAATTACTTCAATAAATATATAAGTGAGTACTGTTTTCAAAGATATTATTTTAGAGAAATCTAAGTAATAAAGTATATATATTGTCTCTTTTTCATTAGGGAATGTCAGACTGGTTCCATAATAATAATCATGCTTCTCACCTTTTATCGTGACAATAGGATTTTTATATACTGAATCTTCAAAAAGGTTAACTGCAATGACAATTTTATTTAGCTCATTTTTTAAAGTTTTGAATAAAAATTCTCTATTTGTTTTGGAAGATAATGAACCTTTATAGGATGGGTCTATTTCTTGAATATCAATCATGACATGTGTTTGATTTTCTATTTCGGATAACTGAGAATGCGTCAAGTCTGTCTCGTTTTGAATGAAGTAATTTACAGAAAAAATTGCATTTTGAAATATGTTTTTTTCAAACGTAATAGCTTGTTTAATGGAAGAATAGAAAAGCAAACCTATGACTAATGTTAGAATCATTCCAGTAGAAATCGTATATAACAGTATGAGATTTCTTTTTGCATGTTTCAGCATGTTTCAGCTTCTTTTAATTGATAACCAACACCGTAAATCGTTTTTATGATAGCAACGCTGCCTACATTTCTTAATCTTCTTCTTAAAAAATGGATATAGTTATCAAGATTTCCCATTTCTACTGTAGTATCAGCCCCCCATACATGTGCTAGTATGCGCTCCCTCGAAACAGGGATATTTTTATTTTTGATGAGAAAAGCGAGCAATTCTATTTCTCGTTTTGATAGAGAGAGTTTCTTATCGTTACAAACTAACAGCTTATTAGTAGTATCTAATGTTATGTTTGAGAAAGTAAGTATTTCAATATTTTCAATTTTAGAAGGACGTCTAACAAGAGCACGAATTCGAGCAAATAATTCTTCCATAGCAAATGGTTTTATAAGATAATCGTCTGCCCCAGCATCTAAACCCTCTATTCGATTATGAATTTCACTCATGGCAGTAACCATAATAATAGGTGTATTAATTTGTTTATTACGCAGGACTTGTGTGATACTTAAACCATCTATTATAGGAAGCATGCGATCTAAGATAATTAAATCGTAGTTCGATTTTAGAGCATAATGAAGAGCATCTTCTCCATTATGATAGCGATCCACATAATATCCTTGGTTCAGTAATTGTAAATAAATTGTTTGGCATAAATCGATATCATCTTCTATAAGTAAAATACGCATTTCATAACATCCTTTATATATTTAGAATATTTCAATATAATATATCCCAAAAACAGTATAGCAATGAAATCTCTAAAAATCCTTTATTTTTTGTATGAAATATTCCAGTATCTTTAGAGATTTCATCAATAGAATGAATAGTATCAAGAGCATATATATAGAAAGTGTGGTTTGAAACATGCAAAAGAAACTAGTTAAGGGATTATTGTATATCATTTTCGTGATGTATCTTGTTTGTCTACTGAAGATCATATTATTTAAACATAGTTCTTTTCTACAGTTATTTACTGTAGAGTTAAGTACATTTCGTTCGTATAATCTCATTCCTTTTAAAATCTTTGCTGATTTTAAAACGGTATTACAATCAGATAATTGGTTATGGGGAGTATCTAATATTTTAGGGAATGTCGTTGTTTTTATTCCTTTAGGGCTATTACTACCTACTCTTTTTGAGAAAATGAGAAATCGGTACGTTTTAGTCATCATCACATCGATTAGTGTAAGTGTACTTTTTGAAACTCTTCAATATGTATTAGCATTAGGGAGTGCGGATATAGATGATGTTTTATTGAATACAGCAGGAGGAGGATTAGGTGTTTTCTTCTATTATTTGTTATCACGTATGATGAAACAAAAAACATTTATCATTCAATGCGTTGTTTTAACTTTCGTAGTACTTATAAGTGTCCCTTCTTATTACGTAGCAAAAGTTCAGTTTGGAAATTTACTAGGTTTAACGAACGATACAACACATTTTATAGGGAATGAACATATTCCAACTCGTGAGCCGGATGGACAAGGGACCCTTATTAGAATAGATCCGTTAAGTATAGAGTATTATCAGGGGTTTCTTTCTGATAATGAAAAGAGTAATGAATTTTTAGAAAGAAATAATGTTGCAGTAAATGATGAAACTAAAATATTTTTCCAAACATCTCAAATGAAAGAAACAGAGGAAGTCATTACATATACAGAAATGAAAAAAAGCGAATTTGATCAAATAAAGAAAAATGCTAATGTCAGGCTTTGGTTAAAGCCTGATCAACAAACAGCAGAGGTTGTTGTCATCTGGGATTCAGTTGCTTCAGAAGGTGGTTCTTTAACCTTTGAAAAAAATCCAAAATCGAAAGAAAATGATCCACCTAAAACAGATGGTAATGAAGAGGAAATTGAGGGAAATATATTACATATAAACGGAAAAGACTTAACGATAAATCTTGTTACGACTCAAGAATTAGAAAATGGAAGTTCCGTTGCGACTACTGGTTTAGGTAAGAACATTGTAAAATTCGATGTGAAACTAGAAGATACAACGAGTTATATAAAACGAACGAGTAAAGATATGGGGAAAACATATAAAGACGAAAACGTCACTAGAGCAGATTTAGAGATAGATCAGCCACTCCTTATCACGGGAGTAAAACAAGGCGAAGAGTTTATTGCTAAATCTATTATTATTTATGAATTTAAATAATATACCTTATTCTAAGAACTAGCTAGACTCAGAGAAGTGATAATTATTTTTCTTGTAATCATCGTTACTGGATGGAGCGGCTAAGGAATGACACCTTCGATACAAAACGTACAATAAACTAAGGGAGTAGTTACTTTTATATAACTACTCTCTTAATTTAATCACATTCATTTGTGTTATTGACTTGTGCCTTTTGGTTTTCTGGAAAAAACCTTTCAAACAATATGACTAGAGAAATAGTACTCAGTAGTAATAATGCTGGTTATATGTTTGAGGTGTATATCTTTGATCGGTGTAGTAGTTTCTAGCATGTTGACGTTGCCATGAAGTGTTTTCATCGACCCTGTTGCAGTTACTAGGCGGACCAATAAATGTTGCCGGTTGAACAGGTGCCACAGCTTTCTTCCATTGTTTTTCATCCAAACAATAGGTGTGAGCCATGATATTCGCAGGAGTTAACTTCAGAATATCTGATCCTAGAATGACTTCAGGCGTCGGTGCATTAAATATAGCTAATAAATGTGTGTTATCTGCATTAGCTACTTCATAATGCCACCAACCTTGCGGAACATTTGCTACTTGTCCCGGTGTAATAGAATAATTTTGAATTTGCTTTGTAAATGGATTTAATAATGAAACAGTAGCAGCGCCAGAAATACAATAGACTAACTCTGCAGCATTTTGGTGATAATGTGGTTCTATAACATTGTTGGAACTAAGAAAAATATCGAGTAAGGAGACATTTTCCAGTGTGTTTAATTGTTGGATACCTAATACATTAATATAGTTTTGGTTATCTTTTTTCATTAATGGACTTTGATTGACATCAAAAGAGAAACGTACGGATGGAGAAGTATAATCCAAATAAGAAACCATTTATATTCAATCCTTTGTTTTAAATTAATTTTCTTAAATAAATTATGAAAATACGTAGTAATAGTGCATGTACTGACCTTAATCAAGGCCTAAAGGAAATTAGTTTGTTACACATTTCGATGAAAACGCAAAGGAGGAACATCCTAGTATGAGCAAGTTCGGATGGAGGAAAAAGAGCCTGCGCAGTATTAGAACGAGAAGAATGAATACCTAGCCAGTTGTATTACTCTGTCTTAGTTATAGCTAAAGCGATGATTAATAAAATCAAAGATATTCTAATAATTTTGTCTTCCGTAAGGATCTTAAGTAAAGCAACTAAAGCTATTCCAACTACAGGGTTATCTTCAACTATGAGAATTGTGATGGTATCTAACAAAAAAATAACAAAGTCAGTATGATCTTGTTCGATATCCATATCCCACACCTCGTTTTTGACAATATACTCATAAGAGAAAAATATGTGTTTCTGTTGTCAGGTTAGACGCAAAATGTGTAGCAATTGAGGTAATTCTTTTATTAAAAAAGAGACCAATCCCTTTGATCTCCTTTTTACTCTATTTCTTTTTCTTATTGCTGCTAAAAGCAATTAGAACTCCAAAGAAACCAGCAAAAATAGCAACCCAGACTGCGATACTCAAGATATCAACTCCAAATATTTATTTACAAATTACTACGTTTCAGAAGATAAAAAGTTTCAATTTCTTTCACTATAAAATGGTGATGAAGCGACTCGATAATAGGATTACGAAGAATGGTGACAATTTTGTAAGGTCATATGAAAGGAAAATCGATCGAACTCGGGCATTGAATAAGATACTCTTAATTCAGAAAATCAGATATTCAACAAACAGGAGTGAAAAGGATGAAGAGTAGACAAAGAGCCTCGGCGATTTTCAAGATTATTTTATGTTCGATCATGTTCATTTTGATGACGGATGAATGGTGGTTTACGAAAGCAGTGAGGGCAGAGTCGGACACATTGTCGAATAGGAATATAGAGGACTTCAAGAAAAAGATAGACGAACAAGTACCAAAATGGCAGGAGAGCTATGGTGTACCAGGAGTTGCAATAGGCATTGTCCATGAGGGGCGTATTGCTTATACCCTTAACTACGGTTATGCAGATAAAAAGAAAAAGATACCGGTAAGTGATGATACCTTATTTCAGGCTGGTTCTATATCTAAGAACCTTACAGCATGGGGAGTTCTGCACCTTGCAGACGAAGGACTTATATCACTGGATGATCCTGTCGAAAAGTATTTGAAAGACTGGAAATTAGCTAAATCGGAGTTCAATCATGACGAAGTGACAATTAGAAGATTATTAAGCCACACTGCAGGGTTACCTCCACATAAAGGATATCTCGGGGTAGCACCTGGGAAACCTCTTCAACCTATCGAGGAATCCTTGTCTGGAAAAGGGTGGTATAACGATCCGGTGCAAATAACCGTAAAACCGGGTTCAGAAGCGATTTACTCTGGCGGTGGCTATACCATTTTGCAGCTTGTGATCGAAGGGGTGACTGGGAAGCCCTTTGACCGTTATATGGAGGAACAAATTCTGAAACCTCTAGGAATGAAATCTAGTTCATTCCAACAAAGTACCAAAGATCCTAATCTTTCGAAAGCTTACGGTTATTTTGGACAGGAACTCCCAAACTATCAATTTACCGAACAGGCTGCCGCAGGCTTTAAGACAAATGTAACTGATATGATGACATTGATACTTGCAAGTATGGATACAAATAACCGCAGTAAAGGGCATGGCGTCATCAAAAGCGAACGTGTGGAGGAAATGCAAAAGCCGGTATTAGGTGAGAATGGTTTGGGTGTATTTGTGAAAGAGTTATCTAATCAACAGAAATTGATTTATCATTCCGGCGACAATCGAGGCTGGCATTCTTTTTATGGTTTCATTCCGGAAACGAAGGATGGATTGGTGATCCTTACGAATAGCGAAAATGGGATAGATTTAAGACAGGATGTTTACCATGCTTGGATTGAATATGAGACAGGAAAGTTGCCTGAGGAGCATTCCGCCATTGCTGAGATGAGAAAAAACAACTCCATTATATCTATTGTTATTGGAACCGTACTTGGATTATATTTGTTGCTGTTTGGGGTCAGACTTCGTAACGGCAGAAGAGCCTTTATTACTAAGCATGAGAAGAAACCTTATATTAGACTAGGGGTTAGGACATTCTTACTCTTTACTATTAGTACGCTCTTGTTTTGTGCTTCCTATGTATGGAGCGTTCTGGTATTAGCTTCAGGCAATACAACTAATTATATTCTAATAATGTCCTGGCTTATAGTACTATTCATTGCCGGCTTTTTCCCGAAAAAACGAAATAGTAACAGGAATTTAGGAAATCATACTCCAGCTTGAATATGAGAATAGCAAATTATTTTCTTAAAAAAGCTTATCGTTAATTGCTTGTCTATTTGAAGTACATTGACTCATGGGGCTGTCTTATAAGTCGATTGTTCGGCTTAGAGGCGGCCTTTTTTTTATCGGATGGGAGGATCAGTCGGTCAATCGCCCTTTTTAGCCGGAGATGTGAGAAAATCAGTCGCCAATCATTCCAAATTAGGCGGGGATTCTCTGAAATCAGTCGCGAAATACTCCCAATCAGTCGCCTCCACTTTTATTTCTCAAGAAAGAAGGCCGTGAAAGTACAAAAAAAGATTTCTCAACGATCAGGAGCCAATCTATTTGAATAATACTTTTTAATGCGTTGTTTTTTCATTATTATTTAAATATAGATTTCTAATTTCTTAATTTTTTAGGAGGAATATATGTATCGTATTTTTATTATAGAAGATGATGAAAAAATAAGTGGTGCTCTGAAAAGAAGTATGGAAAAGTACGGATTCGAAGCCTCGTGTGCTTCACGATTTCGTGAAATAATACCGGAGTTAGAATCGTTTTCGCCTCATTTGGTCCTGCTTGATATTAATTTACCGTATTTCGACGGTTATTATTGGTGCAGGCAAATTCGTACACGATCAAGCATGCCGATTATCTTTATTTCTGCTCGAGAGGGTGAAATGGATCAGGTGATGGCCATCGAGCACGGTGGTGATGATTATATTACTAAGCCCATTCACTTAGATTTATTAATAGCTAAGGTGAAAGGAGTACTAAGAAGAGTTTACGGCGAATACGCCTCTATGTCAGGGCTAAATATTCCAGAGGATGTACTGAATGTGCAAGGTTTACGGTTGAATCTTAGCCGAAATGAGATGTGGTGGCAAGAGAAAAAGGTTGAGCTAACGAAGAACGAGTGTTTATTGGCTAAATGTTTTATGCAGCAAGCTGGTCAAATCGTTTCTCGTGATCAGCTTCTGGAGGCGCTGTGGGATGATGTACAATTTGTTGACAATAATACACTAACTGTCAATGTGACGAGACTGCGAAAGAAGTTAGAGGAAATCGGATTATCACAAGCAATTGAGACCATTCGTGGCCAAGGGTATAAACTAATCCTCAATAATGATAGAGAAGAGTCAAATGAATGAGGAGACAATTGGTTGCTTTATTTTTATTCGATCGATTGCTTTATGTGTTCCTATATATACTCATTGTCGGAGTGGGTGTGGGGTTAATGCTATTGGAGAAAGGGCGTCAACCTGAAGCTATTGAAATGGGGACCATTTATTATTTTATGTTTCTTGCTCTATTTTTCATCGTATCGTGGCTGGTTGTTGACTATCATCGCCAAAAATCCTATTACAAGCAAGTCCAACAAGCTATGGAAAGGTTTGATGAATTGCAGGACGTGACGATCGTGCAATCGATGGTCACTAGAGAGCAACGGCTAGTTACTCGCTTATTGGAGAAGCAGCACAGTGTTTATTTGAATGAACTTAGAAAATATCGTCGACAGCAGGAACTGCAAAATCATTTTGTCCTACAATGGGTTCACCATATGAAGACACCTGTATCCGTGATCGATTTGCTTGCACAGGAAGCTTTGCAGGAATTGCCATCTACAAAGGAGGGGCAAAAGAAGCTTATTTTTAGCATGCAGGAAGAAGCAGAGCGGATGACAAGAGGGTTAGAAATGATGCTGTACACCGCGCGCCTAGATAAATTCGAAATCGACCTCCATCTCAAAAAGATGCCGATTCATGAATTGGTTCGCACCGCTATGAATGCGCACAAGCGTCTCTGTATCCGTCATTCCATATTTCCACGGATTGATGGTGAGGCATGGGTTGAAACCGATGGAAAATGGATGACGATTGTGTTAAATCAATTCATAAGTAATGCCATCAAATACAGTAAAAGCAAGTCAGGTGAGCAACGGCTTGTTTTCCATATAGAATCGAATATGGACGGTGTCACTAAGCTAAGCGTGACAGATGAGGGCGTCGGTATAGCGCCACACGATATGTCGAGAATATTTGATCCGTTTTTCACTGGAGAAAATGGACGTCATACAGGGGAGTCGACAGGAATGGGATTATATTTAGCCAAACAAGTGTGCAATCGGCTTGGTCACGGGTTAACGGCAGTATCGGAGCAGGGCGTCGGTACTACATTTACTATCACTTTTAAACAGCGTAGCATTCATATTCTTAGTGACCAACCACAGAAGTCGAGCTGAAATAGGAGGAACCAATGACTGTACTTAAAGCACAAGGGGTTAGGAAAATATATAGTTTGAAAGGAAGTTCCGGTTATCAGGCATTAGAAGATATTGATCTGCGAATAGAAGCTGGGGAATTTGTTGGTGTCATGGGACCATCTGGAAGCGGAAAAACGACTTTGCTTAATTTGTTGGCAACGATTGACCGTCCAACGTCTGGCCAAATCGAAATTAATGGTATGAATCTAAGCAAACTGAGTGACAAGGAGCTAGCCTTGTTCAGACGGCGCGGTCTTGGATTTATCTTTCAAGATTTTAACTTGATCGAAACGCTATCTGTCAAGGAAAACGTGATTTTACCACTCGTATTGGAAGGCATGCCACCTCATCTGATAGAGAGTAGACTAAACCCGCTTGCCGAATGGTTGCAGATTCATAAGCTATTAGGCAAACGCATATATGAGTTGTCCGGCGGCCAGAAGCAAAAAGTAGCTATCGCACGATCTCTTATTCATCAACCACCACTAGTGCTTGCCGATGAACTGACTGGTAACCTTGATTCTAAGTCAGCAAAAGATGTGATGGATGTACTAAAGGAGATGAATGAACGCTTGAAGACGACTGTGCTTATGGTGACACACGACCCATTCTCGGCGAGTTATTGCCAACGCATTGTGTTCATTAAAGACGGGCGACTTTATTCGGAAATAAGGAGAAGTTCAAATCGGCAAGCGTTTTTTCAACAAATATTAGACGCGCTAAGCGTGCTCGGGGGGACTTACAATGACGTTCCGTTCACTCGTGCTTAGCAATGTCCAAGGCAATTGGCGATCATACATCGCATTCTTCATGAGCAGCGTATTTTCCGTCATGACCTTTTACATCTATGCTGCTTTTCTTGCTCATCCCGATGTGGTGAGTGGCCATATTGCGGCAGCTGCAAAAGTAAGAAAAGGCATGGTATTCTGTGAGTACGTGATCATCATTTTTTCGTTTTTATTTGTGCTTTATTCCAATTTATCATTTTTCAAGACAAGAAAGCGGGAGTTTGGCCTTTTTTCACTATTTGGTATGACTCGTGAACAACTACGTAAATTTATTATCTATGAAAATATGACGATTGCGGTATTAGCGATTGGGGTAGGCATCGGACTAGGTATTGTGTTTAGCAAGCTTTTTTTTATGGCGCTTGGCGTAATGCTTGATATAAAAGATACTATTGTGTTTGCTGTTCCACCTGCCGCAGTGTGGTTAACGGTTAGGACCTTCTTTATGTTATTCGCAATCATTTCTCTTTGGATAGCGCTTCGGATGAGACGCATCGAAATGGTTGATTTATTTATCACTTCACAACAGCCGAAGGGGCAGCTTGTATATTCTCCATGGCTTGCCGGGCTAGCAGTTGTATGTATAGTAACTTCTTACAGTATGGCTCTGATGTTAAACGTTCCTTACTTCGACCTTATGATTACGCTGATTTTGATTACGGTTCTAATCGGTACATATCTTTTGTTTACGCAGGTAAGCATCATGTTGCTGGGATTTATTCAGAAGCGAGTGGGTATCTACTATCATCGTACGAATATGATCATATTCGCCCAAATCGGTTACAAGTTGAAAGATAACGCACGAATGTTATTTATCGTAGCAATTTTAAGCGCTGTTATTTTAACGGTGACAAGTGCGACCTATATGTTAGCGTTAGCGGTGGATTATCAGGATATAAAGACCCAATATGATAATTCTAAAGAAGTCATCTCGCTGACGATGTTTATCGGCATGTTCATCAGTTTGCTGTTCTTCATTGCATCCGGAAGCATGATTTACTTCAAGCTGTTCACTGACCTGCAGGAAGATCAGGTGCAATTTAAGGCCTTGTCACGAATCGGTATGACCCAAGGTGAAATTCGTCAAGTGGTCTTCACACAAGTGAGCATTATATTCTTCCTCCCATGCATCGTTGGGATTATTCATGCACTAGTTGCGATGAAAGCGTTAGATCACTTTCTTATGTTATCTAATTGGTACTATTCATTCATAATCATTGGGATTTATGTCATTATGCAGACCATTTTCTTCTTAATAACCTGTCACAGTTATATGAAAAGTATTATGCATGAAGTTGCTTCTTAGTGGCGCGGAAGAGGATGGATTTCAGTATTATTAAGTTTTTTTCGCACAACTCCCATTCATGTAGAGCAAGAAGCCTATGGGAGTTGTGCGGAAAAATGTGAAGGGGGAGGGGCCATACATACGTTCAAAGGTTTTCTTTTGGGGTCGCAGCTTAACCTATTTGTAGATCGTTACTTCAGAAATACCATATACTATTAGCTAAAAATTATAACCGTATAGAAAGACATTCAGTTTTGCTTGGAGTGAATCCAAATAGATTTCTTTTTCATTTAGACGTTTAAAGTTTTGACTATCATAAAAGCCGTAGTTACAAATAGTATCTGTAAATAGATACATAGATTTTACATCCATACTTTTCATATAATTATACAAATGATTCATCAAGGTTTTTCCTACTCCAAGACCTCTAGATTCTTTAGATACAATAAATAGCTGTACGCAACCTTGAAAATCATCTTTTTTCTCCTGCAAAATCTCTTTATATGTATCTTGAATCTTTGAAAATTCTTTTATGAATTTTTTATTCTCCTTATTAGCTACAGTTACTTTAAGTATAGTATAGGCAAAACTGAAAGTATTATGAGTTTTCCTTAAGTGATTCTTTTCTTTTTCTGAATTTCCTAAAATAACCCCAATGATCTTATTGTTTTTTTCTGCTACTTTGCTAAATGAACTTTCTAAAATACAACCTTGTAGATAAAGGTTTAATACTGAATCTAAAAATTTTTTATCTGTAATAAATTTATTGATGTTAAATGCTTCTCCAATTAATTCTTTAACACGTTCATAATCCTCTTTAACTAGATCTCTATATATTACTTTCTCCATGTTTATATACTATCCTTTCATATGACTAAACTTAGTAGTATTTGGTTGTAAATCGTTGTACGATCTGTTGCTTAAACTCTTGGGTAAACGTTCGACGTATTCTTTTTGTTATGTAGATTCTCCTCGAAACTAAATTAGTATGTTTATTCCACTTAACCTAAGTATAACCAATCGATACATCAAGGACATTAATAATGCTCAAGAATATGCTGCTCATATCAAGGAAAACGTGGGATTGATGATGGATTAATTACTATATTTAAGTAGGCTAATTACAAAGGTGTAACAGTAGGGAGATGTTATGATGTGAGGGAAAGTAACAACTTTATTCCTTTAGTTACGCAATAATGCTGGTAAAAGCCTTACTCATTTGAGCGGAGCTTCCGTAAAGAAAAGCTCTGCTGTACTGGAAAGGATTTGTCCTCATTTAATGTATTGCAGCCGTTGCGGATACAATGAAGTGAAATTTGTTCAAGAAGAATAAAGGAAAAGGAGTGTTTTACTGAAACAAAAAATAAAGGACCCGTGGAATGTGATATTCTTCGGGTCCCTTAAAAAATTAATGTGTATAGTTATCAAAATAACCTTGGATAAAGATGATTGGCGTTCCTTTATCGCCGCTTCCTGAAGTCAAATCGGATAAAGAGCCGATTAGGTCTGTCAATTTTCTCGGTGTCGTTCCTTGTGCTTCCATCGATCCGACAAGGTCTTCCTCTTTATTGTTAATAAACTCAGTGATCGCCTCTTGCAGTTCCTCACCTTGCAAGTCAGCAAAGTTATTATCAGCTAAATATTTTAATTTCACTTCATTTGGTGTGCCGTTAAGCCCAGCTGTGTAAGCAGGTGAGACGACTGGATCGGCAAGCTCCCAAATCTTTCCGACAGGATCTTTGAAAGCGCCGTCGCCATAAATCATCACTTCTACTGTTTTTCCTGTTTGTTCTTTCAGCATTTGCTGGATTTTATCCACGATTGGCTGGCAAGTATGCGGGAATAATTTCACGCTGTCTTCTGTTGCTTTATTAGATCCAAGCAGACCATAGTCTTCATTGTAGCCGCTGCCATCAATAGACTCAGATAAAATATCGTCCAGATTATAAATTTTCTCGCCACCATGTTGTTTCAAGATTCGTTTTGTGCGGAATCTCGTATGAATATCGCAAGTGAGCACACTCTTTGTGTAGTTTAAAATCGTCTTGGCATTGTTAGAGAAGATAACCTCGCATTCAACGCCGTGCTCCGTAATAATGGATTTGTAGTATTCAATATAGTCAACGCCTGTAAATGTATGTTTGTTATAGCCGAAATGCTCGCGGAATTCTTGTTCCGTTAACACATCTGTCCAAGGATTCACACCTTTTTCATCTAGTCTGTCAATGTCAACTAAATGATTGCCGACTTCATCAGAAGGATAGCTAAGCATCAAGACAATTTTTTTCGCGCCTTTGGCAATACCGTGAAGACAGTTGGCGAAACGATTACGGCTTAAAATGGGGAAGATCACACCAATTGTATCGTCTCCGAATTTGGAACGAACGTCTGTGGCAATATGATCGACCGTTGCGTAGTTTCCTTGAGCACGTGCAACGATCGATTCTGTAATCGTTACGATGTCTTTATCATTGATTTCAAAACCTTCTACCTTAGAAGCTTTTAACACACTGTCTACAACGATTTGTTCAATGTTATCTCCTTGATTGATGATCGGGCCGCGCAGACCTCTCACAACCGTTCCTACTACTCTTTCCAATCTAATCGCTCCTCACTAACTATGTAAATGAATTCAAATATTTATATTTTTACTATACATTGGAATAATGATATAAGTAAAGTTAATATATCTAATGATGGGTATAAGGAGAGATTATATGATAAGTAAATTAGATTTATATAAAGTGTTTTGCATCGTAGGCAAAAGTAAAAGCTTCTCCAAGGCTGCCAAAGAATTATATATGACGCAGCCGGCTGTCAGTCAAGCGATCAGGCAATTAGAGCGGCAACTGGATACTCGTCTGTTTAATCGAACACCTAAGGGCGTCTCCTTCACCAATGAAGGGAGTCTTCTATTTGAATATGTTCATTCCGCCATTCATTTAATTGATGCGGGAGAAGAGAAGATGTTAGAATTTAAAAATTTAACGACGGGTGAATTAAAAATTGGGGTAGGGGACACGGTTTCTAAATATTTTTTACTTCCTTATTTAGAGGTTTTTTGCAATAAATATCCAAATATTAAGTTAAGGATCATCAACGGAACAACCGATGAACTTATTTCGATTTTAAAATTGGGGGAGGTAGATATCGTCTTTTGTAATTTCCCTATTCACGACTCCGCCTTAGAATTACGACCTTTCTTCGAAATTCAAGACATCTTTGTTTACGGTGAAAAATTTAAGAAGCTATTATCCAAGCCAGTCAGCATAAAGGAATTATTAAAATTACCGCTCATTTTTCTTGAACAAAAGTCAAACTCGAGAAAATATGTCGAGGATTATTTACTATCGAAAGGCCTCAAAATTTCACCTGAATTTGAACTAGGCTCACATGATCTGTTACTCGAATTCGCCAAAATCAACTTAGGTATTTCCTGTGTAACAAGAGAATTTTCCAAAGAATATTTAAGCAAGGGATTGGTATATGAAGCGAAATTAACGGAGGACATTCCAAAGAGGGATATAGGGGTATGCTTTTTGAAAAGCGTGCCGCTCTCACCAGCTTCCACAAAATTCGTCGAGCTGATCGAACATCAACAGCTCCTGCTTTAAGAAAAATGAGGCAAATGGTTTGAGGATAGGAGCGGTTACATCATGACTCAACTTGCTAGGAATCTTTATAGCTATGAAAGCATTGATTGTATTAGAGGCCTATTATGTCAAGCTGAGATGATTCAGCAGCTTTGAGGCATTGGCCATAAAGTGAAAAGGAGGATTTTATATGAATAAAAAAGACTTTCCTTTAGCTTTAATGATCATCATGTTTAGCACGGGCTTAGCGATTTCTTTCTTCTATGGTGTAGTAGACATTTTTATAAATAACTAGAGAAGTGGTAGAGGCATCGTGATGTTGGATGAGAATGAGGTTTACCAATGGTTTAGGATCCTGATTAGTGTTCGTGTTGAACGCAAAGTGTGCAACAGGAAGCAAGATTTTTTCACAAAAAATGACCGAACAAACTCTAGCAAGAGAGTGTTCGGTCATTTTGCAAGGTTCCCCTTTTTCAGTTAATGCATTTTATTTTTTTATCGCATGAAGATAATGAATAGTTTCAAAAGCGGATAGGTAATCGTTTCGATCTTTAAAATAAAGTTCATGAATTTGAGCCGGTGATAGGTGTTCGTAAATTAGTAAACCGGATTTCTCTAACATCTTCTCCATTTCAAAATAAGAAAAACACGATTTCATTGATTCTCCGCCTGCTGAAGCCATTTTTACCATGTTTTCAACTCGATTAGAGATCCCTTTTTCTTCGAATAGTTTTTCATCTGCATAATCAAAAACGATCGAACTTCCTGAAGGCACTTTGGCAAATAAATAATCTATTAAGCTTGAAACTTCCTCTTTCGTTAAATAATAAGAAACACCTAAAAGACTAAAGAAAGTTTTTTTGTTATCAAATCCTTTATCTATTAGGTTTTGATAGGACAAATTTTTAGTGAAGTCCATAGGAATAAAATGAAGGTTACTTGGGATTTTTAAATTAGCCTCGTTCAGCCTTTTCTTTTTAAATTCCTGTGTAGCAGGGTGATCAATTTCAAATATTTCTAGGGTGTTTTGGAGTTCTGGATGTCGGAAACAAAAAGTATCTAATCCAGCACCAAGTATGACATATTGTTTTAATCCTAGCGTAATTTCATGAAGTAATACTTTTTCGCAATACGCAGCGCGTGCCAAGGGCGTCGGAGAAAGTTGAATCTGTGTAATCCATTTTAATATTTCCTCTGTATTTCCCTCGAATTTTTGTGCGATATCTTTGTTGAAGAACTGGATGCCTTGAACCATATTGTCTTTGATGTCATTACATTCATTTTGTGAAATCAAATCTTTGGCTATATAGTCATCAAAGATTTTAGGGGTATCAAATTGACTATGATAAGCTCTGCCAAAAGCGGATATTAATGAAGTGATACTGGACTTATCTTTTTTCATGCAAACACACTCCTTCATTTTAAAGCAAAAAAATAGGATTCCCCTGGCCAGGAGAATCCTATTATATAATCAAATAATTTAAATGTAAATTATAGCATAAATGAATTTTTTTGTCAATATTTATGATCGTGGATGTCTTCGTACAAATATTGACGCTTGGCAAGCTTTACGTAGAAAATATGGAAGAGGAATGTAAGCAAGTTGACTAATAGAATCGGAGAGAGAGTAAGAGTTTGTCTACAGGCGGATTGAGTTTGTTGGTGGCAGATGTGGAGTGGTGTATTAGACGCAAACTGTGCAGGAAGTGCTAGAAAATTACAAATAAAGATAGAAGGAACCCTCCTAATAAGGTGGCTAAAATAAAGGCTGGTATAGAAAGTAGAACCTTAATTCGAAATCGAATGGCACTGAAATGTTTATAAAACGGACTTATCGATTTCGAAACTAGGATGAAAAGAAGTACAAATATACATGTTGCTATTAAATCAACACGAGTAAATGGAGGGCTGATATATTCATCGAAATAAAAATGGAGAACAAAAAACACACTAAACAATATAAATTGAGAAACAAAAAATTTAAAGTAATTCATAAATAATTCACCTCCTGTTCGATACGCTGGATGTATGTAAATCAGATATTCCTATAAGTAAAAGAAGTACACTAAAAACCCAGAATAAATTGGCTATAATTATTTGGGTAGAACCTTCTGTAGAAGCCAATTCTGGTTCAAGATAGACCGGTTTAATCAACCATATCGTCCAAATGACTAAACTTATTGTTGCTACAACAAAAGAGCCTAAAAACCATAAATAAGTACGAGAAAATTTCTGTTTATACCACACATATAAAGTGAACAAAATAGCGATTCCTAGTGTGCAATAGGAGCTTATTAAAAGAAAATTACGAGTATTTTCTTCTATCCACATAAACATAACATCTCCCCAAAATTGTTTTAATTATTATTTTACCATTAAATCTCAGTACGATGATTAACTTTGTTTTGAGGCAAAACCCGTCAAACAAAGTATTAGATACACTTTATGAATGAGCAGAAGAAAATAATCAGGAAACAGTAGAAATGATTCAGATGTTACTAACTGATCTAATGGAATAAAAAAGCCGAGAAAGCTCCTGACCTTTCAAATACTATCGACAATAATATTTTAACAGATCGGGGGAGCGTCTTGACTTGGAAAAAGCAATCAACCTTGAAAAAATGACAGCGGAAATTGATCTAATGGAAAACGTAGCTTACGTGATTATAGACGGCCATTTGACGAAAGTGACACCTAAGCAGTTCAGCGAAGATACGATCATCTGGAAGGACGGCAAGGTTCTTGATGTGATAAGAAGTGAGCGGCGTCGTCTGAAAGGGCAGGATGTTATTTGAAGCATAATGTATAATAAGATAAGATGAAAATCCAAATTTTAGTTAAAATATTTGTGGATAAAATAGAGGGAGAGTTATATTATGTTGGAGCTAAATGGAAAATACAATACAACAAAAATATTTACTGATAATGTAGAACAAACAGCCATGTCTCAAATTACTGAGCTTTGTAACCAAGAATTTGTACAAGGTTCCAAGATTCGGATTATGCCTGATACTCATGCGGGAGCTGGCTGCACGATCGGAACAACTATGACCATTCAAGATAAAATTGTTCCAAACTTAGTTGGAGTGGACATTGGCTGCGTTGATAAAGATACAGAGTTTTTATCTTCTAATGGTTGGGTTAAGATATCCGAATATAATGGTCAAGAAATTGCAACATATGATCTTAAAACAGATCATACTCATTTTGAAGTTCCTATCGCTTTTATTAAAAAAGAAGAAACGGAATTTTACCATTTAAAAACTAAGTACGGCATTGATCAGATGCTATCCAAAGAGCACACTCTATTGGTAGAGAAAGGTTCACAACATAGACCTACTAGTCAAGGGCAACGTTATATATTAACAGCTGAAGAATTATTTGATAAACATTCCAAATTAAAACTCGGTTTCCGTGATAATTTTATTACTGAAATACCTAATTTAAAGATATCAACAGAATTACCTTTAACCGACGAACAGCTTAGAGTTCAAGTTATGGTTATGGCAGATGGTTATTTAGAAAACAATACTGTATGTGTAGTTAAACTAAAGAAAGAGCGTAAAATTGAAAGAATAGAGCGATTATTAGAAGCTGCTAATATTAGTTATTCTCGGAAAGTATATAATGATGTTGTTCATTTTCGTTTTCAAACTCCAATGATGGAAAAAAGAATATCTAAATTTTATCCTGCTTCTTTAAAACAATTAGCTATTATTTGTGATGAAGTGAAACATTGGGATTATTCAATGGATCACGGATCTTATTGTAGTATTCATAAAGAAGATGTAGATTTTGTACAGTACGCTTTTGCTACGCAGGGTATTCGCACATCAATAAGTCATGATATCAGGGAAGGTAAAGAATTATATCGATGTTTGGTAGCTAATTCTAAACCAAGAGTGCAGTTAGCTGGAACACCGAAGACAGATATTCAAATTGTTTCTTCTGAAGATGGATTTAAATATTGTTTTACTACTAATACAGGATATTGGATCATGAGACGTAATGGCTGTGTTGTAGTTACAGGCAACTGCGGCATGGAAGTGGCCGTCATTGATGATCAACGCCCGCACACTTGTGATTTTAATCGTAAGTTAGGGCGTTTTTTCTTTGGTTTTAAAAAATACATATGTTACTATTATTACAGGTGAATATAATGAAAATTAAAAAAGGTAGAGGTTATGTTTACGCCATTCAATATCATATTGTTTGGTGTGTGAAATATCGGAAAAACATCATTAGTGGTGCGCTTGAAGATCGTTTAAAAGAAATCTTACTAGAACAATCTCATACACACGAGTTTACGATCGTTGAAATGGAAACAGACGGGGATCATCTACATATGTTAATCGAATGTTCTCCTCAACACTACATTCCTAACATAATGAAAGCTCTAAAAGGAAATAGTGCTAGGTATTTGTTTAAAGAGTTTCCTGAATTGAAAAAACAATTGTGGGGGGGCCATCTTTGGAATCCATCCTACTTCATTTGCACAGTTAGTGATCGTACAGAAGAACAAATTACAACATACATTCAAGAACAACAGGTAAAACCGAGAAAACGCGGTAGACCGAAAGATAGGTAGGGGGTGTTCGTAATGGTAAGGAAAACAACCAAACAACGAAATGCTGAATTAGCAAAAGATGGACTTCAGTTACGCCATTACGGACTTCGTTTTCGTATGGAACCGAAAAAACTTCAAAAAGAAAAAATTCATAAGTTCGCTGGATGTGCTCGCTTTGTATTTAACTTTTATTTAGCTGAAAAAATAGAAGTCTATAAAAATACTGGCGAAACACTTCATTACGGTGAATTCAAAAAATCGTTTAATGCGTTGAAGGACCATCCATTATTCAATTGGTTAAAAGAGCCCGACAAATTTGTAAATGAGTGTGCAATGGAGCAAGTAGACGCTGCATATGATCGCTTTTTTAAAGGGCAAAGCAAATTCCCAACATTCAAATCAAAACATACATCCAACCAATCTTTCTCTACAAAAGAAACGAACGGAAACATTCAATTGGATATTGAAAAGCAGACGGTTCAGTTACCTAAAATCGGAAAGGTGAAAGTTAAATTTTCTAAGAAACATCGTCAAACGTTTCAGAAGGATGGATTTAATGGGAAAATCAAATCAGCTACGGTGAAATACCATAGTAGTGGTCAATATTATGTTTCTTTAAAAATAGAAGAGAAAGTGCCTCTTAAAGAAGAGGGTGACTGGACCTCTACTCCCGAGGATCAAATTATTGGAGTGGATGTAGGACTTTCTCATTTCCTTATCGATTCTAACGGTAAGAAAGTTGAAAACCCTAGATACCTGAAAGAGAACCTCGTTACATTAGCCAAACTTCAACGAAAACTAAAGCACAAGAAAATAGGTAGTGCCAACTATAAGAAATTACAACGAAAAATAAGTAAGTTGCATTTACATATTACGAACAAACGGAAAGATTTTTTACATAAGGAATCTCGAAAACTCGTAAACGAAAACCAAGTGATCGTGTTGGAAGATTTACATGTAAAAGGTCTTATCAAGAATAAAAAGTTATCACGAAGCATTGCCGATGTTAGTTGGTCCATGTTCAAAACATTCGTATCTTATAAAGCAGATTGGAGCAATAAAAAAGTCATTCTTATCGATCGTTTTTTCGCTTCTTCCAAGCAATGTAATGGGTGTAAAGAAAAACATATTCTTCTATCTCTTTCAGAACGTGTCTGGATATGCCCTCACTGTGGGACTGAGCACGATCGAGATATCAATGCAGCTAGAAATATAAAAGAAGAAGGCATCCGTATGTTACGAAGCCTTCAAATACCAGTTTAATCTATCCACCGCAGGAACTGCGGAGTGTGCCTGTCAGCGCCCAGTGTGCTGTTTGTCCGAGATTTTGGGGCGATGGAGAGAGTGTAAGACGTTCCATTAGGAATGCGGTTCTCATTGAAACAGGAATCTTACGGTTGGTTTAAATCATCAGGTCTTTCGTCCGAAAGGATGTTAGAATCCTGCGATTTCAATCGTGGGAGGTTCAAAACTTTACTACCATCCATAACTACATTGATATGGAGAATATGATTTTGCGTAAAGGTGCCATCTCTGCACAAAAAGATGAGCGAGTCATCGTTCCAATTAATATGAGAGACGGTTCTATCATCGCCATTGGAAAGGGAAATCCAGATTGGAATTTCTCCGGACCACATGGAGCTGGTCGAATCATGTCGCGATCTAAGGCTAAACAAATGTTATCATTACATGATTTCGAGGATTCTATGGATGGTATATGGACAACATCTGTTGGAGAAAGCACGCTTGATGAAGCACCAATGGTTTATAAGCCTATAGATGAAATTATGAATAATATTGAAGAGTCTTTAACGATTGAACAAGTAATTAAGCCTTTGTACAACTTTAAAGCTAATTAATATATAAGGATGCATTCGATTAATAAAGAAAAATTACTAGTAGAGCCAAAATATTGGTCACTAAATAAAATGAGTGTGGTAAATCGAAATGAGAGAATGTTGTTTTAAAATAAATTTGCCATTGGAAGAAGCTAAAAAACGTTATTACGATTGGATGAACGAAGATAGTGAATGGAACAAATCTGGGGATTGTATGGATAAATCAATACATGCTTCTGAAACTGAAGGTGGCTGGACATATTTTGTGGACTTTGAAGGAGAAGCGTTCTTTGGTTTATCAAATGAATCTTGGATGAAACTTGCAAAGGACCGTTCTGTTACCTATGCTTACTACGATGAAGACTTCAATGCAGAGGTGATAGTCATAGAAAATGGTACGTTAATACGAGAATTTTCACTTTATGAAGATGAACCAGATCTTAATGTAAATTTTGGAATATTAAAATATGAAGAAGATTCACTAATAGAAGATTGGAACGATGTAGCCGTTTTTCTTGAAAAGGAATTAATTATAAAGTGATAATGAAGTTATTTAATTTTGATATAAAAACATAAGAGCCTTGCTACATTTTATTGTGGTTAGGCTCTTTAAAGTTGTTTGATTCTTATTAAACTAAAGCACAGTACGCGGTTATTCAAGCATACTGTGCTTTAGTGAAAGGAATATTACTGGTTATTATTTTTTCTTGCTTTTGCTCTTTGATCGGCCGCTTTTGAACGTTCTTGAGCAACTAGATCATCCTTATCAGCAAGCTCTTGTGAGAATTCAACATCTCGACCATCTGATTGAAAAGCCCCAGCTGTATTCGTACTTTGATCATTATTCTCATTATTTATGCTTTGTAACATCTTAAAAAACCTCCAATTGAAATGTAGTACTCATATAGAATGTGTAATTTAAATTAACTTTATTCATTTTTTGCTTAGGCTTGTTCGGAGCATTTGTTTCTCTGAAGTATTTACTTTTCTCTCTTCTAATGAACCAGCTACTAATCTGCTCCGTTAGTCCCATAAGAATTAAACAACTGTATTGTCAATTAACATTAATGATTTAACACAGTCCGAGAGAATTCCCCTTCCTCAAGGAGCGTGAAGGGCACAGCCCAGCGAGTAGGGAGGGGATGTCATGTATCGAACGTTAAAAACGGACTTTACGGCTCCTCAGCTAACGCTTCAACAGTTGTTTCACCTACGCCGGATCTGCGGAACGATATAGAGGGTTGGTACAATCGCAAAAGAATTCATGGAAGCATCGGATATTTAACACCAGATGCCTATGAAAATATATGTCGTGAAACAGCGTGAAATCTGGAGATAATCCAGTTGTCCCTTCCCACATTTCTTCGGACGCAACTTCCGCAAATTTCCAACTCTACATTCTATGAATGGAAGTTGTGCAGAACCAAAAAACTTAACTGGAGTATGTCCAATATCTTGACGTAGATCCATTTTTAAAATAATATGGTTATATATGGTACCTTACAATATACAGTACATGTTGTTGTAATATAACCATCTACTTTATTTTATAGATAGGTACTATATATTATATGGTACCTTACATTAAATTATATATAACAATAAAGAGACGGGGTGAGTATTCGTTGAATGTGCAATTTAAAAAAGGCGTTCTAGAACTATGCGTGCTTGTACTGCTTGATAAGAAGGATCGATATGGATATGAACTCGTCCAGAGGATTTCTGACCAAATTGAAATATCGGAAGGTTCTGTCTATCCTTTATTAAGAAGACTAACAAAGGAAGAGTATTTTACAACATATTTACAAGAATCCAGGGAAGGCCCTCCAAGAAAATATTATAGGCTTACTGATAAAGGTCGTGCCTACTTACATCACTTAGTGGGCGAGTGGAAGGAATTCTCTGAGGGAGTAAATCAATTAATTAAGGAGGCGGATCTCCCATGAGTAAAAAACAATTTTTGATAATTTTAAAAAAGCATTTACGGAAGCTACCCAAAAATGAAAAAGAGGAAATCTTACAAGATTATGAAGAATATTTTATGATTGGTGTAGGGGAAGGAAAAATAGAAAGCCAGATTGTAGAAGCCCTTGGTTCACCTAAACAAATAGCTAAAGAATTAAACGCTGTTTATGCTATTAATAAGGTTGAAGAGAAAAAAAACATTAGAAATATGTTTACGGCATTGTTTTCAATTATGGGATTAAGTGTAATGAATTGTATTATTATTATAGCGAGTTTATTTATGCTGCTAATATTTATACCATTTACATTAGCATATATCATTGGGGTCCCTATCATGATTCTATCTCCACTAATTTTAATTGTAATGGGATTTATTAATGGATTTAGTACAATTGGAAGTGGAGAAATCTTCGAGTCCATAAAAGGGCTTATTATAGGTTCTCTTTTAGCATTCCTAGGGTATTATATAGCAAAATTTTCTTTCATACTATTACTAAAATATTTGAGATGGAACATATCAATTGCAAGGGGGAAGCAATTATTATGAGAAAATTGTTTTTTAGTTTTTTACTTCTGTTTATATTAAGCGCATGTTCGCAGGGAGAGAATATTGATGTTATAGAGGATGAAGAAGAGGATGAAGTTATTTCTATACAGGATGTGAAAATTCCTGATGTTATTTTTACTTCTGAAAAACAAGATAGTGTAATTGACGAAGAAGAAATAAAATTAAGCATAAAAACATATCTAGATAGCTCTGAAGAATTAGATAATGCTAGTGAACCATTTCAAGAGATTATAGATGAAGGAAAGGAATTAAATAAAAATGAATCAGAGAAGTTAGCCGAAATTACCAAGCTTACAAAAGAAAATGATGAGAATTTTTCTAACTATATCTTAAATAATACATTACCTGAAGGTTATCAAGAAGAGTCTGAAAGAATTAGCCAGTACATTACAGCTTACAATGAGTTTCTTTATGAACTAGATGAAATCCTCAATAATTTTACAGATGACGTAAGTAAAGGGGAGTCTCCAAAAATAAACATTGAATCAATAATGAATAAAAGTGATGTGGTGAATGGAAGAGAACAGAAAAAAATAGAAGAATTTCTTGATAAGAAAAATATTAAGACAAAAGCATTTGGGCGGGACTATTAAAAATATAAATTGTAGTTCGTACAAAATGAGCTTGGTTTGGGACAGACTCCTAGTTTATTCTTTTTTTACTTCTTCTTTTAATCAGTGGGGGATGAAGAAAACCCCCACTGATTGAAGTTTCACTTTATTGACATAAGTGAACTTATAGATACTGAAAGAGGTTAAAATCAACAACGTCTTCTTTTATGATCTCTTCTATCGTCGCGATCAAAAATATCTGCTACATCATTATCGAATCGATCACGACGTTTTTTAACAATAACTACATCGTCTGCGCGGATAATCAATTTATCGACATCAAGAACTACTTTTCTATCATTACGATCAAAAATACCTGCTACATCATCATCGAATCGATCACAGTGTCTTCTGTCATTAGACATTCAAATTCCCTCCTTTCTCTCTTTTACTATAAAATATGCTGATATTTAAATATTGAATGGACAAGAGTACAAAATTTTCATATTTTTATAAAAAAATAGGTTCATTACCAAAAAATTAGGGGCGATAAAATCAACGCCCTGTTTCCAAGCGAAGGCGCAGGAAAAAATGGGCGTCGTTACGGTACTCCAAACTACGTCTTTTGATGAGTTTGATGTTAACGGGCTGTAATCAACATGGCAGAAGGAGCGTAGCCGTGTAGGTGGGGGAGGTTCATTCTAAACTGGAGATAAGACTAACATAGAAGGAGGATCAATATGGACGGAAATCCAGATGATATTCAACTTATCAGTCAGCTAGACAGGACGAAAACAGATGCTTGGGAGGAATTACGCGCTGTTGCGAAAGGGATGACGGCTAAGGATCGTGATGTAAAATGGACAGGTGGAGGGCTTCAGACTGATGGAACATACAGTTTAAGCTATCCTGCTTATAGTGAACGAGTGAGTAAAACCATTGGATTACTATATACTGTTGGTGCAGTGACTCCTTTGTACTCCTGGATGGATCGTGGGCTGCCAGACTACTCGTCAGATAGCGATTTGAGCGTTGCAGATGCGATTCGGGCGGCTACTTTTGTGGTGCGTAGTGAGCGGTTTTGTGATGGAACAATTGCCGATGCAGTCCAGAAAGGTTTGCTAGATGCAATTTTGGATACCCTGATCAAATGGTACGACAAGGAATGAAAATCGCATTGCTATACACGATGTAACCGCAAATGCTTATGAAGTATAGCGTAAGGATTTGCGGTTAATCTTTTTTATAAACGATTGAACTTTTTTCAAAGCGGTGCAATTTTATTTCAAATCCCGATAAATGAACATAGAGGAGCATATGGTAAGCTTAAAACTACTGCAGGGCTTGTCTTTTTCGGGTGCTGAACCTTTCTGCTTGAATCACGCTATGTAAAAGGTGTAGCTTTGTAAAAAAGATTGATAAAATTTTTAATTCAAATAAGACTTGTGTTTGAATAAGGGGCTATTTTTAATTATTTGTAATCTAAAATAATCAAATTTTATTTTAACGTAACAATAAAACAATTTTATTGACCATACGGTACAAAAAAGAGTATTCTATTAATGTATCTTTGAAATGAGAGGAGGATACGATTGAATAAACGCGGCAGACCCCGAGAGTTTGATTATTCCTCAATTGTAGATGTTGCAATGAAAACATTTTGGATAAGAGGATATGAGGGGTGTTCTACACAAGATTTATGCAGTGATACAGGACTTGGAAAAGGAAGTTTATACAATACTTTCGGTAGTAAACATGAACTGTATAAACAAGTATTAGAACGCTACCATGAAATTGGGATTAGGGAACAAAAGAAATTGTTAGATACTCCAATTCCAGTTAAAGAACGATTAAGTAATTTTTTTGAATGGGCATTGAAGGAAGACTTTGAGAATATTGATCAAAAAGGATGTTTATTGATTAATGCCAGTGTAGAACGTGCTAAAAACGATTTAATGGTACAAGAAATTTTCTCAAAGCATGTTGAGCTTCTTAAACAAGCTATTGAAACAGTGATGGAGGAAGGATTGCAAACAGGTGAAATTTCAAAGAAGCAATCAGCTGAGGAATTAGCTAGTCTGCTTTTAAGCAGTTATTACGGATTCCGTGTTCTTAATGTATCGATGCAAAATCGGATATTAGCTGAACAGGTTATCAAAGGAACAATGGAGTCTATTTTTGGCGCTTAGTGCGCTCTTTTTTCGCACTATTTTTGTACCAATCGTTACAATAATAATTTAGGAGTGGTTTTTTGTGCCGTCGATTATTTATTTACTATCTTTAGCAATCTTTTGTATGACTACATCAGAATTTATGGTTGCAGGTATGATGAACGAACTTGCACTTGCATTTCAGGTTTCTGTATCATCTATTGGGTATTTAATTACAGCTTATGCAGGAGCAATGGTAGTAGGAGGCCCCATTTTAACGGCAATTCTCTTACGAATACGCAGTAAACAAGCATTATTGTTTTTAATGTTTGTATTTTTAATTGGTCAATCGCTCGGAGCTATTGCTTGGAACTATGATATTATGATGATTTCACGTATTATAACTGGCATTGCTTCAGCTTCAGCTTTTGGAGTTGCGATCTCCTTTTCTGCAACATTGGTGCACTCTGATTCTAGGGGAAAAGCTGCATCAATTGTACTTGCAGGTTTAATGTTAGCAACTGTCTTAGGGTTACCTATAACAACTGTTATTTCGCAACATTTTGGCTGGCGGATTAGTTTTTGGGCTGTTTCTGTTCTTGTTCTAGTATCAGGGATTATGATTCAATGGTTGCTACCATCATCATCAAATAAAGAGCAACTGAACTGGAAAGACGAACTTCTACATTTTAAGAACAGACATCTTTGGGCAGCGTACACAACAAGTATGTTCATTATTGGTGGTACGTTTGCAGCATTTAGTTATTTCACTCCTATCTTTACAAATGTCACAGGCTTTTCAAGTGCAAGTATTCCATATTTACTTGCTCTCTATGGTAGCGCGACAGTAGTTGGGAATATAGTGATTGGCAAGTTTGCTGATAAATATACAATGAAAATACTGATGAGCGGATTGATTATATTAATAGTAGCATTGTCTTTATTTGCTTTGGGAGCGGAAAATAAATACATTGCAGTTATTTCTACTATTTTTATTGGTTTAACTGGTGTAGCAATGAATCCAGCTATGGTTGCGAGAGTAATGAAAACAGCTAGCAATGGAACGATGATAAATACCGTTCATAGTTCTTTTATTACGCTTGGTATTGTCATTGGTTCATCATTAGGTGGTTTAGGAATTAGTAAAGGATATGGCTTTGTATCTCCACTGTGGATTGGGGCTTGTTTAGCTATCCTGGGGTTAATTTCATTATTCCCATATTTACATAAGGGAAAGACAGATTAATAGGTTTAAAATTTCTTTACATCTCTATTTCCCTTTCTCTAAATTTATTTTTTGATTATGTATTGATAGTTATAAGTTTTTGAAATGGATCATCTTCTACTAATGTACACCTTAAGAAATATTTTGAGAACACACATTCTATCTCTGAGTATAATCAACCCTTTTCCCAAGACAGGAAAGGGGTTGAAGTTAATGGATTATCTCTCACAAGCCCAGCCATCTTTGTCTCTATCCATTTTTGAATCATAGGCAGGATGGCCTTTTTTAACTCCATCTGGATAAACCTTTCTTAGTTCTGTACAGTTTTTAAACTTCTTTGGTGTTGGTTGTGGTTTCGGAGGAGTTGGCTTTGGCTTCGGAACCGGTTTCGGTTTTGGTGCTGGTTTTGGAGCGCAACCACCATTAATCGCGTTTTTGTTTGACCAAATACCAAGCTTTTTCTTTTTAGCAGTAGCTTCAGCTGCTTGCAACTCTTTTAGGTATTGAGTGTTTGGTGGATAAACAGCAATGCGAGCTAATCCTTTTTCCAACAATGTTTTATTAAACATTTTGTCATTTAGATATACATAGGCAAGAATATCTCCGTTTTTGTTACGAGTTTGAACGCCTAGTTCTAATTTGACATTTTTGTTGAGCAGGCTGTCTTTAGTGAACTTTGATGCCTCAGGTCCATAAAGTTGAACGCATTTTTTCGGATCTTTTGTTTCAGGCGTATCAATCAGGATCATTTGAACGGTTTCTTTTCTGCCTTTGAAGTTTACTTTGATTGTGTCCCCATCAATCACTTCAGTTACTTTTGACGTCACCGCATTTTTTGGTGCTGCTGCTTCAGCGATGGTATTTTCATTTGTAATACTACTAAATGGAGTAAATGAGCTACCAATCAATGAAACTGATAAAATGGTTGCCGCAAGCGGCTTGAAAAACTTTGACTTTTTGTTAAACATGATCTTCACTTCCTTTTTATATTTAAATTAAATTTAAACCTTAATTTGTAAATTGATAATCTATATGAAATGTGAAAATAATCCTATATTGGACTTGGAATAAAGACATCGTTAAACATGATGAAAACGTAATTCCTCATAATTATCATACAAAATGTTTTAAAATTCTATATTCTTTCTTCGTCAAATAACGACATAAAATTAAAAAATAATTCGTTATACTAAGTATATATTCCTATATTTGAGAGTGAGGAACACTTCAGATAACCAATTAAGCTTTAGAGAACAGTATAAGGTCTATTAGAACTTCAAAAGGTATTGAATTAGGGAGAATGACACAATGAAACAAGAAATTTTATTAGTGAAAATACAAAAGGCATTAAGTGAGGGAAAAGATCACTATGATGCTGTAAAAGGGAATTGGAGAATAAATGAAAAAGGCTGGAGGGCATCCAATATGTTGTAGGTATTGCCAAGGGAAAAGTTGTGTGTGCGTATAAACCTGAAGCAAGTCTCTTTTTCATTTGAAATTATGAGGTGAAGGAATGCAACATAACACAGTAACAGGCGGCGCTTTTATGAGTGCTGCTTATTTGCTTGGAAGTCTGGAAAGTACTCGATTTAAAGAGGCGCAAGATTGGGTAAAAGCAAACAAGATTTCAGATGGTACGTATCCACAGCGCCCTGTAACACGAGAGGAAGTTTGGGAAATGATGTACCGAGCAAGTAAGATTAATAAATAACAGCAAAGCCCCTGTCCGTGTGGATAGGGGCTTTTTAATTTGGCTCATTCAGGAGTTTCTCTGAAAGTGATTTTTATTACTTTTTCAGTCTTGGCATTGTATTTAATCTCTACAAGAACTCCAAATTCTCTGCTGTTCTCTTTTAACCACAGCTTAAATTTTTCTGTAGAATAATCTTCATGTTGTAAACACCAACATGAAGATAATCAATAACTGCCGCATTCGGATATTTTTGTTTTGCCTTTTGTACAGCAAGGGTTCCCCATTTTGCATAAGAGGGGGCTTGAGCTTCTGCGTAAACTATATTATCTAGGTTGATTTGGACTGAAACTAAGTTTTCAGGAATCAATATGGTGCAATACAATAAGCTAACAAGTAATTTATACATATTAAAATCCTTTTTTGATTAGCTTTTGTAAACTGAACGACATTATTCACTATTCTTGCTTCAATAATAGGTATTTGATCTATGAGGATCATTCAGCAGAAGATTAGTCGAGAGTTTGGCTTTAATTCTCAAATTAATCGGTATGGAAGGAATCAGCTTCATTGAAAACCTTGGTCATCTTGGTGTTAAAGTGCCGAAACAAATTAGTTCAGTGTTTGCTCAACTGAAAGAAGAACACGATAAGACAGAAGAAAAGCAAAAAAATGCAAAGTAATGTATTATTTTCTTACCTATTTAATCAGAAAAGGGGAAATATATAATGAGTAAAATTGCTGACTTGAGCCATCATCAAGGTGTAATTGACTGGAGTAAAGCATCCAAAGAGTTGGATCTTGCCATTTTACGTGTACAAGACGGATCCAGAGTAGTAGACCGTCAATATAAAAGCTATGTAGCTGCGGCGAAAGAGTATGGAGTACCTTTTGGTAACTATGCTTTTTGCCGCTTTGTCTCTATTAATGATGCAAAAGTAGAGGCTCGTGATTTCTGGGAACGTGGAGATAAGGACGCTCTATTTTGGGTCGCTGATGTTGAAGTAAAAACAATGGGTAATATGTTAGCTGGTACGCAGGCTTTTATCGATGAATTGCGGAGGTTAGGAGCAAAAAAGGTTGGATTATATGTCGGACATCACACTTATAAGCTATTTCAGGCAGATAAAATCAAAGTAGACTTTGTTTGGATCCCTCGTTATGGTGGCAAGAAACCGGACTATCCTTGCGACTTGCATCAGTATACAGAAGCTGGTCGGTTAGCTGGTGTGAAAGGGAATGTAGACCTGAATACACTGATTGGAAAGAAAGAATTGTCATGGTTTTTAAATAAAGAGGGATCGACAGAAGTAGCTGTTACAAACGGGAAATACCGTATTTATACAGGAACTTTTAAGTCTGATGCAGAAGCAGAAAAACAAGCGAAAGCAATTGCAGCTAAAACGGGTTTTGAAACTTTTGCTAAGGGTCGTCGGGTGTGGACAGGCACTTTCAACGCGAAAGAGTCGGCGATTCAAGCTCAAGATAAAATCAAAAAGCAGTTTGGCTTTAATCCTCAAATTAGGAAAGAAGCTTAAGTAACAGCAAAGCCCCTGTCCGATTGGATGGGGGCTTATTTTTGTTTATCTAACACGTTTGTTTTTCGCATATTCCTCTAAGTCAGATCGCAAATATAATCTTGTTTTACGAGCCTCTCCGAATTCTAAAAACGGTTTAATCTTTCCTAGTGTAACGGATTGATTAAATCCTATCACAGACTGCCCTGTAATCTTATGACCTTCAGCTGCCATGACAAGGTTTTCTTGGCACCACTTTTGATATTTTTCGTATTCTTCTTTGTTCATTTTATTCACCCTTTTTTCATTTTTTACAATAGAACGATGAACCGAATGGAGAGGGGAGTCTTAAATGAAAAATAATACTATCGTTAATATGAGAGTGATTGCCGACCTACCAAACAGTTTAGTTAAAGAACAGTTTCAGGAAATTAAGAATTGTGGTAATTGCACCCATTAGGGATAGTACCGTATTTCTTCTTTCTCTGGACTGTTCTTTTTTCTCCCCCTCTCTTTTTTATATATTGATTATAATATATTATTAATGATATATAAAGTGTTTTTTATTCATTTCTTTGTTAATTTTCAATTATTTTTTACACATTATTTACTATACAATAGGATTAAATTTACAAATTAATGAGAGGATAGTGGGGAGGGGATAACATGTTCATTATCGAGATTTGGGATTATGACGATGAAGTGATGTTTGATCTTTATTCAGATCTGACTTTGACAGAAGCTTTAGAGATTATTAACAAAATGAAGACAAGCAAGATGCCTTACTATGATTACGAACGACAGACGACGATGAACCAGCGATACATAAGTCACAATAGATTGATGAGACGAATAGGGAGTCAAACGTACAAGGGGTATCAGTTGTTTTTGCAGGCTTATCCAGCTTAAAAAGAAGAGCTCTTCTCTTTAATAGTAAGTAGTTCCGATAATGTGGAGAAAACTAAAAATAACAATTGGAATAGAAAGCTAAATAGCAATCAAAATAAACAGCTTTTCACAACCTAATTAACAGTAAAAAACAAATAAACGCTTAGCACAAATGCTAAGCGTTTATTCCATTGATTTATTATCCAATCTATAAAATTTAATTTTGTCATCATAAGATAACCAAAATTCAATAGATATACCCCTTTTCTTATCTACATAACCAATAATATTAGTTCCTTGTTCCATACGAAAATAATAATTATTTCCATATACTTTAATTACATCTTCCTTTTTGTTACCAATTTTTATTCCTTTTACAGTTTCTAAATTCTTGTCAGTTATGATAAATCTTGTAATTTTTCCAGATTTGTTAGTTGCGACTTCAATTCCTTTTCTTAACTCATAATAGTCATAACCTGTAACATCTCTACTTTGCTCTGTTTTCTGTCCGTACTTTTTTGTAATTTCTTCGCTATAAAAATCATCATTTAAAAATAGACCTTCAATATTTTCTTTACTTAAATCTGTTGTTTTTGTAAATGTATGATGATACGAGCGAGGGAAAGTATGATTAAACGAAAATGCCGTTAATAATAGTATAATGCCGATTGTAATAAAAATAATAATATTTCGTCTCATATAAAACTCCTTTTTGATTTTATATAAGTATTTTACCATATATTTCATAACTCCTTCCGAAAAATAATAACGGCACCTTTGCGAAGATAGATTATATCTTTCAAATCGAACACTTTATCAGTGATACCTAATCGTTCTAGTTTCTAAAGAACTAAACGAAAAAGACACCGACGAATAAGTCGATGTCAGCCTAGTAAAGATGGGGGCGGTGATGTGACGGTCGCCAATCCCATCCATTAAAACAAATATAACACAACGTAGGAGGGATGCACAGTGAAGAGCCTCATTATAGGTATTAGTGTAGTTACGTTTTGTATTTCTGTTACTACGATATGTTTTAGCGTTAAAGAAGCGTAAATAAAAAACCATTCGATCATTCTTATAATTGAGTTATACGCAACAATTTACCCTGGCACTTTATTTGTGGCTAGGGTTTTTCTGGTGTTGAATTTCCTGTACGTATGGATGGAGGTTTTTACTTTTTGCTTCCAAAAGAACATACATTCGAATATAATAAGAACAAACGTTCTTATGGAGGGATCAACATGAAAGGATTGCTTTTGAATTCGAAAGAAAATCGAGTGCCATTGCGTATGTTTTATATGAACGATAGAAACAAGATTACTGAGCGAATCATTACTGTTATTGATTTTAATGACGAACTGATAAGAGCATACTGTCACTGGCGAAAACAGCCGCGTACATTTAAAAGGCAGAATATCCTTTCGGTTGGTTTCATCAGACAACGCAGAAGAGGAGCTTAAACAGATACAAGTTAAATTTATTAGGTTGAAATTACGCATGTCGACAGTTGAATATTTACATGAGAATCTATCTTTAATAAAAAAGTTTCAACATCATGTTTCTTACATTAAAGTCCTTCTGGTTGGAGGGCTTTTTTATACTTGTAAACGATCTTATGCTCTATATAAATCGTTTTATTGTCAAAGCCTATCTGGTTTAAGGAGCTATTAGTTTCACAAATATCTCAGACTAGAAGTTGTTGACGAATTGTTGACGAAATTGGTCAACAACCTTCATTTTCAATCCAAATTAATCAGACAGCGAACACCAAAAACCTTGACACAATCACACTACAAAGGTAATAATAAGAATTAACTTGAATAGTATATCCTTCGGGGCAGGGTGAAATTCCCTACCGGCGGTGATGAGCTGATGCTCTTAGTCCGTGAACTGCATGTGGTTTTGCTTGTGGTTGATTCGGTGAAATTCCGAAACCGACAGTGATAGTCTGGATGGGAGAAGGATGAGGCGTTTTTAAAAAATTGATTTTTAGACGCTTATTTGGTTATGCCATTTATGCCCCGTATGTTACGAGGGAAGTGCTTGTTTTGGAGTGTCTAGCTCACCTTGCACTTTTCTAGTAAATACGGGGCTTTTGTCGGTTGACTGGCTGTCAATTGATGTGTTTCATTGGACGAATTGGAAAGAGAGGAGCGATGGCTAGGGACGATGTTACGAGAACATTATATGAAAATCGCTTTGTCGCTCGCTGAAGGAGTAAGAGGTCAGACGTCGCCGAATCCACCAGTTGGAGCGGTTGTGGTGAAGGATGGCCGCGTGATTGGCATGGGTGCCCATATGAAAGCGGGAGAGGGCCATGCGGAGGTTCATGCGCTGGCCGCTGCTGGTGAAGAGGCAAGGGATGCGGATTTGTATGTGACGCTTGAGCCTTGTTCTCATTACGGGAAGACGCCTCCTTGTGCGGATTTGACGATTGCGAAAGGGATTAAGAAAGTGTATATCGCTGTCACGGACCCGAATCCTGCTGTGGCGGGAAGAGGGATTGAAAAGTTGCGAGCGGCCGGGATTGAAGTGGAAACCGGCATTTGCGAGAAGGAAGCTTCGGACTTATTAGCACCATTTTTTCATTTTATTCAAACGAAAACACCATACGTCACAATGAAAACAGCCATAACAGCCGATGGCAAAACAGCTGCGTATACAGGACATAGTCGCTGGATTACGAGCGAGCAAGCAAGAGAGGATGTTCACTATATTCGTCATCAGCAAGATGCGATCTTAGTTGGCATCAATACCATCTTACAAGATAACCCCATCTTAACCACCCGTCTGCCCCAGGGAGGTAAACACCCCATTCGAGTTGTATTAGATACGCATTTGCGGATTCCTTTAACCGCTCATGTGATCACAAATAAAGAAGCGAAAACAATCATTGTGTGCGGACAAGACGCATCATCGCAAAAAGAAATGGAATTGCAAGAAGCGGATGTTCAAGTAATTCGCTTACAAACGAGAGACATTGATATTCCGCTTTTATTAAAAAAGCTAGGTGAACGAAATATCATGACGCTGCTTGTAGAAGGTGGCAGTGAAGTCAATGCCTCATTTATGAAAGCAAAGGCGTTTCAGAAGTTTTTGATCTATATCGCTCCTAAATTAATCGGCGGCAAAGCAGCACCAACAGCCATTGGCGGTGAAGGATTTGCGCTTATGGATGAAGCGGTTCCATTAACGTTTGAAAAAGTTGAATTCATTGGACAAGATATAAAAATAACAGCTTTACCGAAAGAAGGATGTGAAACAGCTTGTTCACAGGAATTGTAGAAGAAATCGGTACAGTGGAAAGCGTGAAAGCAGGAGCGCAGTCACTAGAACTAGCGATCAAAGCGAAAACGATGCTTGAAGATGTGAAGCTCGGCGATAGTATCGCAGTCAACGGTGTTTGTTTAACGGTAACGAGCTTTACTTCTCAGCAATTTACCGCTGATGTGATGCCAGAAACATTCCATGCGACATCACTACGCGTATTAACTCGTGGATCGACAGTGAATTTAGAGCGAGCGATAGCGGCAAATGGTCGCTTCGGCGGACATTTCGTCTCTGGTCATATCGATGGAGTAGGGACGATTATTAGTAAAAAAAGAGTGGAAAATGCGCTTTATATTGAGATTGAATATCCAGAAGAGTTTGCCCACTATTTTTTACACAGAGGCTCGGTCGCCTTGGATGGAACGTCGTTAACGATTTTTGCGGTGGACAATAAGAAACTGACGATTTCTCTGATTCCCCATACGCAGGAGGAAACGATTTTAGCTGAGAAAAATATTGGTGATCCAGTCAATATTGAGTGTGATTTATTGGCAAAATATATCGAGCGGATGCTTCATCAGAAAAAAGAAGAGAAAACGTCTACCATTACGATGGATTTATTAGAAAAGCACGGATTTGCATAATACAAACAGAGGTGAATGCACATGTTTGCAGCAATCGAAGAAGCATTAGCGGATTTAAAGCAAGGGAAAGTTGTGATCGTTGTCGATGATGAGGATCGTGAAAATGAAGGTGATTTTATCGGTCTAGCTGAATTTGCCGATGCGGAAATGGTGAATTTTATGGCGAAAATGGGACGCGGCTTGATTTGCGTACCTGTGGAAGAAGAAATAGCCGAAAAGTTGGGCTTGAAAATGATGGTGACGAATAATACCGACAGTCATGGAACAGCCTTTACCGTAAGTATTGATCATAAATCAACGCATACTGGCATTAGCGCGTTTGAGCGGGCAGCGACGATTCAAGAAATGTTAAAAGACGAGGCAACACCAGAGGATTTCAAGCAGCCAGGTCATATTTTCCCGCTTGTCGCGAAAAAGGGCGGCGTGTTAAAGCGAGCGGGGCATACAGAAGCGGCAGTTGATTTGGCCCATCTTGCCGGAGTAAAGGGCGCGGGCGTCATTTGTGAAATTATGAAAGAGGACGGCTCGATGGCAAGGCTACCTGACTTAGTCAAGATGGCGGAGGAGCTAGATTTAAAGCTAATTACGATTCAGCATTTAATTGAGTATCGCCGGAAAAAGGACGAGTTAATTACTCGTGAAGTAGAAATTGAACTGCCAACGGACTTTGGGCACTTTCAAGCAGTTGGTTTTACTGAAAAATTATCTGGAAAAGAGCATGTCGCACTAGTGAAAGGGAAGGTGAATGATGGCAAGCCGGTTCTCGTTCGTGTTCATTCAGAATGCTTAACCGGAGATGTGTTTGGATCTTGCCGCTGTGATTGCGGTCCTCAGCTTGCGGCAGCATTGCGGCAAATTGAAGCCGAGGGACGGGGCATTTTATTATATATGCGCCAAGAAGGCCGCGGCATTGGACTGATCAATAAATTAAAGGCATATAAACTGCAAGAGCAAGGACTAGATACAGTTGAAGCGAATGAGAAGTTAGGCTTTGCGGATGATCTACGGGATTATGGCATCGGGGCGCAAATTTTACGCAATCTCGGTGTCAAAGAGATGCGACTATTAACGAATAATCCGCGCAAAATTTCCGGCTTAAAAGGATACGGACTTGAAGTTGTTGAGCGCGTACCGATTGAAATGCCGCCGAAAGAAGAGAATCGGCAATACTTAGAGACGAAAATAGCAAAGCTTGGACATATGCTACATTTATAAAAAGGGAGAGAATCGATATGAGCAGAACATATGAAGGAAATTTAATTGGTACAGAGTTAAAAATTGGGATTGTGGTGGCACGTTTTAATGAATTCATTACGGGCAAGCTGTTAAGCGGAGCAGAAGATGCGTTACGCCGTCATGGAGTAAATGAAGAAGATGTTGAAGTTGCTTGGGTGCCAGGGGCTTTTGAAATTCCGTTAATTGCGAAAAAAATGGCCGATAGCGGTAAATATGATGCGGTTGTGACATTAGGAACGGTCATTCGTGGATCTACCGCTCATTTCGAGTATGTCAGCAATGAAGCAACAAAAGGAGTCGCTCAAGCTGCCATGCAATCCGGTGTACCGGTGATCTTTGGAGTGTTGACAACGGACACAATTGAACAAGCGATTGAACGTGCAGGAACAAAAGCCGGAAACAAAGGTTGGGAAGCAGCAGCTACCGCTATTGAGATGGCGAATCTTGTGAAATCGATCGAAGGGTAAAAAAGGAAAAAATAAAGCAAAAAAGGGCCTCGAAATCATTCGGTCCCCTTTTTTGAATGTTTGTTATTTTAATTTAAAATGACCGACAGATTGGTTTAACTCTTCAGCTAACTCAGCTACTGATTTAGAATGGATGAAAATTTCATCCATAACGCTAGTCGATTGTTGAATGGTGGCTGAAGTTTCTTCAATTCCTGCCGATGACTCTTCGGCTGTTGAAGCTACATGTTCTAGCGCATGATTAATATTCTCACTTTGTTTGGAAATCATGTTTGAGTTATTGGAAATATTCTGTATTTTCGTTTGCATATCCAATACAGCTTGATTAATTTCCTTAAATGTTTCTCCTGTTATTTTAATCTTTCTTGCTCCTTCTGTTACTTGTGCGTGGCTATGTTGCAAAGTGGCTACTGTGTCTTTTGATTCATTCTGCACACCTTCTACAATTTCAATAATATTCCCTATCGAGCCTGATACTTGTTCAGCTAATTTACGAACCTCATCAGCTACAACAGCAAAGCCTTTTCCATGCTCTCCTGCACGAGCGGCTTCGATTGCTGCGTTTAATGCTAATAAATTTGTTTGATCAGAAATGTCTTGAATCACTTGAACTAGCTTAGAGATTTCTTTTGTTTGTAAATCTAACTCTTTTACTTTTTTAATAGATTCCATGACTTCTTGATGAATGGTATCCATTTGTTTTTCTGATTCACTCATTAAAGTGTAGCCGTTGTTTGTGAGCTCCATAACCTTATGGGAACGATGATTCAGTTCCATTCCTTTATCGCTTGCTTCTTGAATTTGATGAGTAAAATGTTTCATGGTTTGAGAAATTTGATTAGCAGAATTGGCTTGATTATCTGCTCCATCGGATAATTCGTTCATCGTGAAGGCAATTTGCTGATTGCCTTCCTTCACTTCATTTGTGCTGTGCAATAGCTGATTCGATGCATTGACTAACTGAATCGAATTATTATTTATGCCTTGAATAATTCTCTTTAATTCATTCATCATTTGCTGAAATGATGTTGTTAAAGTACCTATTTCATCTTTTCGATTTTGTTCAAGCACAATGGATAGATCGCCGTTACCTACTTGTGAAATCTGCTTGGTTAAACTTCTTAAAGGTTTGATCAAGTAGTGAGTAAATAAATATACAATTGTTATACTGATTAATAAAATAACGAGAGAAAGAATAATTGTTTTGTTTTTATATGAATTCATGGAGTTATAAACTGGAGTTGCATCTAGATCTGCCCCTACTATACCAATGACCTCACCGGAATCGGTTTTTAACGGAACAAATGTAGTCACAAGACCTCCGTATTCTTCACTGTCTGACATTTCAATTTGTATATCGCCCGTTTCAAATGCTTTTGCCATTTGAGGGAATTTAGTGACATCTTCTTCAGCACCTAATTGCGATGCGTCCTCGTCATTTAGCGGTTTGCCGTCTACCATATAAAAATAATTGTATCCATCTCCGTCTTTTTCACGAGCTAGTGTATATAAATAAGTCAATCCTGTTTTTTCTCTTATGTCGTTTAATTCCGTCCGCATTTCTCTGTAATATTCCGTTTCCCCAGCTTCCACTGTGATTTCTTGTTTGTATTTATTGACGTCGATTTCTTCGGCTGCCTGTTTTGCGATATTTCCGGCTACAGCGCTTAGCGAATCTTCCATTAAACGAACGGAAGCAGTGTAACCAATATAGGAAATAATGAAGCATGATAGCAACACAATAGAAGAAAATATTAATACCATTTTAAACCGTATACTTTTGCTCACTTTGTCTTCTCCTATACATAAATGTGTCTTAATACCCAAAACAATAATACTACATATAAATTTTAGAATAAAGGTTTATTTTAAGAAAAATCTCAAAAAATAGTTATTTAGAGAAGCTGAGATCTAAAGTAATTAACCGATAAGTTAAGTAAAAAGTTCAGTTATAAACAAGCTTTTATGTGCAAAAGTTCTAACTTCTGCAGTTGGCTTAAGCGATTAGTGACACAGGAAACAAAAAAATCTCACTCACTTATGTTATATAAGTGAGTGAGATTTTTTTACGGACGTAATTGATACGGTGTCATATTTTCATTTAACGCTCGCATCGTGTATCCATTGTCTTGCAAATATTTAAGCAAGTTGGCCAAAGATTGAGCCGTTGTTGGCTTTTCATGCATTAAGATGATTTCACCATCGTTCTGTGCTCTCTCTGGACTTAAATGATTAATGACATGATTGACATAGGATGGGCTACGGAATTTCCAGTCGAGGCTATCGACAGTCCAATCCCACATTTTAAAGCCCGCTTCATTCGTTTTTTGCTTATATTCTGGTTTCATATGTGGAAATGATCCATAAGGTGTACGAATTAAATGCGTTTCATGTCCAGTGATTTCTTTAAGCGCTTGCTGACCTGCTGTCATTTCATCAACAACCGATTGAGCGCTGTGATACACTTGTTTGACATCATGTGTCACGCCATGCATACCGATCGCGTGTCCTCTTTTGACCATTTCTTTCACAGCTTCTGGATGCTTGCGAATGTTTGGTTCTAGCATGAAAAAGGTAGCTTTTGCATTATATTGATCAAGAATGTCTAGTATTTTCGTGGACACCTCAAAAGGTCCGTCATCAAATGTTAAATAAACGGTTTTTTCCTCTGCTGGGATGTCTGGTAAGGGAGCAATTTGTGGAAATTGTTTTCGTTCCTCTTCTTCTTTCTTTTTCTGAGCGGCTGCTGCTTCTTGTTTCGCTTTTTCTTTTGCTGCTTTCTCTTTTTGAATTTGCTCTTGTTTTTCGACTTCTTTCTGTTGGGCTAAAGCAACCGATTGTTTTTTTTGTACTAATTGGTAGGTTACTAAACTAAAAGAAACAAATAACAATAAACTAATGATCGTTAACAGTCGAATGTTGCCGTTCTTTCTTTTTTCTCTCACTCTCAATGAAACTCACTCCACTTTCCGTTTTTGATGCTATGTAATGGTAGAAGCTACCCTATGCACTCCAAATGCCTGAAGCGACGAAGTAATTTATCTTGTATATGTTAACATATTTTCCTTTATGAAAGTAGTAATCTATGGAAGATTACGAAAAAGTTATTTTTCTGATAATTATGGTGTTGAAAAACATTATTGTCCTTCATAAGTGTCTTTGTTAAAATACAGTTTGTGGCTGTTTGCGAAGGCAAATAGCGGGTAGGGAGAGGGCGTTGTACGAGAGGTACATGTAGATGAAGAAGAATGGAGGATTTTTTCAATTAGTTGAGCACGGCACGACGGTTAAAAGAGAGGTGACAGCGGGAACGATTGGTTTTTTCACGATCATTTATATCGTAGCTGTTAATTCCCTCATTTTGTCGGAAGCCGGAATTCCGTTTGAAGGAGCGGTGGTTGCGACCATTTTAAGCGCCTTTTTTGGCTGTATGATGATGGCCTTTTGGGCGAATGCACCGATTTTATTAGTGCCAGGCATGGGGATTAATGCGATGTTCGTGTATACGTTCGTTCAGTCAATGGGGTTGAGCTGGCAGGAAGCACTCGGAGTAGTTGTCATTTCGGGGCTTATTTTTATGCTTGTTTCGTTGACAAAAATGACTGATGGGCTGAATGCCGCTATTCCGACCATATTAAAGGAAGCTATTTCAGTGGGACTTGGCTTATTTTTAATGCTGATCGGTTTAGAAAAAGGCGGCTTGGTCGTTCGTGGCGAAAATACACTCGTTGCGTTAGGTGATTTGAGTGATCCGTCTGTCATCATTACGATGATCACTTTGTTGTTCGCCCTGTTTGTTTTTATTAAAGGGCTACAAGGCGGCTTTTTATGGAGCATTTTGTTCGGTACGTTATTAACGGCGGTATGCGGATTGCTTCCGGAAGTGG
This sequence comes from Bacillus sp. FJAT-52991, assembly GCF_037201805.1. Lineage (GTDB taxonomy): Bacteria > Bacillota > Bacilli > Bacillales > Domibacillaceae > Bacillus_CE > Bacillus_CE kandeliae. The sequence continues at coordinate 1,872,596 of NZ_CP147404.1, read as the reverse complement.
GCGATACGTCTATTTCCTTTACTACGTATAAGGATGTATTCGGTGCTTTTTCATTCAGTAGCTGGATGGAAGTCCCGTTTTGGACGGCCGTCTTTTCGTTAACGATGGTGCTTGTGTTTGAAAACATCGGCCTTGTGCATGGACATACTGAGTTTGCCAGTCAGCCTGAAAAATTCAAACGAGGCTTTCAAGCAACGGCAGCATCTGCTTTCACTTCAGGTCTATTTGGAACGAGCCCAACCGTGGCGACGGTGGAGTCATCGGCTGCAATTGCTGCTGGAGGACGAACAGGTATGACTTCTTTAACAACCAGTATTCTATTTCTATTGTCCATCTTTGCCATTCCTTATATGAAGTGGATTCCTGATATGGCGATTGCCCCTGTCCTCATTATTATTGGTGGACTGATGGTGCAAAACATTCGTCATTTGGACTTATCGGAATTAACCGAAGCCTTTCCAGCGATTTTAATCATCGTGATGATTCCATTTACGTATAGCATCGCGGATGGCATGGCAATCGGCTTTATTCTGTATCCGCTATTGAAAGTGGTCACCGGCAAAGGGCGAGAAGTGTCTTGGCTATTGTATGTCATTGCAGCTTTATTCTTTTTAAATTTTGTGCTGCATTATATATAAGAAGAAAGTGGTGGGGATTCCCTCACCACTTTTTATATTTTTTGCAACATTTGATCTCTTCCATAGACCATCGACCCCCACATTTGGTATGCTAGAAAAAAAGTTTTTGTAAACGAAGGGGAGAGTCAAATGGAGATTAAAGTAACGAAATGTCACGGGTCAAGCAATGATTTTTTATTAATTGATGAATGGACGCATGGCTATTCTTTTACGGAAGAAGAGAGAAAAGAGTTGTCGTTGGCTTTATGTGACCGGTCATCTAGTCTTGGGGCAGATGGAATTTTGTTTGTGATGAGCAGTGAGCAGGCGGATGCGAAGATGCGTATTTTTAATTCGGATGGATCGGAAGCGTCGATGTGTGGCAATGGGCTTCGTTGCTTAGGCCGCTACGTATGTGATTTGCTTGGGAAAGATGAGATTGTGGTAGAAACGATGAAAGCGAATTTACAAGTGAATCGCGAAGAAGATCTGTATGAGAACGTTCCGACATACCGGGTCGAAATTTCCCCTGTGTTGTTTGAGCTTGAGCACTTGCCGATGCAGGTAGAAGGCAAGAAAACATTATTAAATGAATATGTGAGCGAATTATCCGATTCGATTCCATTCTCTGCGGCGGCCGTGCCGAATCCGCACTTAATTGCGATGGTGGACCAAGAGGATTTAGCTTCTGATATTCAGAAAACGATTAGTGAAAAGTTGAATGGTCCGAACGATATTTGTCCGGATGGCGTCAACGTCAGTTTTGTTCATTTTATTGAAACAAGCAAAATTTATGTGCGTACGTTTGAACGCGGGGTTGGATTCACGAACGCGTGTGGTACAGCGATGTCGGCTTCTAGCTTAGTGACTTGTTTATTAGGCTTCAATCAATTCGATGAACCGATTGACGTATATAATAATGGTGGAAAAGTTCGCTGTGTCGCTCATCCAAAAGGTGGCGATGAATTTTATATCGATTTAATTGGGAATGCGACGTACTTGTATGATGTCGATGTCACGGTGGATATAAAAAATCCAACAGCCTTCACGATTGGTGAGAAACAGGATCGAAATGAGCAAGCTCAATATGAAAAACTTGGACAGTCGGTGAAGGATTTGTTAATCGAAAAGGGAATTATTTAAGGAAAAGGGGCGAAATAGCCTCTTTTTCATTTTCAAATTAGGAAGGGGGATTATGTTTGAATAAAAGAGAGAAACAACGAACGAAGATGTATTATGCGATACTGATTGCTTTATTATGCTTTTTTACCTGGGGTTTTACAGAGATTGTCGCTGCTCTAAAAGCCAATAAAGTGGAGGCCTTTGATTTAGCGATTATTCATGAAGTGCAGTCGTGGATCAATGAAGGACGGACGAAAAGGATGGTTTTTATCACCAACTTAGGCTCCGTTCGCTGGATGACGATAGGAACGATTTTGGTCGCGGCGATTCTTTTGGTGAAAAAACGATTTAGCTACGCCGTGTTTTTTGTGTTGACTGTGGCACTAGGTGGGGCGTTTAACGGACTTTTAAAAGAGATCTTTAAGCGTCAACGTCCGGAAATTTTACGGTTAATTGAGCAAGGCGGATATAGCTTTCCGAGCGGGCATTCGATGGGTTCTATGATCTTTTACGGGGCGATTGCGTTCTTATTATTTGAACTGTTGCGCCATCGTTGGGCGAAAATCATGGGTACAGTGGCCGCTATTTGTCTCATTTTTCTCATCGGGCTCACACGTATTTACTTAGGTGTGCATTATCCGAGTGATGTTCTTGCTGGCTTTACAGCTGGAGCTGCGTGGCTCATTTTCTCGATTGCCGCTTTTCATTACTATCAAGATCGGATTCAATGGAGAAGCGAATAATCCATTATTCTCGTGTTACACTAACACAAATGGAGGTGTACCGTAACATGGGAGAATTTCTTGAAGTAGCCGGAAAAGCATGCTTAATGCTCTTTGTAGGGATTGTTTTGTTAAGAATTGCTGGTAGAAAATCAGTCACACATATGACGGTCGCTCAAACCGTGATTATGATCTCGATCGGTTCGATTATTATCCAACCATTTATTGAGCATAAGCTTGCAGGCTCGATCATCGCTGCTAGTGTGTTTGTTGCTATTTTGTTAATCATGGAATGGCTACAAATCAAATTTAATTTTATGGAGCGGTTGCTAACTGGAGTGGGGATTCCTGTTATTCAAAATGGCCAGCTTGTTGAAAAAAACTTGCGTAAGCTGCGTTATACAGTGGATCAACTCGAGACGAAATTACGAGAAAAAGGGGTTTCGAGTATCGACTATGTGAAATGGGCGACGGTGGAGCCGAATGGGAAAGTGAGTTATGAACTGAAAGAAGAGCATAAGCCATTAACGAAAAAGGATCTGTATGACATGCTTCCCCACTTAGCTCTCCCTCCAACAGAGAAGCCAGTTGGACCGCTTTTTAAAGAAACGGACCCACAGGCTTCTTCAGCCCCTGTCCCCGATCAATTACAATAAACATGGATCAAAAACATACATAATCGAAGTGAACCTCGATCATTCGAGTGGGCGGCGCTCTCAAGAAATCGCTCTTTCATGCTATGACAAATCCCCATTTCCCTCATATACTATCGTGACAAACTAAATGAGAAGGGAATGGGAATGCGTGCATTACTATTACTACTATGCCGAAGAGAGTCGTCAAAACCAAGCTTTATATCGAGATATTAATCGAGCGGCTAATGACGAGTATCAAGCGATTCAATATTATTCGGCTTTAGCTAATATGGCTCCGAATAATCAAATGAAGCAAACGGTTTTAGGCATTCGTCAAGATGAAATCCGTCATTTAAACGCGTTTAGCCGCAGTTATAATCGATTAACAGGAGGGTATCCGGACTTAACGATCACCGCTCCTCCAAAAAGCTTTCGAGAAGGTGTGAGGGAATCATTGAAAGATGAGGGGAAAACCCCAGCTTTTTACCGAGGTATTGCCGCACGTACAACAGATCAAGTGACGAAACGTCGATTTTTGGAAGCAGCGGAAGATGAAGCGCGTCATGAACAGTTATTTAGACAAATCGCCAACCAGCTTGGCATTCGGGAATAGTGATTAGAGAAACGACGAGATCCTACAAATAGTAGTTTCTCGTCGTTTTCTGTTTGAAAGTAATCCTATAACTCCTTATATCATCAGTGTGACTATTTCATCTAGCCGAAAAAAAGTCTCATCTAGCCGAAAAAATGGATAGAGTAGCCGATTTTTCGGCAAAGTCAAAAAAAAAACTTTATTTTTTGACTATTTTACGAATTTTTTCGTTGGCACGCTGTTTGCATTTATACATTGACTACCATTAAGGAGGAATGAAAAATGAAAGCAGCTGTTGTCAACGAATTTAAACAACAATTAGAGGTAAAAGAGGTACCAAAACCAACATTAAGTGCAGGAGAAATTCTCGTGAAAATAGAGGCATGTGGAGTGTGTCATACGGATCTACATGCGGCTCATGGTGATTGGCCTGTCAAACCGAAGCTTCCATTAATTCCTGGTCATGAGGGTGTTGGGATTGTAGAAGAAGTCGCAGATGATGTTCGTTCCGTTAAAGTAGGCGATCGAGTAGGGGTTCCTTGGTTATATTCTGCTTGTGGTGAATGTGAATTTTGTTTAAGCGGAAGAGAAACGCTTTGCCCTGACCAACAAAACGGTGGTTATTCTGTCGATGGCGGGTATGCGGAATATTGTAAAGCACCCGCTGCTTATGTAGCTAAAATTCCAGATGGATTAGATCCAGTTGAAGTCGCACCGATTCTTTGTGCTGGAGTGACGACATATAAAGCGTTAAAAGTATCAGACGCAAAGCCAGGAGATTGGGTAGCGATTTATGGGATTGGTGGCCTTGGCCATATTGCCCTTCAATATGCAAAAGCAATGGGCTTCAATGTCGTAGCGGTCGATATTCAACAAGAAAAATTAGAGTTAGCGAAGCAATTAGGAGCGGATTACACGGTGAACGGCATGGAAACAGACCCCGCAAAAGAGATTCAGCAGGAGGTTGGCGGTGTACAAGCAGCGATCAGCGTAGCCGTTACAAGAAAAGCGTTTGAACAAGCTTATCAATCTGTAAAACGCGGCGGTAGTCTAGTAATTGTTGGATTGCCAAATGATGAGCTTCCGCTTCCTATTTTTGATACGGTGTTAAATGGTGTATCGGTAAAAGGATCAATTGTCGGTACGAGAAAAGATATGCAAGAAGCACTTGATTTTGCGGCTCGCGGAAAAGTTCGTGCGATTATTGAGTCCGCCCCATTAGATGCCATCAATGATGTCTTTGACAAAATGGAAAAAGGCAAAATCAATGGTCGAATTGTGTTAACGATGTAGTCATTTACAAAGGAGTAGGTAAGCGTTTCATGCAATGATCACAACAAAGGGGGAAATCAGATGATCTATGCTCAACCAGGACAAGCCGATGCAAAAATAAACTTTAAAAAAAGGTATGACAACTGGATTAATGGCGAGTGGACGCCGCCGGTCAATGGAGAATATTTCTCCAATGTCACGCCAGTCACAGGCGAAGCGTTCTGTGAAATTGCTCGTTCTCAAGAAGAAGATGTTGAAAAAGCATTAGATGCGGCCCATGCGGTGAAAGAAGCTTGGGGAAAAACCTCTCCAGCGGAGCGGGCGATTATCTTAAATAAAATTGCTGATCGCATGGAAGAAAATCTAGAAATGCTCGCCGTCGCTGAAACGTGGGATAATGGAAAAGCCATTCGTGAAACATTGAATGCCGATTTACCGTTAGCGATTGATCATTTCCGTTACTTTGCCGGAGCGATTCGCGCACAAGAAGGTTCACTAAGCCAAATTGATGAGCAAACAGTCGCCTATCATTTCCAAGAGCCGCTTGGAGTGGTTGGGCAAATCATCCCTTGGAATTTCCCTCTCTTGATGGCGGTTTGGAAACTGGCTCCCGCGTTAGCTGCCGGAAACTGTGTTGTTCTGAAACCAGCAGAACAAACGCCTGTCTCCATTTTAGTACTTATTGAGCTGATTGGCGACTTATTGCCTCCAGGTGTCGTCAATATTGTCAATGGCTTTGGCTTAGAATGTGGAAAGCCGCTCGCAACCAGCCCCCGCATTGCGAAAGTGGCTTTTACCGGTGAGACAACAACAGGTCGCTTAATTATGCAATACGCATCACAAAACATTATTCCTGTTACCCTTGAGCTTGGTGGAAAATCACCGAATATCTTCTTTGAAGATGTCATGGCTCAAGATGATGCTTACTTAAATAAAGCGATTGAAGGATTTGTGCTATTTGCCTTAAACCAAGGAGAAGTGTGTACATGTCCATCGCGAGCGCTGATCCAAGAATCCATTTATGATCAGTTTATGGAAAAAGCGTTAGAGCGTGTGAAGCAAATTAAAACGGGTAATCCATTAGATACGGAAACGATGATGGGGGCTCAAGCTTCCAATGAACAAATGGAAAAAATTCTTTCCTATATTGATATCGGTAAACAAGAAGGAGCGACTTGCTTAACAGGTGGTGAGCGAAATCAATTCGCTGGCTTTGAAAACGGGTACTATATGAAGCCAACCGTCTTTAAAGGAAATAATAAGATGCGTATTTTCCAAGAAGAAATCTTTGGCCCTGTCGTCTCTGTTACTACGTTTAAAGATGAAAAAGAAGCCTTACAAATTGCCAATGATACATTGTATGGACTCGGTGCGGGTGTTTGGTCGAGAAATATGAATCTCGCTTATCAAATGGGTCGCGGCATTCAAGCAGGCCGTGTTTGGACGAACTGTTATCATGCTTACCCAGCTCATGCCGCATTTGGCGGTTACAAAATGTCAGGAATCGGTCGTGAAAATCACTTAATGATGCTTTCTCACTACCAACAAACGAAAAACCTTCTCGTCAGCTATAGCCCGGATGCTCTTGGATTCTTCTAATAGAAGGAGGCGTTTGCAATCATTGAACGCGTAACCGCAACAGAAGAAGCCTTACAATTAATCGAAACATTGAAGGAAAGACATGGTCCTTTGATGTTTCATCAGTCCGGTGGTTGCTGTGATGGCAGCTCGCCGATGTGCTATCCAGAAGGAGAATTTTTAACTGGACGAAGTGACGTTTTACTAGGAGAAATTGGCGGCTGTCCTTTTTATATGAATGCTGCTCAGTTTGACTATTGGAAGCATACGCAACTGATCATCGATGTCGTGGATGGTCAAGGAGGGATGTTTTCATTAGAAGGCAGAGAAGGGAAGCGATTTCTCACCAGATCTCGCATGTTTACCGAAGAAGAACGAGCGGAACTGAATCGATAATATCACCCCTGCAGAGAACCTTCTCTGCAGGGGTGATTCGCTTAAAAGAAAGGATTGCGGCGCCTATCATTTCACATTACTATGAGAGTGATAACTTGTTAGAAGAAGGAGGGTTTTATCCATGAAAGGGAAATGGTTGATCGCAAGTATTCTCTTATTTCTTTTTACTGTGAACACAGCCTATGCAAGCAGCACACCTAATATATTAAAAGCGAGCGGAGAATATACAGTCACCACCGATCAATTAAATGTTCGCTCCGGACCTAGTACACAGCATAAAATGATTGGCAGTTTGCGAAAAGGAAGCACCATTCAAGTGACGGGCAAAACGGCGAATAACTGGTATCGTTTTACCTATAATAAACAAGAGGCGTATGTAAGTGGCGCCTATTTAAAAAGAAAGACAAACGACCAAATTTCTCCCGCTATGATCGCCAAAACAAAGATAGCCAAAAAACCGATCAAATTGTGACGGTCGTTGGCAGCGGCAGTAAAGCTTATGTGGAGTATTGGGAGAAAAATAAACTGGGGCAGTGGACTAGCGTGTTTAAAACGACAGGACACGTCGGCAGTAAGGGAGTGGGACAAGCTAGGGAAGGGTCGAAACGCACACCAAAAGGCGCCTATAAACTCGGGTTTGCCTTTGGACATTCCAATCATGGAACCAAAATGCCTTTTAAACCAATCACGAAAAACTCCTATTGGATCTCCAATCCGAAAGATCCTCAATACAACACATGGCAAGAGAGAACGAAACCAAGCAAATTAGACGAACGATTAATCAATTATCGCGTGCAATACAAGTATGCCATCGTCATCAATTACAATACATATAAGCCAGTCAAAGGAGCAGGCAGTGCCTTCTTCTTACATGTTGATAACGCTGGACCAACAGCGGGATGCGTATCCGTTTCCGAATCTCACATGCGTCAGTTGATGAAACAGCTTCATAACAATGCTCATATTATTATTGTGAATGATCAAAGTGAGATTGCGAAGCAGTACCACCATTTGTGAAATGGGTGGATTTATATAACATAGATTTTGAACATGGATTTTAAACTATTGACACTTCTGGCTAGATTCAGAAGTGTCTTTTCTTGAAAACTATAAGAAGCATTATATACCGATTAGTGGAAAACAAGGGGGATGAACGAGTTGGGAGGGAATTAGATGAGTAATTTACCTAAGAAATTAGAACAAATTTCTGAAATAGTTGAAGGTGTTAAACCAAATGGTAGATTGAATTGCCCAATTAAAAATGGAGAGGATATTGATTAGTTGGAGGTTAATATGGCTAATACAAACTTTGATTGTTTCACAGACGACGGCAAAGTGATATTTTTTCTTGGCCTTTCAGAAAAAGTTCTATCAGTATTTTCTCGAAAGGAAGACCAAAAAGTTGCTCTGGATGTTATTGGTGAATGTTGGGCGTGGTTAAGGGATAAAGATAATATAGGGGATATTCTTTATGATTTATTGGATAATGAGGAAAATGGTATAACGATCATTCAAGAGATGTCAGACAATGAAGTAGATAAAATAGCATGGGACTGTATTATTGATGCAGTTGCCTATACAAGTAGAAAAGCATTTGAAAGAGAAGGTGTAAAGTATTATCCAGAACCCATTGCATTAGTAGATGACACATTAGTAGATCATTTTATTGATTGTTTTAAAAAATGTGTAGAGGGTTCAGGTAGCCATATTCTGCGAATAAACTTTTTATTGACTGAGTACAAGGTTGAGGATATTAAGAGTAAAGACTGAAATTTTGAGGGATTTACCAATGTAAAAATAAGCAGGGAGTAATATTTATGATGAATTTCATAGAAAATCTAAATGACGAAGCTAAAGTTGCAATAGGTTTAATAATAGCGGAAAGAATGTTTCAATTGATAGATATAAGTGAAGATGGCTATAAAACTGGTAGGGAGGCATTAGATAGCTGTTGGAAGTGGCTTGAAGGCGAAGGTATAGAAGCTGATGATTTATATGATCACATTGATAGCAAAGATTATATAGATGTGGCTGAATTTGCTCATTTTGAGGAAGATGATAAAAAACAATATGCTTGGTATGCTGTTTTAGATGCTGTTTCATATACTATTTGGCAAGCTTATAAAAAAGAAAATAGCAAATTTGTTCCTCAAGCAATAGAAGTAATTAATGATGAAACATTGATAATATTAGGTGAAAATGCTGTTGAATCTGAATTTTTTAAATTGGAAAGTATCGATAAAGTAAAAAAATACTTATTCGAAAAATATCCTGTTGATAGTGATTTGAAAAATAAGACAATTATTAAAAAAGATATGATGAAAATGGTAGATAATAATGGTAATAGCTCTTTATCTACAACTAACGAACCTCAAGAAAAATAATTAATCAAACGATTGATTAAAGAATGAAAATATTGGTTTGAAAGGGTAAGGCTAGAGGAATTATTTTTTTACTTGTTATAATATGTTTTATATGAAAAATCATTTTGTAGACAAAAGGGATTCGGAATGAGACTGCTCCAAATCCCTTTTTACATTAGATATACAATGTATGTATTAAAAGCTTCTTGTTTAACTATTACTTAACAAGATACTAAAATCCGTCTGGTTGTTTGATTAGTTTATAATCCTCATCATCATTTGCGTCTTCTTCGCTTATGTGTAATTTCCAGTTTTCATCCTTTTTAACAAGGTGCATAGGTACTTGTTCAATAATGCCATCATCAAACTCTAATTTCGTAACAACGGTTGCGTTATCTTCTGTAACATCTTTTACTTCTTTAATTTCATAATCTTCTACTGACGGAACATCTTTCCAATATATAGATATTTAGTATAATTATATTAAACACTATTAAATCAATTTCGGCAATGGCTTTACCAAAAAGTATAAAATAGGGGATTTTTTAATGAAGGGCCAATCTCTCTAAATACTAGTGATAATAGAGAGTGTGAGAAAAGTGGATTGAATCTTAATATGACTATGTTTACGTTTCTTTTTAGGCTTATCTTCTAATCTAAATCATCAAGCCAATGAAGATCGCTATAGTTTTCTTTTTGACCAATATCTTGTTGCTAATTATCACTATAGTTGATAGATTGATAGTTATTTTTCCTTAATTTATGAAAATAGGGATATAAATGAAAAGGAACTTTGGATTTTTGTTATCATTAGTAAAGGTGCTACCGTAAATATATTACAAAAAGAGGCATAGAAGTATTCCAAAGTAAAACTTAATATATAGAAGAAAGAGGTTTTAAAATGACAATCAATGATGAAGTTTTTGGTGAACTTGAATATGAATATATATGGTTTAGATACACGACTATTGAGTTTTTTGGACAAGAAGCTGAGATTGCATTAATGGTAGATGGTGAAGAAGATGGTAAATTTGATAAAGAACAATATGAATCATATACTTCATTAATGCAAAATTGGGATCACCTTCAACAAAGTTTATTGCCACCAATTTTAGATTATTACAAACAAAAGCGACATGAACTCGGTTATGATATTGAATTTAACAAAGATTACCCTTTAATTGAAACAACTGATCAACTGCTTAAGAGGATAAGTTTAGTTGGAATTTCTATTCCGTATGCAGGGATTTTTGAAGGTCGAGCAATCGGATTAACCTTCGACTGTACATGGGACATGGAAAATGGATTAGGTCTTCGTCTTGTAAATGAAAAAGTAACCGAAATCGGCTATCAGGATATTACGTGTTGAATATCGGCATTTGTTAATAGGGTTTGACAGAGAAAAATTATGAACACTGGCGAGCAATAATGGAATTGGTGGTTAAACAATTGCCTTGTTATGTGGTTTGAGCGTTTAAAAGGCAATACATTGAAATTTATCATAGAAGTAGGTCAGCTGGAATCTTATACAATAATTTATACGAGTAATATCGGTGATTGGTCGAATACAACGGAAGTATTAAATAGTATGAATGCGCTGTTTAGTAAGGAAGAGTGTCGAGAGGCGATACCAGAATTAAAATAAGAGGTGATTGCGTTTTATGGGGGTAGCATGTACTTTATCTTGCGGTCATTGCTCATACACTCAAAATGTTTTTTTAGGAATTGGGTTCAGATATATGGATCTAAGTTCAATTTTGGAATGGTATAAGGAGGAAGAAGGGCGACAACAAATCAAAAGGTTTATGAATGAGCGGGAAACAACATTTAAATGTTATCATGGTCTGTATGTTTGTACGAAGTGTCATTATTTATTAAATAATGCTTACTTATATATGAAATCAGAAACCAGAACTTTCACAAATAGCTATGATTGTCTACGCTGCAACAGTAGAATGCCTACAAAACCTTTGCTTGATGATGTTAAGAGCGGAGTGTTAGATTGTCCAGATTGCAAGCAAGAAAAGCTAGCAGTGACCTTTTATATGGATTGGGATTAAAAATGTGTAAAACCTGTTATAAATTTGTTGTTTGTCTTTGCCCCTATGACTACGAAATAGCCTCAACCTGTTCGTAATTTGTTAATCCTACTATAGCATAACTAGAGGTAAGAAGAGACTGTCCTAAAAGTCAGTGGAAAATAACTTTTAGGACAGTCTCTACAATAAAAAACGATTTAAACCAAATTAATTAAAATGATAAATCTTAACAAGTATTGCAAATTAACTCGTCTACAAATAATAAGTGAGTAACCGTTTTCTACCATTCACGTCACACATTCATCCAGCAATCTCAGCAGAAGTGAGACCCTCATGAATATTTCCGCTTACAATGATAGAGTGTCCCCAAAATATATCTCCATCCAAAAAGAATATTTCAAAATCACCTTTTGGATAAACAATGATGCTGTTTAATGTGATCAAATCCATGAACATTTCTTTTGTAATCTCATCTATTTCTGCCTCATCATCATCTTGTAGCCATTCATTTGCTAACTCTACTAGTTCTGCTGAAGCGTACATTTTCATTTTCATGTTCCATTCATCTTGTTTCTTGAAAAGTGCATATGCTGTTTCCAATGCAGACTTCATAACGTGCTTATCTTTATTCCAATCAAAATCTAAATGACATTCTTCTCCAGCCCAAGAAATTCTCTTTTCAAAAGTTTTCACTCTTTTATCAAGTTCAAACTCGCCCAACATTTCGTCATGATAATAAACCGGTTTCATTGCCTCTTGTAAGATGATTTCCAACTCGTCATCTTTATATGGTGTTTCCAGAACCTTAACAAGCATCATTGAATTTTCTGACTTGCGCACTTGTAATTTTACGATTGTATTTGCTTTCAAAATGTCCTTTGATTTTCTCCATTCTGCATCATCAACCAACCATGCGAGTCGTATTTCTTCTTTTGTAATCGTTTCATTGTTATGTAAATCTTTCCACGCAATCAAATCAATTGACGCCGTCCACAGAATGTTGTCACCGCCTCTTGATGCACCAATTCCTAATGCCCCTGTGACAGCTACTATTTCAATCACATTTTCTGTGAATCTGCTTTCAAATCTACTTTGTTCACTTGATTGACTCAATTTAACATCCATTCCTTTCATCACGTTTAAACACAAATCTTATCCCGCATTAACGGGGCTGTAAGACTCCCACCTCAACATGGCAGAAGGAGCGCAGTCGTGTAGGTGGGGGATCAACAGCCCGTAAACGCCCGATCCGTTCAACTAACAATCAGTGAGGGATGAAGAAAACCCCCACTGATTGAAGTTTCACTTTATTGAAAGTATTTTTTTACTCTATCGCGTCGTCTATTGTCCCAACAGCTGCCACTTGTTCATTCTTTAATAGAACTCCTAATCCATGATTCGGATCCCAAGTACATTCAAATGTAATGCCTATTTTTCTTAAGCCTGCAGCGTCTCTTTCAGCAATGAACAAGCCCATGTCTTGTAACAGGGGACTTAAGTCTTCTTTTTTACTGATTATGGGTGCTACTTGATCTTTGTTGCTTTCGGTATTTTCATAGCTTCTATAAACTTTGTAATTCTCTTGATAATAGGTAAAGATCGCATTCTCCACTTCTTTTAAAATATTATCTTTATGATCATAAAATGTAGTTAAAGCATCGATCTGCTCATCTTGAAAGTGTCCGGATGCATCTTCTTCAAATTCGACACCTTGTTCGTATTCTTCATCATACTCTACGATATCGATATTCACATCAAACTCTTGATTAAAGATGACAAGTTTGTTTTTCTTTCTCCAAACACATTGATCTTCCTCGAATGTAAAATAGCCCAGTAATTCATGGGTGATTTCTTTCATCAATAATCTCCTCTTTACTTCAGAAATTTTCGGTTTATCCCGCATCAACGGGCTGTAAGACCCCCATCTCAACGTGGCAGAAGGAGCGCAGGCATGTAGGTGGGGGGATCAAACAGCCCGTAAACGCCCGATCCGTTCAACTAACAATCAGTGGGGGATGAAGAAAACCCTCACTGATTGAAGTTTCACTTTATATGTTAGCAAATAAGTCCAATTTTTATAAAAAATGATAAAATTATTATAGCAAAAGGAAGGAGACTGTTAAAGTGTCTCGTTTATAAATCTATGATCAAAAGATTTAATTTTAGTTCAGAGGTGAAACAATTGGAAAGTAAACCATATGTATTAGAACATGGAACAGAGTTTGATAAAGAAACATTAATACAAGAGTTTTCGAACATTCAAAGTGAATTATTACCCAAGGTGAAACTAGAAAATCATTTTCAAAAAGATGAGCTACAATTGATTGCCGGGGTAGATTTAGCTTACTGGGATGTAAACGACACAATGTATGGGACATGCTGCATTGTTGTGATCGATTATCATACAAAGGAAGTGGTTGAAAAAGTATATAGTTACGGAGTCATCACGATTCCTTATATTCCTGGCTTTTTAGCTTTCCGAGAGCTGCCTTTAATATTAGAAGCGGTGGAAAAGTTAACGAAACTACCAGATTTATATATGTTTGACGGAAATGGATACTTGCATTATCGTCACATGGGGATTGCCACACACGCCTCTTTTTTCTTAAATAAACCGACGATTGGTGTAGCCAAAAGTTATCTTAAAATTCAAGGGATAGATTTCATTATGCCAGAAAACCGAATGGGTGCTTACACCGATATCGTCATAAACAATGAAGTCTATGGCCGAACTTTGAGAACGACAAAAAATGTGAAACCTATTTTTGTTTCTTGTGGAAACTGGATTGATTTAGATACCAGTACGGAAATCGTCATGAACTGCATCAATAAGGAAAGTCGCTTACCGATTCCGGTGAGGTTAGCAGACTTAGAAACACATAAAATGAGAAAACAGTTGTCGCGATGATTTTTTCTAGAATAAATGATGAGGAAGAAGATAAGTTGGTTTTTTATGAAGTACTCATTTGAAAAGGGGGATAACATGATTGATCTATCCAAGATTCCAGACTTGATAAAAAACACCGCAGCAAGCGATATTGAAATCCAAGAAATAGAAGACCTTATGAAAATTAAATTACCTCATGTATATAAGAATTTATTGAGATATACAAATGGTTTTTCAATTGGTGGTGGGGTGTTGATTTATGGTACGGAGGATATTGTGGAACGAAACGAGACTTGGGAAGTAAATGAGTATGCCAGTGGGTATATTGCGATTGGTGATGATGGCGGAGGGAATGTATTCTTAATGCTTCAAGGGGTAGAAGAAAAAGAAGTATTAATGATTGGTTCAGGGGATATGAACCCTGATCGAGCTGCTGTAGTTACCTCAGATTTTAGCAAATGGATAAATAATGGCTGTTTAGGTGAAACAGAATAGAGAACAATAATTGAGCCACTTGATGCTTGGAATATAATGTTAGCAAAAACCCCTAATGGAGGATTGGATGAAAGCCGTAAGTCGTTTGAAGAAATCGGGATAGATTGGGAGAATTTTTAAATAGGTAGGAGGAGAAAATACATGATCAATCAAGCTGAATTGCTATGGAAACGTATCATTGAAAGAGGCTCAAGTCTGGAAGTAAACTTTAAAGAAACATTAAACCTTCAACCGGCTGCAAGAGATGAAGATTTCCAACTACTTGAGGCTTCGTTAGGTATTACACTTCCTGAAGAAGTGAAAAGTTTTTATAGAGTACATAATGGACAGGTTTGGGAACCGGGAAGTAAGTGTTTTGTGAGAAATCTGACCCTTTCTCCTATTTCAGAAATTATCAATAATTGGGATTTTTTACAAGGGGAATTCGACCCGCAGGATTTAGAGTCTAATATCGGAAAGGAACTTAAACCAGTTCTTTGGAATGATAAGTGGATTCCAATTGCAGAGAATGGTGGAGGGGATTATCTTTGTATTGATACAGATCCGTCAGAAGTCGGAGTTGTAGGACAAGTGTTATATTTCTGGCATGATTGGGGAGAACGTTCTATTAAGGCAAAGAGTTTATTTGAGTTCATAGAAATTTGTTTGCAAGAAGCTAGTGAATAAGTGACAAGCTGATTAGTATCATGGAGTGTAAGAGAATATATGAGCGCTGAAACACTTCAAAAGGTTTGGAAAGCATTTGATTTCGATACATTTAATCAGCATTATGAAGGACAAACAGCGGAGGAGTATTTGGCATATGTCGAAGGAAAAGAATAAATTATGTTCGGTAGAGGAGATTCAAATCAAGTTGGAAGAAAAAATGCTTCCAATGGCAGAATACTTAGAGATTGATTCATTTTTGTTAAAGAACAATCTTCATCAGGAGCCAATTCAACAATTTCAAGAGCAATTTCAACTTCGTCCGAAAAGTGTCTTTTTAGAGTTTGTTCGTCAATATGACTTGAATCAGTGGGAGTTCTTTAATATTTGGTTTGGACGCGAAAATTATTTGCAGGAATTAATTGAAATGAATACAGCAACAGGATGGGCTTGCTGGTGGGGACAAGGGGAGAGACCAAGTGAATGGTTAATGATTGCTCAAACGGACCCTTATACATTTTTACTTCATCGACAGACGGACAAAATTTACGCGATTACAAGTGATGATGAAGATACGGAGTGGCAGGCAATTGCAAACAATTTTGAACAGTGGATTCGAGGAATCGGAACATACTACTTAGAGAAGCGTGATATTGAAGAAATTATCTACCTTGTACAAGCTGAAAACAAAAAATATTGGAGGGAAATTGAATGAATGGTGGGAGAAATAGGTTAATAGAAAAAATAATAGTCTAGGAACTACATATCATAATTTTGTGTATATCGGATTTGATAGTAATAGTTTTGTATTCCGAATGGTGATCCACCTGAGTCAATATTGGAAAATACTATTTTTTATTGTATACTATTACAGCTTCCTATAAGAGAGGGTGAAAGATTTTTTGAATTAAGGAAGTGCAAGCTATTTTTTGATTGATATTAAAGGTGGGGTATTTTGAAAAAAATATTAGGAATTACATCTGTTTTTATTCCAGCTGTTTTGGCTTTATTCATTATTAATTTTTTATTTGATATTGTCACTCTAAAAATTCAAGGATTGCCACTTGTGCTTCCGTTTGTCTTGTGTCCGGTAGGGGCTATATTCGGATTTGTAGGATATAAAATGAATCGCGACAAACTCTCATTCACTGGAATCATTTTTAATATTATTTTGTTTGTGTTCCCAGTCATATATAATGTTATGGTTACGCTTATACAAGGTCCATAAGAATTTCATGTAAAAAGGTTGGATGATTCCAATCTTTTTTTATTTTAGGCTGTTGTAATTAAAAAGAATGGCAAAAGATAAATAGAAATAACATCGAAATGGAGATTGGAGAATTTCGTCATGTACCATTATGAAAAAGGAAAACAAGATGATATTGCTTTTGTCTTTTCTTGTCCGGGGGCCGTTGAAGAAATGGAGGGAAGGCCAGCTGCTGGGCGAACGGGAAAGAATCTGGAACGCTTGTTGGCGATTTTAAATAAGGACTATGGGCAAGCCATTAGCTGGACACGGAATGAGATTACGATCACAAATGCTTGGAGCCATGTTGAATACAAAGCCCTTAGCGGAAGAACAGAAGCAACGGTGAAAGAAGTTCTTTCAGCGGAAAATCTTTGCCGCTTATCCGAAGAAATTAAACATGTGAAAACCGCGATTATTTGCTCCGGCCAGCGTGCAGCGGCAGCTGTTTTCGCATTAGCTAATGAAGGAAAGCTATATCCCTATGTTCAAGTTGTAAAGATTAGGCATTTAGGTTTACGGTCGTTGAATCAAATTAAGGAAGACATCCATGGCGCCCCCATTATATTAATCGATGAAGCCAAAAAAGCTGGCTACTCCACAAAAGTGTTAGAGCAAATGGGTGTGGAAAATACAGAGAAGCGCCTGCGGGTCGTGGCTCAGGAATTAATGAATGAATTAAGAGGTCAGGCTGAAAGATAATGATGGGCGGATTCCATTATTGTCTTTCAGCTATCTTTTTTAACTCCTTTGCCCGAGTGGTCAAAAAGTTCCTCATATATTTTTCTAAAAATAATTTATCCGCTATCTTTCCAAGAATGCCAAGAGGAGATTTATAAGCAAAGGTGTCTTTCATAATAGTTCCTGTGTTGCTTTTTATAAATTCGTGTGTATGGGTAAAAGAGTGAAAAGCACCTTTAATCATGATATCTGTAAATTTATGTGGTTTTTCCATTTCGATAATTTTTGCTGTTAATGTTTGTTTTACTCCGAAATGGGTTGCTTCCCAAGTGACAGTATCCCCATTTTCCATCAGTCCAACTGTTACACCATCAATTGCTCTTTCCTTCGTTTTAGCTGTTGTTTCTATGTGTATCTCTACGTTTCTGGCAAGGTCAAAACAAGCACGGATTGGTGCTTCAATATAAATCTCATGTTTAATGATTGGCATATTTTTATGGACCCTTTCATTTATTTAGTCTTGAAAACGGATGATTTTTAGCGGAATGGCTGGAAATAGATGGTTTATTTATACAAACTTTAAATTCGTTCCATACGCTGCAATTTAGAGGATGGGGAAAATACTTTTCTCAAGTTTGCAGCTTGAACAAGGTCGTGATTCACTTCATTGCCATAAAAGTGCTCCTCAAAAGTCATTTTTAATGATTTTTAAGGGGCACTGTTATTTTTTATGTTCCTGCACGAAATAAGGATTCAAATTGAACTTCAATAACTCTCGAAAATCTCCACTCGGATAAGTTCATGACCTATTGAACGACTTCCGTTAGCCTTGCTTCTAATTTCTTTTTTACCGAAGGCCATTCGCTGCTAATGATACTGTAGAAAATAGAATCACGAAATGTTCCATCTTTACGTATCATGTGATTTCGTAATATACCTTCCTTTACTCCTCCTATTCGTTCGATTGCTTTTTGAGATCGGATATTTCGTTCGTCGGTTTTAAATTGAACACGAATCAAATTCAAGACTTCAAAACAATAGCGCAATAATAAATATTTACACTCTATATTGACATGTGTACCCCAAACAGCAGGGGCAAACCATGTCCAGCCGATTTCTAGATTTCTATGGTCGTCGCAAAGAGACAGAAATCTAGTTGTTCCAATAACTTTATTATTTTCGCGAAGAAGGATAATGAAAGGAAATTCTGATCCATTTCTTTTCTTTGCTAGTGCTTCCTCCACAAAAGATTTCATATCCTTCTTTGTCTGTATCGTTTCGGGAAGGTGTTCCCAAATCGCCTCTTCTGTACCAATAGCATATAAACCTTGAATATGTTCAAGACTCATAGGAACAATTTGAATGTTTTTTCCATTTAACTGGTCCACGCTAATATCCATCGTTTGCCCCCGTTCTCTTTATTTCTTCCTCTCATTCAACAAATACCTTAACTGTCTCGTACTAATGCCTAGTCGCTTCGCCGCTTCCTTTCGATTGCCGAGCGTTTCTTTGAGTGACTTCATAATAAAGGCTTTCATTGCTTCACTTTCAAGTTCTTTTATTTTGTTTTGAATTTCATCAAGCTTCGTTTCTTCTGTGCTGTTCCAAACATCTAGTAGCTGTTGCTGCCACGCTTGCACATAGTTTTCAAAGCTTGGAGAAGGCAGTGGTATGGGAGTAGAAACGGCTACTGGACGACGAAAGAATTTTTCAGGAAGAAATCCCGGGGGAACGATCGTCGTTTCCCCATCAGCTAAGGCAATTGTTCGCTTTAGAACATTCACAAGCTCCCGCACGTTTCCTGGCCAGTCATAGTCACAAAGGATGTCCATTGCTTCCTGTGAAAAAGTGAGGGGAAACTTTGCTTGTTTAAAATAAAAGTCAATCAATGCCGGAAGATCTTCTATTCTTTCCCTTAGTGGAGGAATCGTCAATTTAATGACATCCAGGCGGTACAGCAAGTCTTCACGAAACACTTTTTCTTTGACCGCTTCATGTAAATGGACATGTGTCGCCGCAATCAAACGAGTATGCGTCCGCTCTGTCACTTCACTGCCGACCTTCATATATTCGCCTGTCTCTAATACGCGTAGCAACTTCACTTGGACAGAAGAGGAGGCTTCACCAATTTCATCAAGAAACAATGTTCCTTTAGAGGCTACCTCAAAATACCCTTTCCGATCCTTTAAGGCGCCTGTAAACGCACCTTTTGTATGTCCAAATAATTCGCTTTCTAATAAATGCTCGGAAATCGCTCCACAGTTAATCCCGACAAACGGCTCTTTTGCTCGCTTGCTCGCCTCGTGGATAAAATGAGCAAGAACTTCTTTTCCGGTGCCCGTTTCCCCTTGAATGAGTACGGTCATATTTTTCTGTGCAAACTTATAAGCGAGTGTAAATAGCTGCCTCATTTGCGGACTGTTCCCAATAAAACAGTTCAATTTTTTCGCTATACGTAGAACATCCTGATGAGAGGAGGGGAGCTGAGTGTCAATTAATTGCTCGGTTAGCCGCTCGATCTCCGTAATATCCTCAAAAGGCTTCTCAATAAAGTCACTCGCACCGATTTGAATCGCCTCTACTGCCATTTTGACGGTGCTGTACCCAGTCATAATGACCGATTGGCAATGAGGCTGAGCCGCTTTTAGTGTGCGCAAAATATCTAACCCATTTCGATCAGGCAAGCGAACATCAATAAAGGCTAGGTCAAAGCGTTGAGCCGTCAGCAATTGGTCAAATTCCTTGCCGCTCACTCCATGAGTCACTTCATGCCCTTTGTCCTCGAACAAATGAGTGAGAAAGCGACCTACTTCTATTTCGTCATCAATAATTAAAATATGTGCCATCGTTTCACCTGCTTTTCTAAAGATGAGGGGGATTATGTGAATGGAAGCAATAGCTGAAAACGACTGCCGCTTCCAGGGTGACTGGTGCCCGTCAATGTTCCGCCATGGGCTTCCGCAATGCCAAGGCTGACCGATAAGCCAAGACCTGTCCCGTGAACCGCTGATTTTGTTGTGAAAAAAGGATTGAAGATCTCAGTCATTTGTGATGGATCAATGCCACAGCCGTTATCTGTGACCGTTAATGACACCCATTTTGTTCCTTCCTGTTCGAGTGGCTTCGTGTCAATATCGATTCTTTTTTCACCTGTGATGCCCGATAAGGCGTCTTTGGCGTTAATTAAAAGGTTTAAGACGATTTGCCCAATTTGTTGAACGCTTCCTTCAATCGATGGCAAATCTTGTTGCAGTGTCGTTTGTATACAAATATTTTCTTTTCGGATTTGATTGCCAACAAGGCTTAATGCTTGTTCCACCGCTTCATTTACCGAGCATTGTTCAAATAGAAATTCATCCTGCCTCGAAAATGTGAGCAAGCTTCGAATAATGTTTCGGCAGCGAATCCCGCATTGGTGAACATCCGTCAACAGTTTATGAGTCGAATCATTTTCCGGGTACTTTCGCAACAGGAGTTGAGCGTTGCCTAAAATAGCGGTTAACGGGTTGTTTAATTCATGAGCCACGCCAGCCGCCATTTCGCCGAGAGCTGCCAGCTTTCCTGAATGGAGGAGTTGCGCTTCAAACCGGCGTTTTTCAGTGAAATCCTTCAAATAAATGATGCCTGCATAAAGGGAGCCTGCATCATTAAAGATCGGATAGCAAGAACAAGTCAGCACTTTTTGATGAAGAGATAACTCGCCATCGACAGGAACACCGCTGTTCATGCTTTCTTGAAAATAATTCGTCTCCATCGATTGAAATAAGAGCTTGTCAATTGAGTGATTTTCAAAGGAATCATTTTGAAAGAAATTCTTGGTGGCTTCATTGCATTGTAAAATATGTCCGTGCACATCGACGATAAAGATGATGTCAGACACTGCTCGAAAAGTTTCCTCCCAGTGCTGATGACTGACAAGTACTTCTTTGTATAGTCTGGCATTTTCAATGCAAACAGCGATTTGATCCGATAATTGTTCGAAAAATACTTGATCAGATGGATCATTCCAGCCTGTTTGCTTTCCTCCTAAGGTTAACACGCCGATAGTTGTCCCTTTGCAAATTAAAGGGAACACCCATACGTCGGCAATTTGCAGTAAAGATAACCCATCTTCCTCAAAATAAGTCCCGTCTCTGCCATTTATTTCGTAGTAGCAAGGCTGGCCAGTTTGGAAGACCGACCAATAGAGCGAGCTGCTTTTAGGTAAAATCGTATCTGGAAACAATACTGCAGAATTAGCGGGGTACACATTAGATAAAACTAATTCCCGCCCGTTATAAAGTGACAAGCTGACCCGCTTGATTGGAAAAATCGTTTGTAATTTATCCATAAGGTGCTTTAACATCTCATCCATCGACATATTGATATTAAAGCTCTTTGTGACATCATTAATGATTTCAAGTTGCATGTTTTTCTTTTGCAGCTCGTGAACTGTTTTTTTCAGTTCCGTATAATAACTTTTTTTAGAGGATTGAACACCTGTTAATAAGTCAATCATTTGCTTTTTGCTCATGTAGTTCACCTAAAATCCTTTTCGCAATAATTCCTCAACTTGTTGGACGTTAATGTCACGAGGATTTGTAATCATACACGCATCCTGTAAAGCGACTTCCGCGACGTTTTCAATGGCGGCCTCTTCAAAGCCCATATCTGATAAACGCTGAGGCGCTCCGATATCTAAAGAGAGTTGCTTCACATGAGCAATCGCTTTTCTTCCTGCTTCCTGAGGGGCTAATCCTCGGGTATCCTCGCCTAATAATTGAGCAATTTCCATAAATTTATTCGGAGAGGCTAAGAAATTAAATTCCATGACATGAGGAAGCAAGACAGAGTTGACGTCGCCATGGAGCATCGGGTATTTCCCGCCAATGGCATGAGCCATCGCATGCACCGCTCCTAAAATCGCATTGGAAAAAGCAAGTCCGGCTTGCAAACTGGCCATCGCCATCTGTTCTTTTGCCTCTTTATTGTATTTAGACGCGACGGACGGACGTAAATATTGAGCGACAAGCATCATCGCGTTTTTCGCTTGTACATCTGTCAGTGGGGTAGCGGCTAAGCTAACAAATGATTCAATGGCATGAGTCAATACATCGAGTCCAGTAGAAGCGGTCAGTTTTTCACTTTTCGTGGCCAGCGTTTCTGGGTCAATTAAGGCGATATCCGGTATCAGTGATTTAGAGACGATCGTCATCTTTTTTTGCTGTTTTGAATCAACAATCACAGAAAACTGAGAAACTTCCGAACCGGATCCCGCTGTCGTGGAGATCATTACTAATGGAGGGAGGGGCAGAGTAATTCGATCGACTCCTTCATAATCAGAAATACTGCCGCCATTTGAAGCTAAGATGGCCACAGCCTTTGCTATATCGATCACGCTTCCGCCACCGACGCCAATAATCGCATCACATTCCTGTTCTATATAAACGCTTGCTCCTTTTTCCGCTTCAAAGTCTTTCGGATTAATGGTAATATCTTGATAACAAGCATAGCTCAAACCAGCATCAACGCAGCTTTTGATCACGATTTCAAGCCATCCAGCTTGAATGACACCTTCGTCAGCGACGATTAACACTTTTTTTGCACCTAAACGAGAGCAGCACTCTCCCGCTTGATGGATGGCTCCATTGCCAAAAATCACTTCAGGCATCACAAATTTGTTCATCTTAGCAGCACCTACCTTTTAATCGTTGTTTATTCGCCATAATCGCTGAAATTTCCTTTATGATTTTGACAAAATTAGAGCTATTTTAGGGGATGATCATATGTGTTTAATTAATTTTCAGTTTCAACAGCATCCAAATTATAAATTAATTGTCGCCGCCAATCGTGATGAATTTTTAGCGCGCCCGACAAAACAAGCTCACTTTTGGGAGGATGAGCCGGAAGTGTTAGCTGGCCGTGACTTAGAAAAAATGGGTACGTGGCTAGGAATCACAACATCAGGGAGATTTGCTGCCTTGACAAACTTTCGAGACCCTAATGAACCGACGGAAGGGAAGTGGTCACGCGGGGAGATTGTTCGTTCTTTTTTGACCGAACGGATCGAGGCTGAAGCATTTTTGCAACGATTAAGCGAGGATAAAGCTCATTATCCCAGTTTTAATGTCATCGTCGGAATCGCCGATTCATTATGGTACTATAACAACCGACAAGATCAGATCGTCTCGATTGCTCCAGGCATCCACAGCTTAAGCAACGCCTTTTTAAATACACCATGGCCAAAAACAAAGCGAGGAAAGCAGAGTTTAAATAATTGTTTACATAATAAAATTATTGTTGATACAGATTGTTTATTTACTTCGTTGCGATCCGAAGAACAGGCTGCGGATGAGGAGCTTCCACAAACGGGTGTTTCTTTACAGTGGGAGCGCCTTCTTTCTTCGATGTTTATTAAAAGTGAACAGTATGGTACTCGATCTTCTACAGTGCTTACTATTGATCGAAACGACTGCGTGCAGTTTATCGAGCAAACGTATACAAATGGACAACGTACAGCGGAAGAACGATTTCATTTTTCTATTGAAAAAAAATGAGGCCGACCTTTTTGGATCAGCCTCATTTTTATTAAGCAGATAGTTTAGTGGATGATGGTAAAAGACGAGCGGACTGCAATCTTTTGCGAGCAAGAATGCCGATCCAAGCAGCTAAAAAGGCTTTGAGGATTCCGCCAATGATAAATGGAGTAAATCCACCGACAAATGCTTCCGCCCAAGAAAGGTCAGCCATCACTTTCAGCCATACTGTTCCAAAAGTTAGGTTAATTAACATACCAATCGCATTAGCAATAAATGCTTGTGTGACAGTGGCTGATGTTTTTTCAATATATAAACCGGTAATAAAAGCAGAAAAAATAAAGCTAACAATATACCCGCCAGTTGGACCAAAAATGACGCCCATTCCAGCACTCATGCCAGAAAATACAGGGATACCTACTGCTCCAAGTAACATATAAATAATCGCGGATAATGCCCCATATCGTGAGCCTAAAATTGTAGCAGCTAAGCCAACGGCCAACGTTTGCCCTGTGATCGGAACTAAAGGCAGCGGAATAGTTACTTGAGCCATAATGCCAATAATCGCTGCAAACAACGCCGCCGTCAGCATCATTCTTAACTTTTCGTGCTGTTTACTCATTTTTCTAACCTCCCATAATAACAAAACAAAAATATAAAAACAAATGTTAACGTTATTTTAATGAATGGTAACATAAGTTGTCAACCAAATATTATTTTGGTTGACCATACTTATTTCATTATGTGCAAAATTCAAATAAAAATTTTAAAAAATCAAGTCCTTAAGAGACAAAACCACAACCGCTTGGAAGAAAAAAAGAATAAGATTATAATAAATTGTCATAAATATCAGCCATCACCATGATTGATCAGCGAAAGAACAGCATAGAAAAGAGGTCTATCAATGCAAGTAGGGGTAGGGAGTTGTTTTGGGACATTTGGAGAGTTAGCGCAAGGAGAAGTTGTTGGGCAGCCATTTTTATTTACGTTTCCCAGTCCTTTTTATAGTCAGGTGCGATTTATACCTACGAAAGTAGGCTCGTTAATTGGGAAAACAAAAGGAAAAAAATTGGCGTTAATAGCAGTGGAACGAACGCTACAATTATTGGGGCAATCGCAAAGTGGTTATTTGTCTATCGAATCATCTATTCCTGTAGGCAAGGGAATGGCCAGCAGTTCAGCGGATATCATCGCTACGATTCGAGCGGTAGCAGCCAGTTTTGCTGTCAAGTTATCAGCAAAAGAGGAAGCGATAATTGCGGCGAGCATTGAGCCAACGGATGGGGTAATGTATGAAGGGATTACAGCCGTCAATCAGCAAACGGGTCAGCTTTTGTACGAATTTCCTGATGCACCTGAGCTTAGTTACATCGGCTTTGATAGCGGGGGAACAGTCAATACTAGAGCCTTTCACCGCGATAAAAAGCATTACAACGAAGCGGAAAAACAAACACTTGAACATATTTTTTGCCAAATGAGATCAGGGCTCACAACTGGAAATATAGAACAAATATTTCAAGCTGCAACAGCCAGTGCTCAAGTGAATGAACGCTTTTTACCTAAGCCGCATTTTTCTTTGTTTTTAGATTTAGCGATCCATTTACAGGCTGGCGTGATTATTGGGCATAGCGGAACCGTCATTGGTTTGCTTCTTGATCGTCAAGATCCTATTCTTCAAGAAAAACAAAAGGAAATCATAGAAAAGGTTCGTATAGAAGCAGGGTGGCAACCGTTAATAATTTTTTAAAAATAAAAAAAATTCTTGTCAAAATGAGGCGTTTACTGATAATCTTAAATCAGATGTTCAAACAAATGACATAATTTAATTAAATAATAAGGTAAGAGTGCCCTTTTGTTGATCCAAAAGGGATAATAGGGAAATCGGTGAAAGTCCGATGCAGCCCCCGTTACTGTAAGCGGTGATGAAATTGTCAAAACCACTGGTGCTTGTTGCACTGGGAAGGGACAAGAGTAAGAAGACCCGTAAGCCAGGAGACCTGCTTTTATCTTTTTTGCATCATTCTTCGGAGGGAAGAGTAGGATGGCTGTATCGAGCGAATTCGCTGCACATTGGCAGCGTACGAATCATTACGCAAAATCCTTAACTTCTTTTTGGAGTTAAGGATTTTTTTATAGAAACAGTGTATGGAAAGGGAGCGATCATATGACGACTTGGAATTTGAAGGAAATGAATCACCATGTATTGATTTGTAATGGATCGAGTTGTATGCGGAAAGGCGGCGAAGAAGTCACGCAAGCGATTCGCGAGGAAATCAAGAGTCAAGAGCTAGATGTTCGCGTGCACACCTCAAGAACGAGATGTAATGGTCGCTGTAAAGATGCTTGTGTCGTCGTTGTCTATCCAGAAGGAGCTTGGTACCACGAAGTTGATGAGCCATTGGCGAAAAGGATTGTACATCAGCACTTACAAAACGGTGAACCCGTGAAAGAAGCGCTAACTTATACATATAACGGAAGTGGAATGGAACTTTTAAATGATCGCGTAAAAGGGATCGAGAAAGATCGTGAAGTCAAAAAAGCAGTTCAGTGAGGAGGAAATCTTGTGAAAGGAAAATTACTTCTAGTTGGTTTCGGTCCAGGCAGTGAAAAGCATATTACGGAGCGAGCGAAAGAAGCATTACAAGAAAGCGATTACGTCATTGGATATAAAACATATGTGGAATTAATTGCTGATTTCATTGAAGGAAAAGAAGTGATCAGCACAGGGATGTCTGAAGAAGTGAGCCGAGCACAGGCAGCGGTGAAATATGCGGAACAAGGAAAGAAGGTCGCGGTGATTTCAAGTGGAGACGCCGGCGTGTATGGCATGGCAGGCCTTGTGTATGAGGTGCTCGTTGAGAAAGGCTGGAGAGAGGCGGATGGAGTAGAAGTAGAAATTATTCCTGGTATTTCAGCGATCAACTCTTGTGCGTCTTTACTCGGCGCACCGGTTATGCACGATGCTTGTACGATTAGTTTAAGCGATCACTTAACTCCATGGGAATTAATTGAAAAACGAATAGATGCGGTAGGTGCAGCAGACTTTGTCATTGCTTTATATAACCCGAAAAGTGGAAAACGAACAAGGCAGATTGTAGAAGCACAGCGGATTCTATTAAAATATCGCTCTCCTGATACCCCTGTTGGCCTTGTGAAAAGTGCGTATCGGGATAGAGAACAAGTCATTTTAACGACATTAGCTGACATGCTTGAACATGATATCGGCATGCTGACGACGGTGATAATTGGTAATTCAACGACCTTTATATACGATAATAAAATGATCACGCCACGAGGGTATCAGCGAAAGTACACGTTAACTTCGGAAAAACAGCCGCTGAGGCCACATGAACGATTGAAGCGAGAAAACGAACCTTGGGCGCTTCATGAAGGGAAGGAAGAAGCTCCGCCTTTATTCGAACTAGGCATGAAAGCGTTGCGTTTACTCGATAAAGAGAAAGACATTCCAGCAAAAGAAGTGACGTTTCCGAAGTTAATCGAATCGATTTTTGAAGTCGCTGTTAGTCCAGGCGTTGCCAATAAAAAATTTTCAGCACAGCAATTGCTAGTACTATCAGCTGTAGCAGGAGAGGAAGGCTCTGTTGAGTACACACCTCATCACCAAATTATTTTGCGCGTACCGACGGAAAATCCACAACAATTAACTCTCCAATTGCAAGAAGCCGGATTTATCATTTCGCCTGTTGGAGATGTATTAGCGATCAAAGCTTGTGATTTTTGTGATGGCGAAAAGAAAGATGCCATTCCTTATGCGGAGGAATTGCAAGAACGACTTGGCGGCATGGAGCTGCCTAAAGAGCTGAATATCGGGATCAACGGTTGTGGCATGGCTTGTTATCAAGCAGTCAATGACGATATCGGAATTGTCTTTCGGAAAGGAAAATTTGATTTATTCCTTGGTGCGAAGCCAGTTGGAAGAACGGCTCATGCTGGTCAGCCAGTCGCAGAAGGAATCGAGCCGGCTCAAATTGTTCCATTGATTGAACGAATCGTTGCTGAATACAAAGAAAAAGGTCATCCGAACGAGCGCTTGTTCAAGTTTTTCAAACGGGTGAAGAATATTCAAGGGTTTGAGTATCGCAATATGGAACCGAAAATTATGATTGAACCTGCACCATGCGGGGATTAAAGGAGACGATTGAATATGAAAGCTATATTATTTGTTGGTCATGGAAGCCGTGATTCAGAAGGCAATGAGCAAATTAGAATATTTGTTAATCAGTTAACTCCTAAGTTAGATGATCAACTGATTATCGAAACTTGTTTCTTAGAATTTGAACGTCCGGATATTGCTCAAGGAATCGATGCTTGTGTAGCAAGAGGCGCCACATCTGTCGCTTTAATTCCATTAATGCTGCTTCCGGCGGGACATTCAAAAATTCATATTCCAGCGGCAATTGATGAAGCGAAAGAAAAATATCCTGCCGTTGACTTCACATATGGAAAGCCGATCGGCATTCATCACGAAGCCGTTGAAATTTGCAAGAGTCGAATCGAAGAAACAGGGGAGAATGTCGAAGAGCCACAAGAAGGGACAGCGGTTATTTTACTTGGACGCGGAGGCAGTGATCCAGATGCGAACAGTGATCTTTACAAGATTGCGAGATTATTATGGGAAAAAGCCTCTTACCCGATTTTGGAGCCAGCTTTTATTGGGGTGACTTCCCCAAGTTTAGAAGAAGCGGTGGAAAAAACAATTCGTCTTGGCGCGAAAAAAGTGATTGTATTGCCGTATTTTTTATTCACGGGCATTTTAATTAAGCGATTAGAAGGAATGATGACTCAATTTCAAGCGGCTTATCCAGGAGTTGACTTTAAATTAGCTGAATATTTCGGCTTTCATCCGAAGCTTGAGCTTGTCATTCAAGATCGGATTAATGAAGCGCTAAGTGGAGATGTGTATATGAACTGTGATACATGCCAATATCGCTTTGAGGCGATGGAACATATCGATCATCATCACCATCATGACCATGATCACGATCACCACCATCATCATCACCATGAAGAGGGAGTGGCGACGACGAAATGATTTTATTCATTGCGGGAACCAGTGATGCAAGAGAACTGGCGATTACTCTTCAAGAACAAGGGAGGCAGTTAATTGCCTCTGTTGTCACAGAAAATGCATGGAAAGAGTTACAGCAAGCAGGGATCGAAGCAATTTCCGGCCGTCTGGATGCGGAACAAATGCAAGTTTTTATCGCGGAGCAAGGGGTCAAAGGGATTGTCGATGCGAGTCACCCATTTGCAGAAGAAGCATCAAAAAATGCGATGGCAGCCGCCAACACTGCTAATATTCCTTACATTCGTTTTGAACGAAAAGAACAAAAATTTGAAGATTCTTCGCTCATCACTTATGTCTCCACGTACGAGGAAGCAGCCGAAGAAGCAGCGAAAAGAAAAGGGACCATCATGTTAACAACTGGCAGTAAAACGTTAGCTGTTTTTACAGAAAAATTATTATCTAATCCGGACATTCGCTTAGTAGCTAGAATGCTTCCTCGTAAAGATAATATGGAAAAATGCGAGCAGCTTGGCTTGCCGCAAAAAAATATTGTCGCGATTCAAGGTCCGTTTACAACCGCATTTGATAAAGCACTGTATCGGCAATATGAAGTGACTTGTATGGTCACAAAAGCGAGCGGTGCACGCGGTTCAGTAGATCAAAAGCTAGAAGCGGCTAAAGAATTGGGAATCGAAACAATTGTGATTGAGCGCCCGGAAATGAAGTATCAAAACCGGTGCTCGAGCTTTGATGAAGTCATCGATTACTTACATACATTTAATCTTTAAAGGAGCGGATAACAATGGATTTTAAAACAGATTTTAAACCAGAAACAGTTCAGCCAATGGAGATTGAAGGATTGAGTTTTGACATCATTACCGAAGAGTTCGGGGAACATGATCTTTCTCATGAAGAATACAAAGTGGTGCAGCGCGTCATTCACGCATCAGCGGACTTTGAATTAGGAAGAAGCATGCTGTTTCATCCAAAAGCGATTGAGGCTGGTCTTCAAGCGATCAAAAATGGGGAACGAGTAATTTGTGATGTGCAAATGGTTCAAGTTGGTATTAGTAAAGGACGCATTGAAAAGCATGGCGGCAGCATTCATGTATACATTTCTGATCCAGATGTGATGGAAGAAGCGAAAAAGCTGAATACAACAAGAGCGATCGTATCGATGCGTAAAGCAGTAGCTGAAGCAGATGGTGGCATTTATTGTATCGGAAATGCTCCAACCGCTTTGCTTGAACTGATTCGTCTCGTGAAAGAAGGAATCGCCAAGCCAAGCTTAGTGATCGGCCTTCCTGTTGGATTCGTTTCCGCGGCGGAATCGAAAGAAGAATTAGCGAAGCTTGATATCCCATATATTACGAATATTGGCAGGAAAGGTGGAAGTACCGTCACCGTAGCGGCGTTAAATGCTCTTTCTCTGCTTGCAGAAAAATGAAAGCACAGGACACCAAACAAGAAAAGCCGCTAAGAAAAGGGTATACAACCGGTGCCTGTGCGACGGCCGCTGTTCAAGCGGCCTTGATCTCTTTATTAACAGGAGAAAAACAGGAAGAAGCCACCATTTATCTTCCCGCAAAAGTGTTTGCTACTTTTGCTGTTGAGCACTGTGAAATTTATGAGGGTCGAGCGGTTGCGGCGATTAAAAAAGATGCCGGGGATGACCCGGATGTTACACATGGAGCGGTCATTTATGCGGAAGTTTCCTTACAAGCAGAGCCGGGCATTGAACTTGATGGAGGCGAAGGAGTAGGCCGAGCGACGAAACCAGGTTTAGCGGTAGAAGTTGGTCAAGCAGCGATTAATCCTGTTCCGCGAAAAATGATCTTATCGGAAGCTGAGAACATCTTAACCGATTTTCACTGTCAAGAAGGGCTGAAAATCGTCATTTCGGTTCCAGGCGGTGAAGAAATGGCGAAGAAAACATTGAACGCCCGCCTTGGGATTCTCGGTGGGATTTCCATTTTAGGGACGCGTGGAATCGTGATGCCATTTTCAACAGCTGCTTATAAAGCGAGCATCATTCAAGCGATTCATGTGGCGATTGCTGGCGGATGTGATCATGTCGCTGTCACAACCGGCGGCCGCAGTGAGAAATATGCGATGAAGCAACTTCCTCATTTAAAGGAGGAAGCTTTTATCGAAATGGGTGATTTTGTTGGCTTTACGTTAAAGCATTGTAAACGCCTTGGCATCAAGAAAGTGTCGATGGTCGGCATGATGGGGAAATTTTCGAAAGTCGCTCAAGGCGTGATGATGGTTCATTCCAAAAGTGCTCCTGTTGATTTTGGCTTTTTAGCAGAGACGGCACGAAAAGCGGGGGCTTCAGAAGAATTAGTAGAAGAAGTTCAATCGGCTAATACCGCTTCTCATGCGGCTGATTTGATGCTAGCAGCGGGTCACCATGAGTTTTTTGACCGGTTATGTGACAGTTGCTGTCAGCACGCCATTGAAGAAGTAAAAGGCGGACTCACCGTTGAAATGACCTTATATACGTTAAAAGGTGAATGTTTAGGAAAGGCGGAGCGTCATGGATAAAGTAAAAATTATTGGAATCGGCGATGAAGGCCGCAGTGGACTTTTGCCGATCTATGAACAATGGGTCCAAGAATCTCGCTTTCTGGCTGGGGGAGAGCGTCAACTCGCTTTCTTTCCAGATTATCAAGGTGAGAAGTTCACTATTAAAGGGAATTTGCGAGAATTAAAAGAGAGGCTGAGCGAACAGCCGGAAAAAGCGGTCGTGCTCGCCTCAGGAGATCCTCTCTTTTATGGCATCGGCAGTTATTTATCGAAATTGGTCGAGGCGGAGATTTACCCGCAACCTAGTTCCATCCAGTTAGCTTTTGCTCAGATGGGAGAAGCTTGGCAAAACGCGACGATTATTAGTTTGCATGGTCGCTCTATTACAGGACTGGCTCAACGAATGGATGGGAAAAAGCTGATCGCCTTATTAACGGATGTAACGAATACACCAGCTGCGATTGCGGCGTATTTAAAAACATATGGAATGACTGAATATAAAGCGTTTATCGCCGAAAATCTCGGTGGAGAAAACGAGCGATGCCGCTGGATGTCATTGGATGAGATGGAACAAGCAGAGTTTTCTACTTTAAACGTCGTCATTTTAAAAGCAGAAACAGCAGCAAAGAAATGGTCACTTGGCATTCCAGACGATGAATTTGTTCAACGAAAGCCAGACAAAGGGCTGTTAACGAAAAAGGAAATTCGCGTACTTACACTTGGTCAAATGAATCTTCAAACAGACAGTATCGTTTGGGATATTGGCACATGCACAGGCTCCATCGCGATTGAAGCGGCAAAAATAGCGACAGATGGAGCTGTTTATGCGATTGAAAAAAATGAAGCTGATCTAGAAAATGCCCGTGAAAATTTTATCAAATTCCGCACGGATGTCACAGCAATCCAAGGAAAAGCACCTGATGGCTTAGCGGACTTCCCTGCACCGGATGCGGTGTTTATCGGTGGCACGGCAGGGAATATTGAAGGCATTTTTGACGAATGCTGCTCTCGTTTAAAAGAAGATGGCATAATTGTGATGAATGTCGTTACGATTGAAAATTTATATGAAGCGGTTCAAGCATTGAAACAGCGAGGATTTGAAACGGAAATCACATTAGCACAAATCGCAAGAAGCAAACCGATTTTGCATTTAACAAGAATGGAAGGGTTAAACCCTGTCTATATCATTTCAGCGAAGCGAGCGAAAGGAGAATCAGCATGACAGGAATTTTATATGGAGTAGGAGCTGGCCCTGGAGATCCAGAATTAATAACGGTGAAAGCATTCCGTGCCCTTCAGGAATGTCCCGTCATTGCCTATCCGAAAAAAAGAAAAGGAAGCAAAAGCTACGCCAGAAAAATTATTGATGCGTATGTGAATCCGGCGGAAAAAGATATGCTTGGCCTCGTCTTTCCAATGACGAAGGACCCGGTGATTTTAGAGAGGGAATGGTCAAATACAGCCGATTTAGTATGGGAAAAGCTGCAAGAAGGAAAAGATGTCGCTTTTATTACAGAAGGAGATCCGCTACTTTACAGCACATTTATACATATGATGAACGTCATGAAAGAGCGCTACGGAGATGTCCCGATGAAAATCATCCCTGGTATTTCTTCGATTAATGGTGCGGCTGCTAGACTCTCTTTGCCGTTAGCAGATGGGGATGACATTGTCGCCATTGTTCCAGCTAATGACGATTATGAAGCGATGAAGCAAGCGGTCGAACAGCATGATTGCGTGATCTTTATTAAAGTCGCAAAAGTGATCGATTTAATGCTGCAGATTTTAAAAGAATTGAATTTGACAGATAAAGCATCTGTCGTTACAAAAGTTACTTCTGAAGAAGAGATTGTTTGGGCGATGGATGAGCTTGAAGGAGCAGAACCAGAATATTTAACGTTAATGGTGGTGAGAAAATGAAGCTATACATTGTCGGAGCAGGGCCAGGTGCACCGGATTTAATTACAGTCAGAGGACAGCAGCTGCTGAAGGAAGCAGACGTCATTTTATATGCGGATTCGTTAGTGAGTGAAGAACATTTTAACATTGCAAAGCCCGGAGCGGAAATATTAAAAACAGCGGGCATGCACTTAGAGGAAATGGTCGAGGTAATGAAGCAACGATTACAAGAAGGAAAAAAAGTCGTTCGCCTTCATACTGGAGATCCTGCTGTCTACGGGGCGATTATGGAGCAAATGACCTTATTAAAAGAAGCGGGTGTCGAGATTGAGATCGTGCCGGGTGTGAGCTCAGTCTTTGCTGCCGCTGCTAGTGCGCAAGCCGAATTAACGATTCCTGATTTAACACAAACCGTGATTTTAACAAGAGCAGAAGGAAGAACACCAGTACCGGAGCGGGAGCAATTAGCGAAGCTGGCTGAGCATCATTGTACGATCGCTTTCTTCCTTAGCGCCACGTTAACAAAGAAAGTGATGAAAGAATTAGTCAGTGCCGGTTGGGCGCCAGAAACACCGGTCACTGTCGTCTATAAAGCGACATGGCCAGATGAAAAAATTGTTCGTACCACGATCGAGAAATTGGATGAAGATATGCGGGTAAACGGCATTCGCAAGCAAGCGATGATTTTAGCCGGCTGGGCGTTAGATCCAAATATCCATCAAAAAGACTTTCGCTCGAAATTGTATGATAAAGAGTTTACTCACGGATTCCGTCGAGGGATGAAACAATGAGCCTTCAATTAGAAGAGCATGTGATACCTGATATTAACGTAAAGGGAAAGTATGCCGTGGTCGCGATTACAAAGCACGGCACACAGCTTGCGAGGAAAATTTTCAAGCTATTTCCTGACAGCGATCTATATTATATGAAGAAACACGCACAAGGTGATGAAGAACAACGTGGAATTACCTTGTTTGAAGGTTCCGTTCGCTTGCTGTTTCCCAGTTTATTTGCTCATTATCAAGGGTTGATTATTATTATTTCTTTAGGTGCTGTTGTTCGCATGATAGCCCCGATTTTAAAGGATAAGAAAACAGATCCAGGTGTCGTTGTTGTGGATGATCGTGGAGAGCATGTCATTAGTGTGTTGTCAGGACATCTCGGTGGAGCCAATGAACTGACAAAAGAAGTTGCCGCTTTACTCAATGCTTATCCTGTCGTGACGACCGCTTCCGATGTACAAAAAACAATTCCCGTCGATTTATTTGGCCGTCGCTTCGGTTGGGAGTGGGAATCCGATGAAAAGCTAACGCCAGTCAGTGCCTCTGTCGTAAATGAAGAGAAAGTGGTCGTTGTTCAAGAATCAGGTGAGAGAAACTGGTGGATGCATGATACGGCGATGCCAGCAAATATTCATCTGTGCTCATCGATCGACGAAGCGTTGGCACACCAACCAGCTGCTGCACTCGTTGTCACGCATCGATTACTTGAACAACAAGAAGAAGTTATTTTAACGAATGGTGTGTTATATCGTCCAAAAGTAATTGTTCTGGGGGTCGGTTGTAACCGTGGAACAGCCGCAGAAGAAATTGAACAAGTGATGGAAGACACATTAAAAGAACTGAAGATTAGCATGAAAAGTGTCAAGATGGTGGCGACAATTGATTTGAAAAAAGATGAGGTTGGTTTGCTCGAAGTTGTCCGCAAGCATCAATGGGAATTTATTTATTATTCGCCAGCTGAGCTCAATACGAAAACATTAGTGCAGCCTTCTGATACGGTCTATAAATTCACAGGTGCTTACGGAGTCAGTGAACCGGCAGCGATGCTTGCGAGTGGAAACGATGAATTACTTCTTGTGAAGAAGAAATCAGGCAATGTCACCATTTCTGTTGGATTGATTTCATATGAATAAGGAGGGGAGCAGATGAGTCAACGAAGAATCATGATTGCCGGAACCGGAAGTGGCGCGGGAAAAACGACGGTAACGATTGGACTAATGGCGGCTTTTAAAGAAAGAGGAGCAAGTGTTCAAGGATTTAAATGTGGCCCTGACTATATCGATCCGACTTATCATACGACGGTAACAGGTCGACCATCAAGAAATTTGGATAGTTGGATGACGGGACGAGAGACGGTGAAGGATATTTATGCAAGAGGGGCCAAGGAGGCCGACCTTTCCATTATTGAAGGGGTTATGGGATATTTTGATGGCAAAGATCCGTTAAAAAATGATGGTAGCTCCGCCGACTTAAGTGATATTCTTGATTGCCCCGTTCTATTAGTCGTCAATTGTGCCAGCATGGCAAGAAGCGCTGCTGCGATTGTAAAGGGTTTTCAGGCAATGGCGACAAGAGGAAGAATTGTCGGTGTGATCGTCAACCGCGTCGGAAGTGAAAGTCATTTTCAAATTGTTAAATCTGCCATTGAACAAGAATGTGGAATTCCTGTTGTTGGTTACTTAAAAAAAGAGAATGATATTTCCATTCCTGAACGCCATTTAGGACTGATTCCTTCCGTTGAAAGAGGCGAACTATCCGATTTTTTTCAGATACTTGGACAACTTGTTTCAGCTACTGTGGATTTAGAGGCGATTTGGAAGTTGGCAGAGGTAGCCGAGATTAAAGAATCGGAATATTCGATATTTACAAAAGCGAAAGAACCTACCGTAAAGATTGCAGTGGCAAAAGATGCTGCGTTTAATTTTTACTATGAAGAAAATCTGGAGTTGCTTCAAGCGAATGGAGCGGAATTACAGTTCTTCTCCCCGCTAAAGGATGAACCACTACCTGAAGGGGCAGCTGCCCTATACTTAGGCGGCGGCTTTCCGGAAGAATTTGCGGCTCTATTGGCGACGAATGAAAAGGTCAAACAATCGATTCACACAGCGATTAACGCCGGATTACCGACGTTAGCTGAATGTGGCGGCTTTATGTACTTAACGGAATCAATAGAAGATACAAACGGGAATGTTTACCCGATGGTTGGGGTTATTCCTGGAGTAGCCAAGATGCAAAAGAAGCTAGCCGCTCTTGGTTATCGTGAGCTTACAGGTTTAACACCTAATTTTCTTTTACCAGCAGGAGCTAAAGCTAGAGGGCATGAATTCCATTATTCTAAGTTTACAGCGAAAGAACGAATCACAGCTGCTTATGAAACAAAGGGGCGTCGAGGAACAAAGGAAGAAGGATTTTTGTCGCCCCATGTGGTAGCTGGCTACGCTCATTTTCACTTTGCCTCTGACCTAGCACTTGCTCAGCGCTTTGTGGAAGCGGCACAACAATATGAAGCAGAGAGGATTTCCAAATATGCTTTATCCAGCGATGCTTAAGTTAGAAGGAAAAAGGGTCGTCGTGATCGGTGGTGGAAAAGTAGCCGCTCGTAAAGCTGCTTCTTTACTTGAAGCAAAAGCGATCGTTCAAGTGGTCAGTCCTGAAGTGGGTACTGAAATGACGGAATTAATGGCTCATCATCCGATTGACTGGCAACAGAAATCGTTTCAACGAGAGGATCTACACTCCGCTATCGTCGTCTTTGCGGCTACGAATGATCGGAAAGTGAATGAATACATTGGACAATGTGCCTCTGATCAACAACTTGTCAACATTGCAGATGATCCAGAGGCTAGTAGCTTCTTTGTTCCTGCTTCTTTCAAAAAAGGAAAACTCGCTATTGCTGTAAGTACAAGCGGGGGCAGTCCAGGGCTTAGCAAAAAAATCATTCAAGAACTATCTAGTCAATATGACGATCATTTCATTGACTTCCTAGACTTTTTAGCGGAGTGCCGGGAGCAGATTAAAGATCGAGTGAGCGACTCTGCAGAAAGAAAACAATTATTAACAGAACTGATTCAATCTGATCTGTACGAAAAGATCAAAGAGGCGGATGAGCAAGAACGAGTCAGACTGTTTAACAACCTAATAGATTCGAGGAGATGAATATGAAGAAAGGCAAAGTATATTTAGTCGGAGCTGGACCCGGTGATCCAAAGTTAATCACCGTGAAAGGGTTAGAATGCATTCAACAGGCTGATGTCATTGCGTATGATCGATTAGTAAATAAAGAGCTACTTCAACATGCCAAACAAGGAGCAGAGCTGATTTTTTGCGGAAAGCTTCCAGGCAAGCATGCACTTATTCAAGAGCAAATCAATCAGTTATTAGTCGAAAAAGCAGAACAAGGCTTGATTGTCACTCGCTTAAAAGGGGGAGACCCTTGTGTGTTTGGTCGTGTGGGAGAAGAAGCGGAACAGTTAGCTCAAGCCCACATCCCGTTTGAAATTGTTCCGGGCATTACAGCTGGCATTGCTGCCCCGGCCTATGCGGGTATTCCAGTGACTCATCGCGATCATGCGGCAACTTTCGCCATTGTGACCGCTCATGGCCGTGCCGAAAAAGGTCAGGATTTTATTAACTGGCAAGCATTAGCTCAAGGGATGGATACGATCGCTTTTTATATGGGAGTAGGCAATCTCGGTCATATTTGTCAAGAATTGATCAAACATGGTAAATCGGCTTCCACACCTGTCGCTATCATTGAATGGGGGACGACAAACAATCAGCGTACCATCACAGGCGACCTTGTCTCTATTGAACAAAAGGCACAGGATTACAATATCTCCAATCCAGCCATTGTGCTTGTAGGAGAGGTTGTGGGTCAGCGAGAGAAGATTAGATGGTTTGATCAGGATCCACATATTTCTACAATAATGAAAACAGAATAAAGTGAAACTTCGATCAATGGAGGTTTTCTCCATCCCCTACTGATTGTTAGTTGAACGGATCGGGCGTTTACGGGCTGTTGATCCCCCACCTATATGCCTACGCTTCTTCTGCCATGTTGAAGTGGGGGTCTTACAGCCCGTTAATGCAGGATAAATTAAATGAAAAGGGTGAAACGATGTTGGTTTTGAAAAGAACGACAGTCGTCATGTTGGCGCTGACTTGTTTTTTCTGGATAAATTCATTTCAGCCGGCAGCCGCTATGCATATTATGGAAGGTTTTTTGCCGCTTAAATGGGCGATTTTTTGGTGGGTGTTAACGATTCCGTTTATTGCAGCTGGTATTCGATCGATTCAAAAAACCATTAAACAGCATCCAGAGACGAAAATGATGCTTGGTCTTGCAGGGGCGTTTGCCTTCGTGTTATCGGCTCTCAAAATCCCATCGGTTACAGGTAGTAGCTCCCATCCAACAGGTGTGGGTCTTGGAACCATTTTGTTTGGTCCGCTAGCCATGGCTGTTTTAGGGACAATTGTATTGTTGTTCCAAGCGTTGCTTTTAGCTCACGGTGGTTTAACGACGTTAGGAGCAAATGCTTTTTCAATGGCGGTTGTTGGTCCATTAATGACGTATGCGGTGTATAAGCTTGGTCGAAAAATGAATCTTTCTTTTGCTTTCGCTGTATTTTTGGCTGCTTTTATCGGTGATTTAGCCACGTATACGGTAACTTCTTTTCAATTAGCACTGGCTTTCCCAGCAGAAGCAGGTGGCGTGTTGGCCTCATTTACGAAATTTGCTGGCATTTTCTCTATCACACAAATTTCATTAGCGATTGCAGAAGGGATCTTAACAGTCATCGTGATGAACTGGCTCGTGAAATATAACAAAAATGAATTAAAGCAATTGCGTGTGGCTGTGAAGGAGGCGTAAGTATGAAGAACTTGCTATTATTTGCGATTGTCGTGTTGCTTGCTGTTGTGCCACTTGTGATGAATAAAGATGCTGAATTCCTTGGGGCAGATGGAGAAGCTGAAGCAGCGATCACCGAAATTAGTCCAGATTATAAACCATGGGTTGATGTTATTTGGGAGCCGCCAAGTGGAGAAGTAGAAAGCTTATTATTTGCTTTGCAAGCAGCTGGTGGGGCGCTGTTTATTGGCTACTTTATTGGAGCAGGACGTGCAAGAAAAAAATTAGAAGAGAAATATGGCCATAAAAGCTGATGTTAATCGATTATTATGCCAATCATAGCCGGCTTTCTCACCTGCATCCAGGTGAAAAAGCCGCTTTTGCTTTTTCGCATTTATTGTTGGTGCTGTTAAATAAAGAGATCGCCTTATCCATATACGTCTTTATTTTAATGGGTACTGCCACCGTATATTATGCGAAGATTCCATTTCGAACGTATGGGAAGTTGCTTCTGTTACCACTTTTATTTTTACTATTAAGCTTATTTCCGTTACTCCTGTCATTTGCACGTGATGGATCAGAAGTAGAGGCAATGGTGCAAACGACAAGCATCGCAGGGTGGTTTATGTATGTCTCTTATTCATCGATTCATCAGGCTACTTTATTATGTTTCTCTGCTTATGCAGCGGTCAGTTGTATGTACTTCTTTATTTTAACGACACCGTTTCATGGGATTGCCACATTACTTCGCCTGTTACGATTACCAGAAGTATTTGTTGAGCTGACAGCGGTGACGTATCGATTTATCTTTGTCTTTATTGAAAAAGTGGAAGAAACATACAAAGCCCAGCGGTCAAGAGCAGGCTATGACGGTCTTCGCTCTACTTTTTCCTCTGTATCGATGCTTGTCGCTAATTTATTTGTACAAACGATGCGAGAGGCAAAGCATGTACAAATGGCGATCGATGCACGAGGGGGAAATGAGGTAGCAGCGGGACAAATGATTTCCTATCCGATCCGCCGAGATTTATGGGGAGTGACTGTGATTAGCTTTTTGATCTCATGTGCCGTTATGTATGTTTTTTAGGGAGGGAAGTCGGACGAGAATGTTGGAAGTAAATGATATGAGCTATGTGTATCCTGATGGAACAAAAGCATTGGATCAGTTGACATTAACGATTCAATCAGGGCGCAAAATCGCGATTTTAGGCAATAATGGAGCAGGGAAATCGTCGCTTTTTCTTCATTTCAATGGGTTGCTTCAGCCGACAGAAGGAGAGATCCGTTTTCAAGATAAGCCGCTTAGCTATAAACGGAAAGCGCTAAAAGAATTACGAAGACAAGTAGGCATCGTGTTTCAAAATCCAGATGCACAGCTTTTTTCTCCTACCGTGCTTGAAGATGTGATGTACGGTCCGCTGCAATTAGGCTATTCTAAACAAGAAGCAGAGCGTGCTGCCTTAGCGACTCTTGAAGTGACTGGATTAATGGAACTTAGAAGTAAACCGCCTCATTTTTTAAGTTTAGGGCAGAAAAAACGAGTAGCGATTGCTGGAGTCGCTGTGATGAATCCCAAACTACTCATTTTAGATGAGCCAACCGCGGGACTTGATCCTTTATACGCTAAAAAAATGATGGCGTTTGTGTCTGAACTT
Source organism: Bacillus sp. FJAT-52991 (assembly GCF_037201805.1). Lineage (GTDB taxonomy): Bacteria > Bacillota > Bacilli > Bacillales > Domibacillaceae > Bacillus_CE > Bacillus_CE kandeliae. The sequence goes on along the minus strand of NZ_CP147404.1, from coordinate 1,832,048 downwards.
CAAGACGAAGAACAAACGATTCTTTTATCCACGCATGATGTCAATTTTGCCTATGAATGGGCAGATGAAATCATCATTCTTTATAATGGGAGATTACAAGCGTTTGGTCCGCCGGAGGATCTTTTTATGCAAAAGGATCTGTTAAAGAGATGCCATTTAGAGCAGCCATGGATCGTCGAAGTGTTTGCTGCATGGCAAGCGGCTCATCCGGATCAACCGACCACCGTTCCAAAAACAAAAGAAGAATTGCTTAGAATTATTCAAAACAGTTGAGCTCTCAACTGTTTTTTTCATTTTATTTTCAGTTTTGTTTTTTATAGTAAGGCTAGAAATAAAAACGGAAGGTGAGATGAATGAACAGAAACCGTAAATATTTGCCGATTATGTTAGCTTCTTCACTAGTACTCTGGCCCATACATACGACTTATGCCGATGATGATGAGTATGAGGAGCATGACTATGAAGAACATGAAGAGTATGAGTACGAAGATGATGATGAATGGGATGAAAACCAAGAAGCTGTGCAACCGATTATTGAAGAGACTTGGTATTCATGGTCAAGGTCTTCAGCTGTTGCCCTTGCCAATGAGCCGTTGCCGTTTATGAAGCAGCAAGAAGTGAAGCTACAAACGCCTCATGAAACAGCGATATCGATTGATGTCATTCCTTATCAAGGGCAATTGCTCGTTCCGTTACAGGAAACCGTCCAGTATTTAGGAGCAGAAGTGTATGAGTACAAGAAAAGTAAAGCGATTGAAGTAGTGGATGGAGACATCCATTTAATTTTTAAAGAGGGATCAAGAGCTGTTTATGAAAATATGGCCAAAACACCGATGCCAACCGCAGCCCTCAAGTTTAATGGAAGGGTGTACGTCCCTGTTAGTGTGATTGGCGGGGCGTTAGGATGGGATGTTAGTTGGAGCAATCAAACGATGGTTATGAAGAAAAGAGGGAGTATGAATGGCTAATTTTAAATGGTGGAAGTGGGCGGTAGGGATTGGCAGCGTTAGTTCTTTAGCCCTCTTTTTAAATGCGGTGCAAGGGGCGGAGGGGCAGAAGGATAAGGAACAAGATTATTCTGTGACAGAAATCAAGTCACTTAATTCAGAAGAAAGAGAAGCTAGGGAAGAATGGATTTCCACGTTAGATTGGGAAGAGGCTAATTGGGATGTAGATGCTTCCGCTCATTCGGCAACATTTATACCAAAAGGAGAAGGCGGAAGAGATCAGGCAGATCAGCGAACAAGGAGATCTTGAATATGAGAGAAGATCCATATTTATTTCGAGCGATGAATACAGAGGTTAAAGTCATTGGAGAATCTCCTTGGCAAGATAACTATAAAGAGGAGTTAAAGCGATGGTTTAAGGAGGTTGAACAGACTTGTTCACGGTTTCTGCCATCGAATGAATTAGATCGATTCAATAAAGCGACCTTGGGTACAGTAGTCAAAGTAAGTCCGATGCTGTTTGAAGTGCTAAAAAGGGCAATGCATTACTCAACAATAACGAACGGTTATTTTAATCCTTTAGTCGGCAAGAGTATGGAAAGAATCGGCTATGATCGCTCGTTTGAACAAATGGCTGAAACAGATGAAGGCCCCAATCTGGTCATTGAAAAAAGAGAAGCCTTTCCTTTTCAGTTTGCAGATGATGGTTGTAAGCTTCTGAAACAAACAGAACAAAAAGTCGATCTTGGTGGATTTGCGAAAGGATGGGCTGTTGATCAAGGAGCAAGGTTCATGAGGCAAGTAGGGGTTGCAGAGGGACAACTTAATGCGGGAGGAGATTTGGCTATTTGGGGGGATCAAGAGAAGCTCATTGGCATTGCACATCCAGAAAAAGAAGCAATTGATATCGCTCAATGTTATATGAACGAAGGAAGTGTAGCCACCTCGAACAAAGTATTTCGATCTTGGAGACAAGGCTCGATCAAAAGACATCATTTGCTCAATGGTCAGACGGGCTTACAAGCAGATAGTGATGTTGTTCAAGCAACCGTTTTTGCTAAAACAACAGCTGAATCGGAAATCATCGCAAAGGTATTATGCATATTGACTTTTGATCAAGGGTTTTCATGGATGCTCGATCACTTTCCGTACGCAGCAGCATTGATTATTGATGAAAACGGCAAAGTGAAAGTGAGTCACACAATCAAATATTATACAAAGAAGTTGATGTTGTAATGGAAATGATCTACACCACTTGGGAATGGATTCGCGCTTCAGGGATCACAGCTTATTTATTATTATTCATTTCCAATCTGGCCGGCATGATGGTGAAAGGAAAGATCGCTTCTAAAAAGGGACAACCGATCTTATTGAGCATCCATCAAACAGCGGGTTGGCTTGCTTTGCTACTTTCTTTATTTCATGCGTTTATGCTGCTGTTTGACCGCTATGTCACTTATTCTTTAGTTGAACTATTCATTCCGTTTACAGCGACGTATCAACCACTAGCCTCCTCAGCCGGAACGCTTGCTTTCTATATAATAGTGATTCTCTTTTTCTCTTCCGATGTCATGAAAAAAATAGGAAGAAAGTGGTGGAGATCGATTCACTTTTTAGCTTTACCTGCCTATTTCCTGGCACTTATTCATGGGGTACTGATTGGAACGGATTCAGGAGCTATGTGGATGATTCTCTTTTATTCGATGACCTTTATGATGGTTGTTTCCGTATTTTTTGTTCGATTAGTGACAGCTAGGCCATAAACCATTTTTTCTTTCTGCTTGCTTCTGTGTACAATAATAAGAAAAAGAAAGATGTGAATGACGTGTATATATTATTGGCAGAAGATGATAAAAAACTAGGCCGTTTAGTTGCTCACATGTTAGGGAAAGAAACGCATACCGTTGATTGGGTGATCGATGGAATTGCTGCCATTGACTATACCTCCTCGATTGATTACGACCTTGTGATTCTTGACTGGATGATGCCTGGAATTAGTGGCATTGATGTGTGTAAGCGGTTAAGAGCAACTAACTTTCAAGGCTTAATTATGATGCTAACAGCGAAAGACGATGTATTAGACCGCGTTGAGGGATTAGATGCAGGAGCGGATGATTACATTGTGAAGCCATTTGAATTCGATGAACTATTAGCAAGGGTTCGAGCGCTAGGGCGACGATCAAAGCTCTCCTTTACGGATAATGTGATCAAAGTAGGAGATTTGAATTTAGACCAAACGAATCATAAAGTTTGCCGCAAAGGAAAAGAAGTTCAATTAACGCCGAAAGAGTATCAACTATTACAACTGTTAATGACGAACGAGGAACAAGTATTACCTCGCGAAGTCCTTCTCGATAAAATATGGGGCATTGACGCCGACGTATCGGCCAATAATTTGGATGCTCTCGTCCGCCTAGTGAGAAAGAAAGTGGAAGACCCGACTGGCAAACGATTGATTCATAGTATTCGAGGGATTGGTTATAAATTGGTGAGACAGGATGTTTAATCGAACGAGAAAACGTTTAACGCTTTTATTTACTGGACTAATGATGCTTTTTCTGCTCGTTTTTATTGTGATTACGTATACGTTGTTATCTTCCTCCATTTTTCAAGATCAACGAGAAGCGGTCATTCGGCTTGTGCAAGAGGAGCGGAGGGAACATGGGAGCTATTTGTTGGAAAGTGATGTAAGTCGCCAAAAAGAACGTGAAGAAGATCATGAACATAGCTATTCTGATGTGCAAACCTTTTATTATATTGTGTCGAAAGACGGTCAATTATTGGATGCAGAAGACGGACTGCCTTATGCGACCCCTCTTTTTTTAGAGAAGATTCAAACATGGCGTCCGGATGAGTTAGAAGTACGTCGGGAAACGATCATCGATCAAAATGGAGTGGAAAAAAAGATATTATTTGCCGCTGAGCCAGTGGTAAAAGAAGGGGAATATGTCGGTTCCATAATTGCTGGTACAAATGTCACCGCACAGCAAAAAGTTTTGGAAAAATTATTAATGGTCTTAATTAGTTTAGTCGTTCTGTTTCTGCTCTTATCTTTATGGCTAGGCTACTTTATGGCTGGAAAAGCGATGGTTCCGATATCGCGTTCATTTCAACGTCAGAAAGAGTTTGTCAGTGATGCTTCTCATGAGCTGCGGACACCGCTTTCGATTATGCAGTCTTCCCTAGAGGTAATTGAAGCGGAAGATCAGCAACATTTGTCTACTTTCTCTCAACAAATTCTTCAAGATATGAAAGAGGAAGTGAAACGAATGACAAGGCTGGTATCTGATTTATTAACGATCGCTCGTTCAGATTCAGGCAAGATCGAATTTTATTCGACTGTATTTGATTTAAAGGAAGTACTTGAACAACTCGTTCGCTCTTTTGTCCCTCTTACGAACCAAACGGGCATTACTATGGAGGTTTCGGCTTCTTCCTCCATACTGATGAGGTCGGATAAAGAACGAATCACTCAGTTGTTATACATTTTGATTGATAACGCAGTTAAATACAATCAGTCTGGCGGAGCTGTTTACTTAACGATTCGTCGTGACGGAAAAAATGTTGATATTCTCATTCAAGATACAGGGATTGGGATTCCTAGTGATCAGCTGCCGCGTATTTTTGATCGGTTTTACCGAGTAGATAAAGCGAGGTCTCGAGATTTAGCCAGTAACGGGATCGGTTTATCGATCGCCAAATGGATTGTGGAGTCACACGGGGGAATGATTAATGTTTCGAGCGAAGTAGGAAAGGGCACGACGTTTCATCTACAAATACCAATTAAAGAATAACGGAGTGAAGACCATGTGGGTAAAGAAAATAGCCATAACAATAGCAACTACTTTGATATTGCTTTTTGTTAGTTCTCCTTCTTTCATCTATACGGCTCATGCGGATGAATATGACGGCGAAAGTCATAGTGATGAAGAAAATGAAATGATGAAAGAAGGCGGAGAATTGATTGGATGGGCAGGGATGGCCGGTTTTGGATTAGCAGCAACCCTCTTTCCGTTAAGAAAGCTCATTCAACCAGTGAAAAAGCGTTGGCCAGATAAAGCGGCTCATACAGCGAAAGCAGCTCGACTATCAGGGAAATGGCATATGTGGATTGGTCTTCTTACCTTATTAGTGGTAAGTGCTCATGGGGTGATCATGTTTTTGGCAGAACGGGAATTGGAACTAAGGGAATATATTGGAATCAGTGCTGCGACATTCATGGCAGGAGCTGCACTGATCGGTTATATCCTAGCCGCTAATAAAAGGTCAAAAGCCATCCGTTTTATTCATATGAGTATATTAGGAATAGCGGCTGTGATGACACTGATCCATCTCGCCCTTTCATAAATACATGCGGCACTGACCTTTCAGTGCCGCATATTGTTTATAGCGGAAAGATAGAAAAAGTAACATATAAACATAATTGGAGAATAATCAATCAATCCCGACAAATAATAAAGGGGATTATTCGAAAGGAAGGGATGCAAGATGACGTTGGAATGGTTTGACCGGGTCAGTGAAGAATTGCAGGAACATTTAGAGTCGATCTGTGAAAAATATGATCAAATTGGCCATATGGCTGTAGATCGAGCATCCAAGCATCCTAAAATAGAGTTTTTTGTAGAAACGGATGAAAGTGAAGGAGAGTATTTCTGTTCTCTATTTTTCGATCCGTATAATGAAGAATTTTATGTGAAAACGCTTGATTTGGATGTTGATTATATGTCTAAAACGATTTTACCAGATATTGAAGATATTATTGATGAGGTGCACGAAAGCTTCCATGAATTGATTGAAGGAATCGATGATCACTCTTTTGTGATGGATGATCTCAAGTCCGATGATGACAACTATGAGGAAATAGAGGTGGAGTGGACGACACCGGAAGTGACTGCCTATGCTCATAAGGATGAGGTGGAAGTCACTTATCAATTTGGTGTGGTTCAGGAAACTGGAGATGGGATATTGAGACGAACTAATCGCATTCAAACAATTGACGAAGAATTGCTAGAAGATGTAACAAATTTTGTCTTTAGTAAAGAAGAAGCTAATACAATTATCGCGATGATCGCTAGTCATGTGGACATTTTAAGTGAATTTGATTTTGAAGAATAGGGAGAGATGATTTTAGATCAGAGTCTCGTAATCGTTTAGTCCTGAAGTGATGCGGACAGGGGGTACCCCCTGTCCGTTTTTTTAATGACTTTATCGCTGTTTTGATCATCTTTAAATATGTAGATCATGAGCAAGAATATAAATATGAGTGATTAAAAAAATCATAAAAAAATTGAATTTTTCGTTGAAACAAGGGAAAATAATAAACGCGTCTTCTATTTAAATGTGAAATATGATGATTGCTCATATATGACATCAAAGAATGATAGTAGAAGAGTAGTTGAACCTAGATATAGGAAACAACACCAGTTCATTACCTTAATAAAGAGAGGCCTAAGATGAGAGATTGGTTAATACGGTTAAGAAAGAACAAAGGTTTAACACAAGCAAATATAGCGGAACAGGTGTTTATTGATCGTAGCTACTATACGCAAATTGAACAAGGAAAAAGAGATCCTAGTATCGGTGTGGCGAAACAAATCGCTAAATTATTACAGTTTCATCCATCTTTATTTTATTCGGAATTTTTAGATAGCCCTCTTGAGGAAGCGCTCAAAGATTCTCCAGTCATTGTTGCTCATTGTGATCGGCAATTAAGGTATACATGGATCTGTAATCCTCATCTCAATATCGATTGGGAGGCATGTATCGGAAAAAGAGACGATGAAATTATTATGAATGAAGGATCTATAGCCTTAATGAATATAAAAAGGCAAGTGATTGAAAAGGATATCATCATACGAAAGAGAATTTGGTTCCTGATTTCAGATCGAACCTTACTATATGATGTATATGCTCGCGCTTTAAAGCAGGAAGGAGAAATAATCGGAGCGATTACTGTTTCAACGATGCTAAAAAGTATACGGGGAGAATAGATATTTTTGAAAGTGGCAAAATGTCACAATCCATTTACCAAATATGTAAGTTTTGTTATGATTTATACTTAACATTACATCATGTGCAAAAATTACATAAAGTGCAGAGGTGAGTAGGATGAAAAGCAAATGGACCGATTCTGATTTCAAAAAATGGATTGATACGCTAGATGAACCGTATCGCTCGTACTTAAAAAGCAAGATGACAGAAGTATTAGCGCTTTTCATGGAAAACCCTGAGAAAGCTAATCTGTATGTTCAACAATTAAAAAATAACATGGAGCTTCAAAAAAAGAAATAATAAAAGATCTTTTCTTTTTCAGAGTTATGTGTTATATTTGTCAAGCGATGAGCTAATTTGCGTAAGTCGAACAACATGCCTTTACAGGTTAAACATCTGGATGTGGCCGGATGGTTTTTCGCCGCAAATACGTCAAAAAAGAGACTGTCACTAAGGGTTATTCCTTAATGACAGTCTCTTTTTGTGTTACATACATAATAAGCACTAACTAAACCAATAAGAAACAGTATGCATGAAAAGGAAAAGAAGGGGGGAGTGTACGCTAATTCAATGTTGTTCTTTCCTTGTTGAAGAGCGATCCCAGTAAACGCATAATTCGCTTCGTATATCGGTTGTTTCTTGCCATTGATTTGTAACTTCCATCCTTTTTCAAAAGGGATCGGTAAGGCCATAAATCGTTCCCCTGTTTGGTTGTTGTAATCGATCGTTACTTTGTTTCTATTTATATTTACTGTAGGCGATTGGACATCTTTGTTTACGACTTCTTCAAGCACTTGATAATCTTCTTCAAATAAAGTAATCGATTTCACCACGTAATTTCCTTTTGGCACCCGAATCGATATTTTTTCATCCTTTGGCACTCGAATCATTAGATCATTGACATTTGTTTTATAGATGGAATCGAAAGCTTTACGGGTGGTTTTGTAATCATTGACTTTTAACTCAAAAGGTAAACCATCGATATTTTGAATATGAAAGCCGAGATAATAATCAACGGTATTTTGATTAGGCTCTTTAGGAATGATATCAATTCCTCCGACTGTTTCTTGAACAGATAGTTTTTGATTTTGATACGTTCCTCCTATCGCTTCAATGGATGCTTGGTTGATACGATTTTTGACGGGAGCATTCCAAGATTGATGAGGAATCGTTTCATCTTTTAACACGATACCTTGAAGCATCGCATGCTCACGATCCAGCACAGAGCCTTGTTGTAAATCCTTTTCACTAAAGACACTCTTTGTTGTACGAGCAAATGGAAGAGGCAAGGTATTTTTATAAGCTACATAATTTTTTGTTTCTGAAAATTTTTGAAAACCATAAGGAATGTTCGCTTCCTGTTCTTTCGGTCGCACCCAAAAATTTGTTTGCAATAAACTATGTAAATTTGAACGATTGCCTAACGTAGCATAGCGGCTGACACTTTCTCTCCCCATATCAATTTGCAAATCATGCCAATAAAAAAACAATAATTCCTGATTTAAAATGCTAGAATACAAGCTCGTGCCATAAAACCTTTGAACAATGGGGGTATTATTCCGGGTCGGAATCATCCAGTCAATTCTTTCAAAAGGTTTTTTGGTTGCTTGTTGAATGTGATTCATTAATTGCTGTTGCTCGACACTATTATAGGAAGCGCTTTCTAGGAAGTCTTTCGACACTTTTTTTACTCCGGCATTCTCCGATAAAGTAAATTGATAGATATTGACGATGAGTAAGCTAGATATGATTAACCATCCTTGCAAACAACGTAAAAAGACAATCGATGTCTTCCAACGATAAAGCACAAGCAGTAACGCCGTCATCAATAATAGAGTGAAAATTATGTTCTTTACGCTTGCAACTGACATCATGGGGTCGATAAAGGCGGAACCGATCGAGTAAACAGTCAGTGAGGCGATCACAGCTAGTACAATCTCTTTAAAATAGACGCTTTTCAAATGATGTAAGCCAACAGCGATGCAACCGGCAACGGTAAATGATAATAAATATTCAAAGCGGTATTGCGGAGCGGAAAAGCCATTGAATGCACTTCCGGCGATCGGACTATAGTGTAGCAGGATCAAGAGAAAACTGAGATACGCGAACAGGCGAAACAATGAGTGCTTATAAAGCGATATAATCCATATAAATAAAATAAACATAGCTGGAAGAATAATATAACGACTCGCAAATAATGGCTGGTCAACTGCAGCAAAAACAGGAATTTCTGCTTCATAAGGCGGACGATGATTATTAAAGAAACCGTAGGCCGCAGGAATAAAAGAAATCGCACTAAGACAAAAACTAATCAAACCAGAGGTAATAAAAAGCTTGCACTGTTCGATTTTTCCTCGTTCATTGGCTGTTAAAGGAATCATCCAGCGAAAAACAATATACATGGCTAAGAAAAACAAATTAATGTAAGAAAAATAAAAATTATTAAATAGCATGAGAGATACGGTGAATATAAACCATGCCGGTGTACCCTCTCGAATGATTTTTTCCGTAGCAATGACGAGCAGTGGAATCCAAAGCATTGCATCAGAAAAAAATTCCCAAAAAACAACATGACGAAAATACATAACAGATAGGCCGTACACGACTGCACCAGTAAACGCCGCTGTCTTTTCAATTTGTAAATAACGGAAGACCCAAGTTGTGATAGATAAAATCAAGCTTAATCGGACGATACTCACCCATATAGCTGCGTCAGCCCAAAACTTTATATCAGGTGGGTCAATCACTTGAAACATTTCAAGCAGAAACACAATGATGATGGTGAGAAAGAATATAATGGATGTGGAGAAGTAATAGGCAAGCTGACTATAAAATCCTCCACCTAAGCCAAAACGAAAAGAATAGAAGAAATTTCCTTCCGTGTAGTGATCATAAATAAATTGCTTAAACGGCAGTATTTGAGATAACCCATCATTTGGACCCAGCATGTATCTTCCATCTAACGATTCTTGAAGGAAAAAAAAGTGAGCAGCTGCTGATACAAGCAGACTGATAAGTATAAGGAGCCCTATTGATTTTTTCTTCATGCATTGACACTCTCTTTTTTTAATATTTTTCCTGTAACGATAAATGTCACCGGCACCGACAAAAATAGAACAAGAATCGGCGTAATGGTACTGCTAATATGTAAATATTCAATAAATACATACATGAAAAAGGAGGTGATACAAAAATTGAACAATTGGGACAGGGGAAAGATTAAAAACTTTGATAACGTCGGTTTCACTTGAAACGTAAAGTAACAATTTAAGAAGAAAGAAATAACTAAGCTAGTCCCAAAGGCCACTACATGGGACAGCATATAATTCTGGTTCAATAAGGAATGAAGCAGTAAGTAGACGGCATAGTAATGAAAGGTATTAATTCCCCCGATAATGGCGAATTTGATAAATTCTTGGCCGGTTTTTCTCATAAGCGACTCCATTTCTAATATTTGTTTCTTGAATTAAGAATGGGGGCCGTTTCTTTGTTTCATAGTAAATACGGCCAATATATTCGCCAATCACACCAAGACTTAACAATTGAATCCCACCAAGAAGTAGAACAGCCGTAATGATGGTGAAGTAGCCTGGTACAGCAATCCCAGTCTTTAATATTTGGACAAAAGTGATGATACTATATAAAACAGACAGGCAAAGAATCAGCGCACCTGAATAAAAGCACAAACGGAGCGGACGGTTATTAAAGGAGACTAATCCATCTAATCCATAATTCATTAATTTACCAAAAGACCATTTCGTTTGCCCATTTTTGCGCAGAACGTTTTCGTAATCAATGATTTTTTGTTCCATGCCAATCCAGGAAAATAGCCCTTTTGAAAAACGTTGCCCTTCGTTTAATGATAAGACGGCTGTAATTGCTCGTTCACTAAGCAATCGAAAATCGCCAACGCCATCTTCAAGTTTGACATCAACAACTTTGTTAATTAGGCAGTAATATGTGGAGGAAAGAACCGCTCGAAGGGGATGTTCCCCTTTTCGATTTCGGCGTGCAATCACTTGATCATATCCTTCTTCCCATCCTTGAATCAGTGAAGGAATCAAATGAGGAGGATGTTGTAAATCAGCATCCATAATGATGACTGCTTTCCCGCTCACGTGCTGCAAGCCAGCGAAAATAGCCGCTTCCTTTCCGAAGTTTCGAGAGAATGAAATATACTTTACTTTCGATGATTTACCAGAAAGCAGTTTGATTTGTTTCAATGTTCGATCTGTACTAGCATCATTAACAAATACAATTTCAAAATCATAGGCCAGAGCAGTGAATTCTTTTTTGATACTTTCATAAATCAATGCAATGTTTTCTTCTTCATTGAAGGATGGAATGATGATTGAGACCTGATTCATATCGACAGACACCTACTTTATTGTATATTTGACGGGAATCGTTCTATTCCTTCTAGCTAGGTTTTCTAGTGTAGAGGTAGCTACAGAAAAAATCGCGTGTTTTTTGAAAATTCATATTTATATTAATATTAATTTACAGAAAGATACAAATATTGCTTTATTTTTTCACATCACCTTTGTATCTATTTTAATCAGAAAGAGAGGCGAATAAACATGAAAATTGAATTAAGTAACAAGCACAATCCTTATCAAAATGAGCAACTTATTGATTCATTTTTTGATCGACCAACTAACAAAGTGGTGGAAGAAACGATGTCTTTGTTCAATAAGTATAAGCATCGTTATCCTCGACCGAACCTTCAGCCCAAACGTCGCATTTGGTCATTTGCTCATTTATTGGAGCAAGTGAAGTCCTTTTTGATCGGAATCTTTATGCCGAAGGAGAAGGGGGAGTCACCGAGAGATGTGGACATGACAATAGATGGTCAAGGAAAGGTATCCCCGGATTGGAAGGGGCAATTGGATCAACACTTTCTTCACCTTCAGAAGAAAGTTCGCCAAGTGCATGTGACAGAATTTGGTGCAGTAGGGGATGGAAAAACCGATTGTACAAAAGCATTCCAACGAGCAATTGGTAAAGGGAAAGTGAAAGTCATCGTCCCAGCAGGAACATTTATCGTCAAAGGTATTCAATTGCCATCCTGGACTTGGCTCGTTGGTGAAGGCAAAGGCCAAACGATACTGAAACTGCATCAAGATGCTCCTAAAAGTAGCTGGTTGGTGACGAATATGGATCATAAGAAAGGGAATCATCATGTGTTTGTGCAAGAGATGAGTCTCGATTGGCATGTTGAGCGGCTTGGAGAAGTGGAAAGAACAAGTGTAGGAGGCAATCGCTCGAGCTGTTTAACGTATGCCAACGTCACTTATGGCTGGGTTAAAAATGTAGAAGCGATCAATCCAGGGCTTCATTGTTTTGATGTATCATCTACTCTGTACAATTATTCTGGTGATGGCTATCGGGCACGTGGGGGCAGTAAGTATATTTGGCTTGATGGCTTAAATGGCTATGGATTTGGAGATGACGGAATTACAACTCATCATAGTGACTACATATTGATCTCCAATTCTCATATGTGTGATCCTAGTGGAAAAGCACATAAAAAAGGATTTTCAAACTCTAATGGAATTGAAGTGGATGATGGATCACAAAACGTGCTGCTTGTTAATAATTCGACGGCACGCTGTTTTGGCGGAGTAGAAGTGAAAGCACATCATAATTCTTCAGCGGCTACAAATGTTCATATTGTTGGTCATCTATCAATCAATGACAACCGTTCCTTCAATTTTCGCCATATCGGTCATCATAGTAAACAGGACCCAGAATCAAAAACAGCATATAACATTACTGCTTCACGAATTGTGGCAATTGCTCCTGTTCGAACGGACTTATACCGTGACTCCAATCCGCGGGCGCTGGTCGTCTCTGCTTACAAAAATGTGGTCATTCATCAGTTTCACGCCATTGGGGACCCAGATTATGATTATCAAAGCCAGCCTATGATCGCGGTGCAATACCGTTCGCGAAATGTGTCGCTAAACCATGTGAAAATTCAAGGCTTTAAAACAGCCAGCAGTGATATTAAAGTTTTTGGCGGGGAACAAAAAGCGGATGATGTGCGAATTTGTCATGTATATATCAAGAACTCAGCTGCCAATGGCTTGACAGTCGGACCTGGTATTCAACAGATGCTTATTCGACATGTCCTAGCTATAAATGTCCATGGAGTTTGCGGCTGTAGCTTAGCTAGCGAGAATATTGAATTGGAAGAGTTTACCGCAACAGGTTATGACAAAGCGTATATGAAAAAATCCAATTAATAAAGACAACAGCTGATTCTTGAAAAATCAGCTGTTGTCTTTCTATCAATATGTATAAATTTTTATATTTTTGTAAAATTTATTAATCGATGACTTTGTATCGTTCTTTAGCTTCCATCTCAGCGATCTTTGTCAAAATAGAGTCCGCTGAGGCTTTTCCGTGAATATTTATACGTTTGACTAAGTACAATGAGTCATCTTTTTGGAGATCTAGCAATCCTGGTTCTGTAACCACAGTCATTTCATAGCCTGCTTTTTTGATGATTTCTTCGGAACTTGAGCTGTAAAGCCCATTTGGATAAGAAAAAGCAGTTACTGGCTTTCCAAGGCGACTTTCTAAAATGTTTTTACATTTAACAACATCGTTGAAGACGCGTTGTTCATATTGTTCATATGTTTCCACTTCACCGTTTACTACCATCGGTTTTAGCAGACTGGAATATTTTGTGTGTAGAATATCTGTGTGAGCTTGGAATAGCACTAACCCACTATCACTCATTTCTTGTATTTGTTCCCAGTTCATTTTAGGATATTCGCTAGGGTGGTTCTGTGGATTTTCAATATAGTCAGTAATAATAAATATGGTTGCTTTCATATTGAATTTTTTCAAAATAGGATACACATAAGTATAGTTACTTTCATACCCATCATCTATAGTAATCATAATGGGTTTTTGCGGCATGCTTAACTTCCCATTTTTAATATCTATGACGTCTTGTGTCGTTAATGTGGTATATCCATTTTCTTTTAAAAGCCTCATTTGTTCTTCAAATATTGCTGGATCAGCAATAACTCCATTTTGAATGTTTTTATCGAAATGATGATACATAAACACAGGAATCTTTGGAAGTAGAGAATTTTTGTTAGAATTGATATGTTGCTCTTCTTGTTGATTAGAATGAGTTGTAGGATTTGTTTGATGTTCTTCACGATGGGTAGGCTCAATGCTTGGTTTTTCACTAATGGTTTCACTTTCAATCTCTTGATTTTCTATTAATCTATTATTGTTGGCTAACACGTTTGAAAACAAAAGTAATAGAATAATAGTGGTTCCGCTAAAAATACTGACAATAACTTTTTTCTTCAAAACTATACTCCTTTCAAATTAAGTTTAAAATAATGGTGTTATTTTAAACGCTATTACCATTAAATCACAATAAAGATATATTTTCACCTAATTAATCCCAAATTACAATCAAGTACAGGAACTATCTTACACTATATAATTACATTTGTAAAATTATAATTACATTTGTAAAATTATAATTACATTTATATCAAAAATGTATCCAAGTCCTAAATTTTCTAGTATAGGAGTTATATAATAAAAAAGAGAGAAATAACTTTGAAGATGTTCTTAGTTAAGAAGATTTGCGGAAAAGGGGGTGGATTGAAAAATGGCTTGTTTTTGCCTATATTTATTCAAACAAGCTTACTTTGGGAGGAAGATATTATGAGTGAATCGAAGAAACAAACACATCCACTTTTTTATAAAATGGGTATGGTCTTAATCGTTGGATCAGCTGTCTTTTGGATTTTCCCCTTCATTATCCCTTTCCTATCTTTCAGCACGGCCATGAAAGCAACGTTAATTACCGGATCACTCATCTGTGCAGAAATCGTTTTTTGGCTAGGGTTGTTGCTTGTTGGGAAAGAAGCGGCTATGAAATTCCGATCGTCAAAAAGTATTCGAAAGTGGAAAAGAAGAAGGGAATAAAGAAGCTATCTTATTTAAGAAGACTTTACGAACGTTTGGCATAAAATGAGAATTTCATTTACTAAACGTTGTGCTGATTTTCTTTTTAAGGTGGTTTTTTCTTTTTTAGTAGATTGACTGCCAAAAAGGTTTATAATAATATAGTATAGCTAATTTTAATAAAAAGGGAGGTGTAAGGAATGGAGAGGCGAAGAAAAAAACGTAGACGGCTGAAAAGGCCTGTTCGGAATGTACTTATCGTTTTGTGTGTATTCATCGCAGCACTTATTGTTTATAATTTGACGATCAAACCAGATAAATCCTATACCGAAGAGACGGAAAATAAAGAAAAGTCTGATGCTGTTGAGGTTTCTAAAAATGAGCCGGTACAAACAACGATTAAAATCAGTGCCGCAGGAGATTTCACGTTAGGAACGGATGAAAGTTTTACATACGCAGGGTCGTTTCCTGATGAAGCGCAGAAAAATGGTCTGCCTTATTTTACTGCTGAGTTAGGGGATGTGTTTAAACAAGATGACTTATCCACCGTCAATTTAGAAGGACCATTGACGAATGCGACTGAAAAAGCGGTAAAGAAGTTTCGATTTAAAGGAGATCCTTCTTACGTTGAAATTCTACAGTTAGCGGGCATTGAATCGGTCAATTTAGCGAATAATCATACATTTGATTACTTGCAAAAGGGATATGACGATACCATCGCTACATTAAAAAAGAATAAGATTGGTTATTTCGGTTATGAAAATACATATGTGACCACGGTTAAAGGTGTAAAGATCGGCGTTCTTGGATATGAGGGCTGGGATGATACCGAGGAAACACGAGCTAAAGTCAAGGCAGGGATTGAAGAGGTCAAGAACCAAGGAGCAGAGATTGTTCTAGTTCATTTTCACTGGGGAGTTGAACGGCAATATGTGCCTACATCGTCGCAGCAAACATTGGCCCACTTTGCGATTGATAACGGTGCTGACTTAATTCTTGGTCATCATCCTCACGTGGTCCAAGGCATTGAAGAATACAAAGGAAAATTTATTGTCTACAGTCTGGGCAACTTTATGTTTGGAGGAAACAGAAATCCAAGCGATAAGGATACGTATGTGTTCCAACAAACATTCCATTTAACAGATGGTCAATTAACCGACAAAAAAGAAATCAAGGTCATCCCATTTTCAATTTCTTCTGTACCTGACAGAAATAATTATCAGCCTAAATTATTAACAGGGGACGAAGCAGTAAGGGTCAAGAATAAAATCATCGATGTATCCAACCAGATTCAAGGGTCTGATTGGACAAAATATGAAGTGCAGTAATGGAGAAAAGACGTTTCACGATCATGTGGAAACGTCTTTTTAAATATGTATCCCGCATAAACGGGCTGTAAGACTCCCACTGATTGAAGTTTTACTTTATTTGCATGTTTTTCTGTTTTGACTAATAGAAATGATAGAGCAGCATTATTATCAATAGTTGATCTTATACGTTGGAGGGAGAGATATGCGTATTTCCACACAACATTTACTACGAACAAAGGAAGAAATGATGAATGACGCTCTCGTACCCAAATGGATGATGGAAGAATATCACCATTTTCAGCGAGTGGTAACAGATCGAACCTTTCCATGTACATTTGGCATGACAGCGGAGACAAAAGGGGAGCTGCGTTATTCTTATATTACGCACGATGATTGGTCGAGCTTGCCACAAACTTTGGAGTCGTTCATCGCTTTATTTCATTCAGAACAGCCCCTCGTACGTCATGGCTTTTTCTTATTTGTGGAACCAGAAGAAGAAGAGAGGTCGCTGACTTATTATCGGGATTATTTTTGGGCGGTGTTACAGTATTTGCATGAAGTGGATACAAAACCGTGGCCAGCGGACTATCCAAAAGATCCAGATCATCCTTTATGGGCCTTTTCTTTCGCAGGAGAGCCATTTTTCGTTTTCGGGAATGCTCCCGCCTATAAGCAGAGGAAAACGAGAGATTTAGGCAATAGTCTTGTGCTTGGGTTTCAGCCAAGACGAATCTTTGATGGGTTAGAAGGAACGTCTATCAATGGAAAACTCTTGAGAGAAAAGGTACGAGCACGTGTAGAAAAATGGGATCGACTACCGAAGCATCCAAACATTAGTCATTACGGCGATCCCGAGCATCGGGAGTGGAAGCAATATTTTATAGGTGATGATAGCGTACCGATTATAGGAAAATGTCCGTTTCAACCGAAAGAATAATCGAAGGCTTTCCGAAGGGCGATAGCCTGATAACGGAAAGCCTTTTATTTGTTATTTCATCGCTTTTGTTGCTAAATCTTTATTCACTAATGTAGAATAATCGACCTTTTGTGGAAGCTCACCCGCGTTTTTCATAATCGTTTGAAGATTGTTCCATTCCTCCTCATCTAAAAGTGGATTTGTAGCAAAGCTATTTTGCGATTTATAACGCTCCACAACTGTAGCCATCAGTTCTTCAGACGTATCATCAAAATAAGGGGCAATAATTTTCGCTATTTCTTCCGCTGAATGTGTATCTACAAATAGCTGCCCTTTATAGATTGCTTTCGTAAAGCGTTCTAGCGTCTCATTATGTTTCTTCATATAGCTCTCTTTTGCCATAAAGGTTGTATATGGAAGTTTCCCCGACTCTTTCCCAAAGGAAGCAACAATATGCCCAATGCCTTCTTGCTCAAAGAGGCTTGCCTGTGGCTCAAATAATTGTACATAATCTCCTGTTCCGGAAGCATAAGCGCTTGAAATATTAGCGAAATCAATATTTTGAATGAGTTTTACATCTTTATGTGGATCAATGCCGTGTTTTTTTAGGGTGAATTCACCAGCCATTTGCGGCATGCCTCCTTTTCTTTGCCCTAAAAAGGTACTCCCTTTTAATTGTTCCCATGAGAAATAATCAGGCTTTTTTCTCGCGACAAGAAACGTTCCATCTGTTTGTGTTAGTTGGGCAAAGTTAATGACGCGATCTTTCGCTCCTTGAGCTTCCACATAAATCGAAGTTTCACTGCCAACGAGAGCGACATCTGCACTATTAGATAATAAATTCGTCATCGTTTTGTCGCCGCCCCAAGTTGTTTTTAAATCAATCGTAATTCCCTCTTCTTTAAAAAATCCCTTTTCAATCGCCACATATTGTGGGGCATAAAAAATCGATCTTGTGACTTCAGCAATGCGAATGGTCTCCATTTTTTTAGGCTCTTTTGCAGGGGAGCACCCACTGAAAAAGCCAACAGCCGCTACGACTAAAGCGATTAGTAAAAAGGATACCTTTTTCATCTTAATTCCCTCCTCGAAGAACGGGTTTTTATCTTTCTATATATATGAAAGGGGGAATCATAAATTGTTTTGTCCACGAAATTCACCCTTTTATCTTTCATTAATATATTGAATAGATAAGGGGGGATTTGTTGTGGTCCTTTTAAAGCTGCACTCTGTCAGTCAAACATACTTTTCAAAACAATCAACGACGAGAGCATTACAAAATATTCATTTAGCTGTAGAAGAAGGGGAGTTCATTTCTTTTCTTGGTCCAAGTGGCTGTGGAAAAACGACGATGTTATCGATCATTTCAGGTCTGTTAACTCCGACAACAGGCATCGTCACTTTAAACGGGGAGCCCATTGAGGGACCTCATCCGAAAATTGGGTATATGCTGCAGCAAGACTATTTATTTCCGTGGAAAACAGTGAAAGAAAATATTTTTCTTGGATTAAAGCTAAGAGGAATGAAGGAAGAATCGCATAAGGCATATACGTTGTCACTATTGAAAGAAGTGGGGTTAGAACATGTCATCGATCAATATCCAAGTCAGCTTTCAGGAGGAATGCGTCAACGCGTAGCATTTGTTCGCACACTGGCTACCGACCCGAAAGTTTTATTGCTGGATGAACCCTTTTCTGCACTCGATTATAAGACGAAACTAAAGCTTGAAAATCTTGTCTCTAAAATGCTGCTTGAACGAAATAAAACTGCTATTCTCGTGACGCATGATATTGGCGAAGCGATTGCCATGAGTGAAAAAATCATTCTCTTTTCTAAAAACCCTGGGCGAATTGAACGGATTTTTCTCGTCCCTGAAGTATTAAGAAACATTCATCCGTTTGCTGCTAGACAACATCAAGAGTACTCGGTGTTGTTCCAACAAATATGGGAGGAGTTGGAGCGCATTGAACAAAAGGAAAGTCAATAAGTCGTATGAAGAATACCTTCAACAAATAAAAACAGAAAAGCGCCAGGTAAGAGCCGTTCAATTATTGATGTTTGTTGTGTTTATCGCTTTATGGGAAATCGCTTCTAGACAAGAGTGGATCAATCCGTTATTATTCAGCTCTCCTAAACAAATATCTGTCTTATTGATCGAAAAAGTGGGAGATGGCAGCCTATTTTCTCATGTTGGCATCACGCTGTTTGAAACGATCTTTGGGTTTTTATTTGGAACATTATTTGGAACATTGCTTGCTGCTGTATTATGGTGGAATCCTTTTCTTTCTAAAGTATTAGACCCTTACTTAGTGATTTTAAATGCGATGCCAAAAATTGCCCTTGGTCCGATCTTAATTGTGACTCTTGGTCCAAATTTTAAATCGATTTTGGGCATGGGTATTTTAATTACTGTGATCATTACAACGATTGTGATTTATTCTGCCTTTAAAAATGTAGAACCAAACTATATGAAAGTCATTCAAACATTTGGCGGCTCGACCTTTCATTGTTTTAAAGAGGCGGTGTTACCCGCAAGCTTTCCTACGATCATCTCCACGTTAAAAGTAAATGTTGGGCTTGCCTGGGTAGGGGTGATTGTCGGTGAATTCCTCGTTTCTAAACAAGGGCTTGGCTATATGATCATTTATGGCTTCCAAGTGTTTAACTTTACGCTCGTCCTGCTCAGTCTTGTGATTATTGCCATGTTAGCAACAATCATGTACCAGCTTGTCGATCTGCTTGAACGAAAGCTGATCCGAGAGAGATAATATGGAAAAGAGACCGTCTCAACTACTTATGAGACGGTCTCTTTTTGATTCTATTGCTCCAGCAAGCTTTGCAAAGGAACGGTTTGCTCTTTTTCAGGATGATCGAGCGGATAAATTCTTGCTGTTTCACTTTTCGCGTCTACATCTTGAATGTAGATCGGCACGCCATTATACGTGACATGAACCATTTCAGGTGAAGCGGTAATTTCTGTTGCTCGTTGTGAATTCATGCTTCGTACCTCCTTCTGTATCACCTCATTTTATTATGACCAACAAGAAGAAAATCATTCGCTATTATATATTTCGAAAAATGACAAATGTAACGGAAATATTACAAAATAACCGAAAACATAGCAAAGAAAAAAAATATCTGTAAAATAATAAATGTATAAGTCTAGAAAACTCGTTATTTATTGAGAATGGAGGAAGAGTAGTGAAAAGAAGTTCATTTATTGCCGCTTTGGTATTTTCCTTAATTATTTCTCTATTTGGAGTAAATAAGACAGCTCAAGCGGCAGGCTTTGTGGATGTGCCAAGTCGGGCATTGAAGGAAGTCAATTTTTTAGCTGAAGGAGGAATTGCTAAAGGTTCTTCACCAACTGTTTTTGGAGCAAATAAGACAGTAACCAAAATGGAAGCAGCTACCTTTATTGGACGAGCACTACAGCTGGATGGCAAGCAACGCCCAACGGAGTTTAAAGACGTTCCTGCTAGCAGTTTCGCTTCAGGTTATATTCAATCTGTGGTAGATAAAGGAATTATTTCTGGGAACGGAAACGGATTATTTTTACCGAATCAGGCCGTCACTCGCGGTGAAATGGCTCTTATGATTACAAAAGCATTTGGCTATCCATTTGATGGTTCAATGAATGGGGCAGAACAAGCGTTAATGTCTCGCGGGATCGCCAATGGGATGGCGGATGGTACGTTTGGTTCCGATGAGATCCTTAGTCGAGTAGATTTCGCTGTGTTCCTAGCTCGTGCGATTCAACCAGAATTTCGTTTGAAAAATTCTATGCAGTTCGATAAAACACGTTGGTCTAAAACGAATGATTTAAACATTCGTTCTGGTCCATCAACTGCTTACTCCATTAACGGAAAAGTTCAGGCGAACGAAAAGGTGCTAACCGCTCATGAAGTAGGTGGGTGGACATACGTAAAATCCGGTGATATCGTCGGATTCGTGAGTACGAGTTATTTAAAAGACAGTCCGGCAGAAGGAAGCAATAATCCAGACGGAGACAAAGAGAAACCAGATCTAGGCAATGTCGATCCACGCTTAAAGAATCAAACGATTATTATTGATCCTGGTCATGGAGGAAAAGACCCTGGAGCTATTGGCTTTGGACTAAAAGAAAAGGATGTCGTGTTAGCAACAAGCTTGAAAATGAATGAATTATTTAAACAAACCCCATTTAAGGTGAAAATGACTCGCTCCGATGACCGTTTCATTTCCATTAATGATCGCGTATCGTATGCCATCAATAATAAAGGTAATACATTTGTGAGTATCCATGCGAACGCAGCGAGCTCTTCTTCAGCAAACGGAACAGAAACGATTTACCATGCTGCTGCAGGAAATCCTTACGTGGCAGATAGTAAGTTGTTAGCATCGAAAATTCAAAATCGTTTAGTTGCTGCAATAAAAACAAGAGATCGTAAAATTAAGAGTACAGAACAACTAGGCAGAAATTTAGGTGTATTAACCCATAATAAAATGCCTGCTGCTTTAGTTGAACTAGGGTTTATTACGAATAAGAAAGAAAATGACATGTTAAAATCAGATTATTGGCAAGACATCATGGCCAAAGCGATTTACGATGGCGTATTAGACTACTACGCTGCTAAAGGTTACAATGTAAAAGCCCTTTATCAAGTAGGGAAATAAAAAATAGAAACACCAGAAAGGTTCAATGCCTTTCTGGTGTTTTTTGAATGAAAGCAGCATACTGATAAAAGGCTAGCAGTTGATCCCGCATTAACGGGCTGTAAGACCCCCCACCTCAACATGGCAGAAGGAGCACAGGCATGTAGGTAGGGGGCAACAGCCCGTAAACGCCCGATCCGTTCGGGCCTGCACGATGCAGGTTACAAAGGCGTTGCAACAGGACGTTGCGCTCTTAGCCTTTGTTCTTCTTTTATCAGTGGGGGATAAAGAAAACCCCCACTGATTGAAGTTTCACTTTATCATTTTTGTAAGTATTGAATCGTCGCCACTCCTAATGTTTTAGCTGCAATGAGAAGAGCTTGTTCATCAATATTAAACTTCGGATGATGATGAGGATAGATCTCTGTCCATTGCGGATCACAAGCACCTATAAAGAAAAATGCTCCCTTCACATGCTGCAAGTAATAGGAGAAATCTTCTCCCGCCATCAGAGGCTCACATTCACGCGCTTTTTTTATCTCCTTAATATGTTTCGCTATTTCCACTAAAAAATCGGTCTCTTCTTGATGATTTCTTACGGCTGGATATCCATGTTTATACTTAAATTGATAGGTCGCATCAATCGCCAAACAAGCAGCCTGTAACACCTTTTCAAGTTCTTGTTCAATCATGCTTCTTGCTTCTTCATCAAATGTGCGAACGGTTCCTTTTAAAACAGCCGTATCAGCAATGACATTAAAGGGATTTAACGCTTCGAAATGTCCAATGGATATCACAGCTGGATAGAGCGGATTGATCCGTCGTGACACAATTTGTTGGACATTCATGACAAATTGAGAACCGATAACGATGGCATCCTTTGTTATATGAGGTTCCGCCCCATGCCCACCTTTTCCTTGGATCGTTACTTCAAATTCATCGGCCGCGGCCATAATCGGACCACTTTTAATCATCATATTCCCCGTTGGTTCCGTCGCCCATAAATGGGTGCCAAAGATGACATCGACCCCCTCTAAACAGCCGTCCTCAATCATCGCAATCGCACCACCTGGGCTGACCTCTTCTGCATGCTGATGAATAAAAACAATCGTGCCTTCCAGTTCATCCTTCAATTGATTGAGTACTTTTGCTAGCACTAATAAAGTAGCGGTGTGACCGTCGTGGCCACAGGCATGCATGACACCATCCACTTTCGATTTGTAAGGAATATCATTCGCTTCTTGAATGGCAAGGGCATCAAAATCAGCTCGTAAAGCAACGGTTTTTCCCGGCTTTTCTCCTCGAAGTGTCGCGACGACTCCACGGCCGCCAACTTTCTCCTTTACTTCATGGCCTAACTGGCGATGATAGTCAGCAATATAAGCAGGGGTTTTCACTTCTTGGAACGATAGCTCTGGATGTTCATGCAAATAACGGCGAATCGAGATCATTTCCTCATAATGCTGCTCTAATAATGAATATAATTTCTCCATATGTATCCCTCTTTTCTATATCTCTATTTTTTCTAGACGACCCATGGAATGACCTTCTTATATGATGGGAGTTTTAGAATTTTCTTATTTATCCCGCATTAACGGGCTGTAAGACCCCCAACTCAACATGGCAGAAGGAGCGCAGGGATGTAAGTGGGGGATGAAGAAAACCTCCACTGATTGAAGGTTCACTTTATTTTATGGAGGTCACAAAAAAATAAGATGAAAAATCCAACAGGTTAGGTACCTGTTGGATTTTTCACATAGAAAGAGGAGAAGGTTATCCTACACTTTTTTTGAAAGGGGCAGGATGAAATGATTAAGCTTTTGATTTTGCTTGAGTTTGCATGGCACTTTGTACTTGACTGACGGCAGCTTGAGCTTGAGCAATTTCAGTAACAGCCTGTTTAAGTGCTTCTTGTACTAAAATTTCGTCAGAGACTGATTTTTCAATTGCTTGTGTTAATAATTGTTCTGTCAGTGTGACATTCGCTTTCGCTTGCTTCAATGGATTAATATCAATTTGTGATTGTTGTGCCATTTGTCATTTCCCCTTTTTGAAAGTAATCATGATACGCTTATATATTGTCCGCCTTTCAATATTTTATTAATTCCATTTTTTGCAGAGGGATATAGAGATTCGTTGTCATGAAAGGGGTGACATACTGATCTTTTTCTTGATGATGTGTTGCCAACGAGGAGGAAGCTCATAAGTCTCTAAATGTTTAAATTTTTTTAGTTTAACGATCCCTGGGGATATATAAAATATTAATTGGTCTTTACCAACTGAAATATGCGGACCGACAACTGGGGTTACTTCAAGGGTAACTAAAAATTCAAATGAACGATATTCGCCAATCCTGTTCATACTGGTTATATCTATTTGGTAAGGGTATACCATAGGACTTTTCAGAAGAAAATCAGAATAATAATTAAAAACAGTTTGATCAATATGTGGGGAAAGTAGAGATAGAAATAAGTCCATCATAAGTTCTTCTTTAGATTTTTCAGCAGGCTGATAATAAGTTTGTTCAGCATGACATGGTATTGTAGGGAAGAAAAATAATGTTGAAAAAACAGCTATATAAATCATTCTTTTCATAATGATCACCATCCAGTAGTTATTTTCAATATATTTTCCGCAAAAAAAGTCTAATCATGAATACCTAATTTTTCTTATCATTTGCATAAACTAACGCTTCTTTTTATGAAAGATAGTAATAGAATTGGTTAAAAATAGATTGAATCTTCAATGATCTTTCTATAAAATTTAGAAAAAAGCAAAATATTTTATTTTACTGAAATAATAGGTTGTCAAAAATGTTAATTTTGCATATAATGTCTACTATACAAAAACAAATGTACACTTTAAAAATACACAGAGGTGAGGAATAGTGAAAGACAATGTAAAGGTAGGCTTATTAGGATTAGGTACGGTTGGAACAGGGGTAGTAAAGATGATTCAGCATCATCAAGAACAGCTTGTTCACCAAGTGGGATGCCCCGTATCTATTAAAAAAGTGTTAGTTAAAAACATCGAGAAATCTCGTGATGTGGAATTAGATCGAACTCTCCTCACAACTGATCCATATGAAGTAGTGAATGATCCGGAAATTGATGTAATCGTAGAAGTGATGGGTGGAGTAGAAGAAACTCGCCAATATATAATTGATGCCTTAAATGGGAAGAAGCAAGTCGTAACAGCGAATAAAGATTTAATCGCTCTTTACGGCTCTGAATTGCAAAAAGTGGCGGCAGAAAATGGCTGTGACTTATTCTATGAAGCAAGTGTCGCTGGCGGTGTTCCAATCATTAAAGGTTTGGCTGATGGGTTGGCATCGGATAAAATCCAAAAGATTATGGGGATTGTCAACGGGACAACAAACTTTATTTTAACGAAAATGACTAAAGATGGTTTAGCATATGAGACGGCGTTAAAAGATGCACAAGATTTAGGATTTGCTGAAGCGGACCCGACTTCTGATGTCGAAGGGTTAGATGCGGCACGTAAAATGGCGATTTTAGCTCGCTTAGCCTTCTCGATGGATATTGAGCTTGATGACGTATCCGTTAGTGGCATTTCGAGTGTGTCGAAAGCAGATTTAAAATATGGGAACACACTTGGTTATACGATGAAATTGATTGGTTATGCCGATCAAGAAGAGGCCCGTGCAGAAGTAAGTGTTCAACCAACATTTTTATCCAATGATCACCCGCTTGCTTCCGTAAATGATGAGTATAATGCAGTGTATGTATATGGTAAGGCGGTTGGAGAAACGATGTTTTACGGGCCAGGTGCCGGAAGTCTTCCGACAGCCACTTCTATCGTCAGCGATGTGGTCGCAGTCGTTAAAAATATGCGTCTTGGTGTGAATGGACATAGTGCACTAGCACCACAATTTAAAAAGCAATTGAAAACAGCTAATGAGCGTTTTGCGAAATACTTCATTCGTTTGCATGTACGCGATGAAGTGGGCGCTTTTTCAGAGTTAACGAAGCTATTCTCTTCTAACTCTATTAGCTTTGAAAAAATTCTTCAATTGCCGCTTGAAGAAGAAGGGGTAGCAGAGATTGTCATTGTTACACATAAAGCTTCTATGGAAAACTATCAAAATGTATTAGAGCAAATGAAGGATTTAAGCGTGGTTCAATCACTTGAAAGTTTTTACCGAGTTGAAGGAGAAGGTGCAAAATGATGTGGGAAGGCTTAATTAAAAAATATAAAGAATTTTTACCAGTAACAGAAAATACACCAGCGTTGTCTTTAATGGAAGGAAATACACCACTAATTCCGCTTGTGAATATTTCTAAAAAATTAGATGTTAATATTTATGTGAAAATAGAAGGCACGAATCCAACAGGTTCCTTTAAAGATCGCGGCATGGTGATGGCGGTTGCGAAAGCGAAGGAAGAAGGCAGCAATACGGTCATTTGTGCCTCAACAGGAAATACATCAGCCGCAGCGGCCGCTTATGCCGCTCGTGCGGGTATGCGTGCGATCATCGTTATTCCTGAAGGGAAAATTGCGATGGGTAAGCTCGCTCAAGCGATGATGTACGGTGCGGAGATTGTTTCGATTGAAGGCAACTTTGATGAAGCGTTAAAAATGGTGCGTCAAATTAGTGAAAACTCACCGATTACATTAGTAAACTCCGTGAATCCTTATCGAATTGAAGGGCAGAAAACAGCGGCATTTGAAATTTGTGACCAATTAGGAAAAGCACCTGATATTTTAGCGATCCCAGTTGGAAATGCCGGAAACATTACAGCTTACTGGAAAGGCTTTAAAGAGTACAACGAAAAATTTGGCACAGGTCTTCCGAAAATGCATGGCTTTGAAGCGGAAGGTGCGGCAGCGATCGTGAAAGACATGGTCATTGAGCAACCAGAAACGATTGCGACAGCGATTCGTATCGGTAACCCAGCAAGCTGGGATAAAGCGGTGGCAGCACGCGATGAGTCTGGCGGTAAAATTGATTTAGTCACTGATGCTGAAATTTTAGAAGCCTTTGAAATGATCACAAAAGAAGAAGGAATCTTTGCTGAGCCAGCTTCTTGTGCATCAATCGCTGGAATCATCAAGCATCGTAAATCTGGAGACATTCCAGCTGGAGCAACGATTGCGGCTGTATTAACTGGAAATGGCTTGAAAGATCCACAAACAGCGATCGAGCGCATTACGAAAAAGCCGGTTGTGCTTCCGAACGATGAGAAAGCAGTCTTTGATTATATTGAAGGAGTGGTTCGTGCATGAGTGCAGCACCTGTGACAATGAAGGTGCCGGCTAGCACGGCTAACTTAGGGCCGGGGTTTGATTCCCTCGGCCTTGCTTTTAATCTTTATTTAACCCTTCATATAACTCCAGCAGACACATGGTCGTTTGAACATCGGTCCGATATTTTAGCTGAACTTCCAAACGACGAAAGCCATTTAGTGTATCAAGTGGCGAAAAAGACAGCCGATATGTACGGGTCTGACTTACCACCGTTACATATTGTGATGGAAAGTGAAATCCCGCTTGCTCGCGGTTTAGGAAGCAGTGCAGCAGCAATCGCGGCTGGCATAGAAATTGCTGACCGTTACGCCAATTTGCAACTTTCAAAAGAAGAGAAATTGACTATTGGCAATCAATTTGAAGGGCATCCAGATAATATCGGTGCTTCTATATTTGGTGGCATGGTCGCAGGTGTTTCCTTTGATGAGACAGCGGAGATCGTTCATCTGCCTGCACCGGAGATGGATCTTGTCGTGATCATTCCTCCATATGAATTAAAAACGGAGGATGCTCGGCGCGTTCTTCCGGATTCTTTTACAAGAGCGCAAGCAGTTGAAGCTAGTGCCGTATCCAATGTGTTATTGGCTGCTTTATCTGTCAAAAACTATCCGTTGGCTGGTCAAATGATGGAAAAGGATCTTTTTCATGAACCTTATCGGACAGCGCTCATTAAAGAATTTAAAGATGCTAAAAAGCTAGCAAAAGAAGTTGGTGTTTATGCGACTGTGATTAGTGGGGCGGGCCCGACCATTTTAACCTTTGCCCCAGTCGGCAAAGGGGAAAAGGTAGCTGATATTTTCCGGCAATCGTTTAAAGACTGTAATATTCAGCAGTTAGAGATTGAGAAGAACGGTATTCAATATGTGTAAAAAGGAAAAGTCTATTCGACTTTTCCTTTTTTTGCATATCTTAGCAAACAGGGCTCATACTAAGAGAAAATGAAAGGGTGTGACTCGCTTGCCTTATGCTGAAATCGAAAACCGACGAATTTACTATGAAACAGCAGGGGAAGGACCTGCTGTTCTTTTTGTTCACCCGCCTGGAATGAGTCAGTTTGTTTTTTCTAAGCAGTATCCTTTAAAAACCGAAATGAGGATGATTTTGATTGATTTAAACGGACATGGCAATAGCGAATCTTCCTTATTAGGTGATATGCATAGCTTTTTAGAAGATATTTCAGCGGTTCAGTCAGCGATTCAAGAAGAGAAAATCTTTCTTTTTGGCTATTCAGCAGGAGGAACGATTGTTCAGCAGTATGCGCTTACGTATCCTGATAAATTGAAAGGGGTGATCCTTGCTAGCGGCTATCCGAAAGTGGACGCCCTCCTATTCAAGGCTGAACATCGGGCTGGTATTCAGCTTACAAAAAGGGCTCCTTCCTTGCTCGCAAAGATGATTTCTAATAGCCACTTTGAGCGCCAAGAGGAGAAGCGATTGATGTATCAATCGATGATGAAAGCGGATCGATTCATATGGAAACGATTTTATGAATTATCTTTACAGAGTGATTTCACCGATCAATTATCCTCCTGGCAGTTACCTGTATTGTCTCTGTATGGAGGAAAATCACCGATTGTTCATAAGTACAGTCATTATTATCGAACGGTTCCAAATAGCCGAGTAGTGTTTATTAAGAAAGGTACTCATCAGCTCCCATCCAAATTCTCGGCACAATTGAATCGATTACTTGTGGAATTTATCGAGCAATGGAAATGAATTTTTCCCTGTTTCAAAAAAACTGTATTGCATCCTAAAGATCCTTAGCGTAAGGTAAAAAAGGGACTGTAGTTGGTATCGTTTTAGAGAGAAAAAGGGGGAAACAGATTGAAGAACAAACAAGATCCACGTTTTGTGATCGCTAAAAAAGAGGCTTGGATTGGCGTCATTTTAGTCATCATTAACTTCATTTGGTGGTATGGCTTTGCGTTTGGGCTTGGCGCAGCACCAGTGGAAGAATATACGTACATATTAGGTTTACCAGCTTGGTTCTTTTATAGCTGTGTCGTAGGGTTTATATTGATGGTTGTGCTCGTCACCATTGTAGTGAAGGTCCTATTTAAAGACGTGCCTTTTGATGAGGATGGTGATCAGCTGTGAATATGACGGTCATTTTACCTTTGTTATTATTTTTAATCATTATTTTTGGTATCGGCGTCTATGCGTCTAAGTATGTGCAAAGCTCGTCTTCGTTTGTCCAGGAATACTTTCTAGGAAGCAGAGAACTTGGTGGATTTGTCTTGGCGATGACGATGGCGGCGACATACGGAAGTGCCTCAAGCTTTTTAAGCGGTCCTGGCGCAGCTTATAACTATGGTTTAGCTTGGGTACTCCTGGCGATGAGTCAAGTAGCGACCGGCTATTTTGTATTGATGATTTTAGGGAAGAAGTTTGCCATTATGGCGCGGCAATATAAGGCAATCACATTGGTGGATTTTTTATATGCTCGCTATAAAAGTCAGCTTGTTGTTGTGTTGGCCGCTCTTAGTATTATTATCTTTTTATTTTCCGCGATGATTGCCCAGTGGATTGGCGGCGCTCGGTTAGTGGAGTCAATTACCGGTCTTTCGTATACGACGGCTTTAATGATTTTTGCGGGTTCTGTCTTAATTTATGTAGTGATTGGTGGGTTTCGAGCCGTAGCAATTACCGATATGGTCCAGGGGATTATCATGGTTGGAGGCACGCTGATTTTATTCATCGCTGCTTTAAAAGCTGGTGGTGGCATGGAAAATATTATGGGGACGCTTCGGGAGGAAAATCCGAATCTATTAACTCCTTACGGGCATGATCAAAGTTTAACGCCTCTGTATATCTCTTCGTTTTGGATTTTAGTAGGTGTGGGTGTCGTTGGTTTACCGCAAGTAACCGTTCGAGCGATGAGTTATAAAAACTCAAAGGCGATGCATCGAGCGTTGATTATTGGAACCATTGTTGTAGGTATCATTATGCTAGGCATGCATTTAATTGGGGTAATGGCTCGGGCGATCGTTCCAGGGATTACAGTCGGTGATAAGGT
This sequence comes from Bacillus sp. FJAT-52991, assembly GCF_037201805.1. Taxonomy (GTDB): domain Bacteria; phylum Bacillota; class Bacilli; order Bacillales; family Domibacillaceae; genus Bacillus_CE; species Bacillus_CE kandeliae. The sequence goes on along the minus strand of NZ_CP147404.1, from coordinate 1,802,021 downwards.
GATGCCGGAGCTTGCCATGGCGATTATGCCTGATTGGCTGGCGGGGATTGTGCTTGCTGCTCCAATGGCCGCAATTATGTCGACGGTTGATTCTCTTCTTTTGCTCGTTTCTTCAGCGATCATTAAGGATTTATACTTACATTTCATTAATAAAAACGCAGAGGAAAAGAAGATCAAAAAGCTTAGTTTATGGGTAACAACTATTATTGGCATTATCGTCTTTTTCGTAGCATTAGATCCACCTAATTTGATCATTTGGTTAAATTTATTTTCGTTTGGTGGATTAGAAGCGGTCTTTATTTGGCCGGTGATTTTTGCGTTGTATTGGAAGAGAGCGAACGGGGCAGGTGCGGTTGCTTCGATGATTTCAGGGATGCTCTCTTATATTTTGTTCCATTCCTTTTATCCAAATGCGCTAGGGATGCATACCGTCGTCTTGCCTATTATTATTTCATTCATTGTTTTTATTGTTGTTACATTTTTTACTACAGCGAAACAAAAAGAACACCGAGCTTGATTATTTAAGCTCGGTGTTCTTTTGTAATAATTGATCGCTCCATCGGATGGCTTGATTGTAAGAAGTGAACAGTATATCTTCTTCAATTTGCAGCTGTGAGCAAAAGTCACTCGCTGACGGCCAGTTGGCTTCTTCTAACGATCTTATTAACAGTAGAGCCTTAGAAAAATGATTTTCTTTTAACAGTAAGGCTTCTTTTATCTCTGTATCTATTGGCAATTCAGGCAAGATACTTTCCATCGGTTTTCCTAAAAGAGCATCGATCATCGAGAGCATACCGAGCAGAAAAAGTTGTGAAGTTGGTTGGTCAGGGAAATAATTCCTAGCTAATTGTTCAAGCGTTTTTGCTCGAACGAGAGATGTTCGCATAATTTCTTCCGAACATGTTTGCTTATTCGTATTTATCATAATAAAGAGAATCCATTTTTTTAATTCTTCTAACCCAATCAGCATAATAGCCTGGTGAATCGTTTTGACTTTCTCTCTCTGAATAAAAGCGGTTTTATTTAATAGCTTAAGTAGCTGGTAAGACAGCGATAAATCTCCTTCAATTAATCGAGCGATGTTTTGTATACTTGGTAAAGGAGCTGCCACTTCATTCAAAATAACTAAGTAATTATTAGAGAACTCTGGTATAGAATCTGCACTAAGTAAGGCAGGCTTAGCAAAGAAAAAGCCTTGAAATAAAGAGAAACCTTCTTCCATTGCTTGTTGGAGCTGTTCCCTCGTCTCCACTTTTTCAGCAAGCCAAAGAAGATTGTATTGTTTTAGTTCTTTCATCATTCGTTGGCGTTCAAATCTTGGGGTTTGCAAAAAATCGACTTTGATAATGTTAGCCAATGGGACTAATTCTTTATTTCTTTCATGTAACACATAATCATCAAGAGCAAGCGTATAGCCTTTCTTTCTTAGTTTTCGACAAGACTGAATGAGTCTCTCAGAAGATTCGACATCCTCTAAAATCTCAATGACAATCTTATCCCTTTCTAAAAATGCAGGAGGGTCAATCAACAATAAATTTTCAGTGAAGTTAATAAACAGCATCTTCCCTTCTGATAGTCGATCGATCCCAATGTTGAGTAGGCTATTTTTTAATAGTTCCATTGTAGCTGTATCGCCATCTGTTACATTTGCAAGTACTTGCCCTTTTTGATTGCGGTAAAGTAATTCATAGGCGACCGTTTCTTCTTTTCGGTTAAATATTGGTTGCCTAGCGACATAAACTGTCATATACACACCTCGCTTATATAAGGTATATTTTACTATTAAATTTATATTAAGGATATACATTTTTTGTAGATAATGCCGAGTAAACTAGAATTTTGGATGATTTTTTTTAGAGAAAATAGTTGACTTTCTAAATGTGTATGTAATATGATTGTTTCAACAATTTGATCGTACATGAAATGAGCGTTGACGAAGAAGAGTAGTTGTCATGAATGCTTCAGAGAGCTGGTGGTTGGTGAAAACCAGTGCAAGAGTGACAGTGAATGGCCTTCCGAGC